>JBGCEI010000066.1:0-8898 GCA_045106295.1 Cyclobacteriaceae bacterium
TTTTAACACCAGTACGAGAGTCCCAATAAGCAATAGGATAAAGGCATTACATTTTCTAAATTTATCACTGTATTCTAATCAACTTGACTTACATGCTAGGCAAACAATTAATAATCTGTTCTCTTTTGTTAACCTTAGTAACATCTTGTACCATTAAGATGGATACGTTGTATCACTCAAATAAAGAGATGTAGTTCTCTTTTAAAACAAGTGTAGAGGAAGGTCTTCGAGCTAAGATGACAGCAATACCTGCATCAAAAAAGAAAGGATTAGAGAACTTACCAAAAGGATGGTTTAACATAGGGGAGTTTATGAAAGAAAAACACTTTTATGATTCATTAGAAGTAGAACCTATCTCTTTTCTCGATAAGATAACTGTTAGGTTTGATCAGGATAGTTTACAAACACCAGAAAGCATAGGGTTGAAAGTAGCTTCATATACACAAGAAGAAGCTAAAAATGCTTTTACTCAAATTATAGCCATTTTAGAGAAGTCAGATAAAATGAAAGGAAAGCAGAAGGCATTGTCTGATCTTATGAATCTAATGGAGAAAAATAAGACTTCATGGAATGGTAAAAAGCTATCTCTAGAAAACGAACCACAAGACTTATCAGAGAACAAAGAAATTACTCCTGAGAAATTAGAAATGGCTACTTCTCTCATACAAACCATGTTTGGAGGAAGTATTACAATAGAGTATACGATGGTATTTGATAAAAAGATCAAAAAATTCAGTTCTACAGACGATACATACCAGCAGATCGATAAAAAAATGATAGGTTACAAAGTAGATGCATTTGATATCCTTTCTAGAAAGCAAAAAACAAAACTAAAAGTCATCACTAAGTAAAAGTTAAATTTCAGTTTATGCTGTCGTTTCCAAATGCTAAAATAAACATAGGGCTTTATATCACAGAAAAGCGTGAAGATGGGTTTCATAACCTGGTCTCTTGTTTTTATCCACTTCCGTGGAACGACGCGTTAGAAATAATCCCTGCAGAAACTACTTCCTTCAAAAGTTATGGCATTGCTATTCCAGGAGATAATGGGAACAACCTTTGTTTAAAAGCCTATCATTTGGTAGCAAAAGATTATGACTTACCACCTGTAGAAATTATTCTACAAAAGAACATTCCCATAGGCGCAGGACTGGGAGGAGGATCGGCAGATGCGGCATTTACCGTAAGGGGATTAAATGAACAGTTCAACCTTTGGTTGGCAGCCGATCAGATGGAAGACTATGTAAGACACATAGGAAGTGACTGTGCCTTTTTTATTAAAAACGAAGCTGTATTAGCCGTAGGGAAAGGCGATGAGTTTTTACCATTAGACCTTACTATTGATGCAAAATACCTAGTTTTGATTAATCCTGGTATTCATATTTCTACCAGAGAAGCATACAGTGGAGTTGCTCCTAAGCAACCAGAGATTGACTTACAAGAAGTGTTGCAACAGCCTATTGAAAACTGGAAAGGGAAAGTAAAGAATGACTTTGAAAACCACTTGTTTGTTGCGTATCCAGAATTAGCTGAAATAAAAGAAATGCTGTACGCTAAAGGAGCAGCTTATGCAAGTATGAGCGGCTCAGGATCTACGATGTATGGTTTTTTCAAGACAAAACCAGAGATATCTTCATTACCATCACATTTTTTAGTGAAAATAGTAGAATTAACTAGTTGAAAAATAATTCCATGACTAACTTGCAAGTAGAAAAAGTAAACACTTGTGAGCTTTTAGCAGTTGGCTTCTAGCAACTAGCGTTTTAAGTACTCATAAAGGAATAATAAAAAAAGCTATTAGCTAACTGCTAATAGTTAGTAACTAAATTAAAAGATATGAAAGTAACAGTTGTTGGAGCAGGTGCAGTAGGTGCAAGTTGTGCAGAGTACATTGCTATTAAAGATTTTGCTTCGGAAGTAGTAATCTTAGATATTAAAGAAGGATTTGCAGAAGGAAAAGCGATGGATTTGATGCAAACAGCATCTTTGAACGCATTTGATACTAAAATTACAGGTAGTACAAGCGATTATTCAAAAACAGCTGGTAGTGATGTGTGTGTAATCACTTCTGGTATTCCTAGAAAGCCAGGGATGACAAGAGAAGAGTTAATCGGAATCAATGCGGGTATCGTAAAAGACGTATCTTCTAACCTATTGAAGCATTCTCCAAAGACTATCATCATAGTGGTATCTAACCCAATGGATACGATGACTTACTTAGTTCATAAAACAACTAGTATTCCTAAAGAAAGAATTATTGGTATGGGTGGTGCATTAGATAGCGCTCGTTTCAAATACCGTTTAGCTGAAGCATTGGAATGCCCTATTTCTGATGTAGACGGAATGGTAGTAGGAGGTCATTCGGATAAAGGAATGGTTCCTTTAACTGGTAAAGCAACTAGAAATGGTGTTCCTGTAGATCAGTTCTTATCTGCTGATAGATTAGAGCAAGTGTCTGCTGATACGAAAGTAGGTGGTGCTACATTAACAGGTTTATTAGGTACTTCGGCATGGTATGCTCCAGGAGCAGCAGTATCTGCTATGGTACAGGCAATTGCTTGTGATACTAAGAAAATGTTCCCTTGTTCAGCATGGTTAGACGGAGAATATGGATTGAAAGATATTTCTATCGGTGTACCTTGTCTATTAGGTAAAAATGGAATAGAAAAAATCGTAGAGATTGAATTAGCTGATGAAGAGAAAGCAAAAATTGCTGAAAGTGCAGAAGGTGTAAGAAAAACAAACGGTTTGTTAGACGTTTAAAAATAAACAAACAATGATTTAAAAGCCTGATAAACATACTGTTGTCAGGCTTTTTTAGGTTTTATGAAGCAAGTAATTGTACATATTTTAATAGTTGTAGTTCTATTAGCCAAACTGTTTGCTCAGGTGGAAGATAGAGTCTATTACTTTGACGATAGAGATGTATTGTCTATTAAACATGAGGCGACTTATTATGTGGTCTTACAACCTTTCGAAAGACAGAAAAATACCTACGATGATGTATTGAATTATTCAGGACCTGTAGTAGGGTATTATCTTTCGGGAGAGAAATACTTTGATGGGTACTTTGAGGAAGGAAAGCCTAATTTATACATTACTTATTTCTACAAGAGTGGAGATGTGAAAGAAAAAGGAATCTTTCATAGAGAAAGGTATGAAGTTATGTCCCGATGGAAAGAAGGTGAGGGCGAAGTAGCTGACTCAAGAAATGGGAAACATACAATTGAGCACACAAACGGAGAAGTAAAAGCTGTTGGAGAGCTTAAGAATGGTGAGAGAATAGCGAAATGGTCTTTTTATTATGCCAATGGGAAAGAATGGAAGAAAGAATACTACTACAATGGAATTCCACAATTGATTTCATACACCAATAAAGCGGGTGAGAGATTAGTCAAAAAAGGAAAGGGGAATTACCTAGTGACTTATCTCAATGGACAAATAGCAGATCAAGTTGAAATAGAAAAGGGATTAGCCGTAGGGCAACGGGTTTCTTTTTACCCAAATGGAGTTTCTTTAAATAATGTAGTGTATGCAGAAGGGGTGTTGTCTGGTGAACAGACTTCCTTCTACCTATCTGGCGAAATAAGAAGAAAATGCCATTACAAAGGAGGAATATTAAATGGAACAGATGTCCATTATTTGAGAGGAGAAGAGAAGAAAACCGTTGAGGTAAACCATTATTCTCTGATGGATCATAAGCAAAAAGGAGATGAGAACGCCGTTTTTTACTATGTGAATAACCAGAAAAAAATGAAAAGTACATGGGTAGGAGAGGAACAAGGAGGTACGTATTCTTTTTACTACCCAGATGGGAAATTAATGGAAGAAGGGACTTATAAAGAGAATATTCGTCGTCCATTCCGGTTTTTATCACCGTCTGGTGAAGCTACTATTTCCAATGGGCATGGTGTAGCTAAATATTATTCTTCAAATGGTATTCTTTTTTCATCCATTGGTTACCGATACGGTAAAATAGAGGGAGGTTATAAATTATATTATCCCAATGGGAAATTAAAACAAGAAGGAAGGTACAAAGCAGGTTCAAAAGTAGGAATCTGGACTTCTTACTCCTTAGAAGGGAAAAAGTCTACCAAGAATATGGGAGGGCGTTAGCCTATCTTTAGTTTACTGAAAAATGCCTAAAAAACGTTTTCTTTTTTCAATAGATAAACCAAAAAAGCGACTGAAGGAACTAATACGGCAATCACTGTAAATTGATTGGTCTGTAACACAAAAGGGAAGAGTGCAATAGCAATCAATAAACCCAAGATAGCGCCTCCAAGATGAGCTTCATGTCCTATGTTATCATTCTGAGCTTTCATACCGTAAATGGAATACAATACATAGCCTATCCCGTAAATCCATGCAGGAATAAAGAAAGGGAGCAAAAACAGGCTGACCTCCATACCTGGAAACAAGGCAATACAAGCGAATACCACTCCACTTACAGCCCCAGAGGCTCCAATGGCGCTATAATAAGAATTGGTTCTATGGATGTAGAGGGAGAATAAATTACTACCTAACAAACTACCAAAGTAGATAAATAGAAACTTAGGGATTCCTGCAGCTGATTCTAGGTTATTCGCAAAGAAGTAGAGCGTAAACATATTGAACCCAAAGTGAGCCCAATCACCATGTAAGAATGCAGAGGTGACTAGTCGTTTGTAGTCTTTTTGTTCTAGTATCTCACCTACTCGGAAGGAGTAAGTATGAAAAAAAGTAGGGTCTTGTAAGCCTTTGTAGGTCATTAGACCGTTTAAAGCCAATAATATTCCAGTTACGATTTCAATGTTTCCCATGAGATTTATTTGTTACTTCAGTAAAACTAATCCAATAGCAATAAGTGCTGGTAAGGCTTGAACGAAGAATATTTTTCTTTCAGCGGTTATAGTACCGAAAATTCCTGCAATTGCAATGCAACTCAAGAAGAAGAGCGTAATATTAGTCTGCCATTCAGTATTAGTAATGAAAAATGTCCAGATTAATCCTGCAGCTAAGAAACCATTGTACAGTCCTTGATTAGCAGCCATTTCTTTCGTTTTGCTAAATAGCTCCCTTGGAAAGCTTTTGAATACCTTTCTCCCTTTTGTTTCCCATGCAAACATCTCAAACCAGAGAATGTACATGTGAATGAAGGCGATCAAGCCTATCAGTAGTTTAATGGCTATTTCCATGATTTTTTTTATGATACGTTGATTCTATCAAACACCTCCACCGTAAACGCATGCTTATTTTTCTCATCAGCTTCAAAGCGTTTGGTAGAACGTAGTATCCATTTTGACCTATCGAAAGTAGGGAAGAAGACATCTGCATCAAATGATTCGTGTACGGTAGTGAGGTACATTCTATCTACTTGATCAATGGCAAGTTCGTAGAGTTGTCCTCCACCAATTACAAATGCTTCCTCATCTCCGTTTTCTTTGGCTATGGATAAAGCATTTTCTAGGCTATTGGTTAGTAGTACATTTTCAGGTACTTCGTATTTGTCGTTTCTACTGATAACAATAGAGGTACGTTTAGGAAGAGGTTTTCCAATAGACTCGAAGTTCTTTCTTCCCATAATAATGTGGTGTCCAAGAGTAGTTCGCTTAAAATGAGCAAACTCTTTGGGTAAGTGCCAAATCATCTGGTTGTCTTTTCCTATGGCTCTGTTTTCTGCTTGAGCTACAATAAGTGATGTAATCATAGATTTAATTGATTTCAACTTGATAACCGCATAAAAAGTCAGTTACTGTCATTCGTTTTTTTCCTTCCAACTGCAATTCTTCAATCGCTATCCAATCGTCTGCCGTACTGAAATACAGGAAGCTTTTGTTGTCGGTGTAAATGTCTTGCTCTTCGGGATGCTCTTCTGTCTTTTTGACTACAGATGCTTTAAATACTTTTAGCTGTTTGTTGTTTAGCGTAGTCCAACTAGCAGGGTAGGGGCTTAGTCCTCGTACAAAGTTAAAAATGTCCTCTGCCTCATCTTCCCAATTGATTTCACACGTCTCTTTGAATATTTTAGGCGCACTTTTTAGTACTTGATTGATATTTTGTGGTGAAGTAACCACCTCATCTTTAGCAATCATTTCAGTGGTTGTAGCGACTAGTTTAGCCCCTTTGTACATCAAACGTTCGTACACATCGCCTACTGTATCTTCTCGAGAAATAGTTTCTTTTTCTTGTAGAATAATGTCTCCCGTATCAATGGCATGTTGTAAAAAGAAAGTAGTGCAACCTGTTTCTTTTTCACCATTAATCACTGCCCAGTTGATAGGTGCAGCTCCACGGTATTGTGGGAGCAAAGAAGCATGTAAATTGAAACTACCTAAAGGAGGCATATCCCATACTACTTCTGGTAGCATTCTAAAGGCTACTATGACCTGTAAATCCGCTTGGTAACTCTTTAATTCTTCAATGAAGTTCTCGTTTTTTAAATTAGTAGGTTGCAATACAGGGATGTTGTGTGCTACGGCTGCGTCTTTTACGGCTGATGTACAAATTTTCTTACCTCTTCCTGCTGGTTTGTCTGGAGCAGTGATAACGGCCACCACATTAAAGTCCTGTGCTACTAGTTCGTTCAAACTAGGTACGGCAAACTCTGGGGTTCCCATAAATATGATTCGGAGGTCTTTCATTTTTTAGTATCTGGTAGTAAGTATCAAGTAGCTAGACTTTAGTATTTTGATTAATCACGGTAGAGTACATACTTTTTACGTATCTTTTTGTACGTTTTTAAGTCTTTCTGCCATGTTTTTTTAATTTCTTGTTCGGAAATCTGTTGCTTTACATGTTCAATTAATTGGTTGTTTCCAGCTAATAGATTAAAGAACTTCTCATTGGTGAAAAAAGTTTCCTTTTTGGGATAGGCTTTGTAATAATTCAGTAAATAGGAGAGTGTAAAGTGTGTGTCAATCGTGCGATTTCTCAAATCGGTTCCAAAACAGGCTTCGTTCTCGTGTTTGGGATATTTTGAAGCTCCTTCGATGCTTCTTGGTGTAAATGTAAACGAACTGTCGGTAAAAGCAGGTGCGCCCATTACTTGAAAAGGAAAGTCAGTTCCTCGTCCAATGCTGATGACTGTCGGTTCAAAAAAACAGAGGGAAGGATAAATAGCAATAGACAAAGCATTGGGTAAATTAGGAGATGGCTTTACGGGTAGTATAGAACAATTTTGATGTGTGTAGTCTTTTAATGCAATTACTTTGAGGCTACATGAAACTCCTTTTTTTAGCCATTTTTCGCCATTAATCATCTGTGCCATTTCACCCAATGTACACCCATAGATAACAGGAATAGGATGAATGCCTACAAACGAACGGAAAGCAGTATCTAGAACTGGTCCGTCAATATAATGGGCGTTAGGATTGGGTCTGTCTAATACAATAACTTGTTTGTGTTGCTCTGCACAGGCCTCCATCACATAATGAAGAGTAGAAAGATAGGTGTAAAAACGAACACCCACATCTTGAATATCGAACAGAACAACGTCTATGTCGTGTAATTGTTTAGCACTAGGCTTTTTATTCTTTCCATAAAGAGAAGTGATCGAGAGCCCTGTTGTTACGTCTTTGCCATCTGTTACCTTTTTACCTGCATCATGATTTCCTCTAAAACCATGCTCTGGCGAGAAAATAGTCGTTATGTGAACTCCTTTAGCTAGTAGAGTATCCACTAAGTGTGTATTTTCAATTACAGAAGTTTGGTTGGCAACAATCGCTATGTTTTTTCCTTCTAAGAGCGGAAGGTATTTATCCAATTGTTCTGCACCTGTTTTGAAGTCATTGGCATGAATACAACTGATGATAGTACTAAGAATAAAAGAAAGAAATGTCTTCATATGTCTTGTTTTAGCTATTGGCTATAAGTTGATTGCCTCTTTAAGACAAAGGTAGTTTCATTTTTGTGATTCGAATCATCTCATTTGGTTGAGTTATGAACGAAATTTAACTTTGTGGCTTTGTAATTAAACTCAATGGGCTAATCCGACAATATTTACCCAAGAAAACAGACTTCTCTCTTATTAGTGAAGATGATATTCAGAAAATAGGAGATAGATGAACAAGGAGATTGGTTGAAAATTCGATTTTATGGTAAAAAAGTAATTGAGGGATGGATTAAGCAAGATGATATTGAGTAATCTCCCCTCACTCTCTATTGGAAATACGTAATAGAGATTATTACGAAAAGTTGATTATTAGGTAAAAATTGGCTGACACTTGTTTGTTTTACAGTTGTGAAACAAAATAATAACAAAGTCATGCAACCGCTAGCGCAAGCATCCTTGCTTGTGCTAACAACTATATTTAACAAATAAAGGGATGAATTAACAGCTACTTACTTCTAGAAAAAAGCTATTTTTATGTTATGAGTAGGAAATATAAATTTCATAACAAAGGAGGTCTGTATTTTGTGAGTTTTGCTACTGTTTATTGGATAGATATCTTTACAAGAACGATATATTTTCAGGAAGTAATAAAGAGTTTGAAATACTGTCAAGAACAAAAAGGGATGGAGATTTATGCTTGGTGTATAATGACAAACCATGTTCATTTAATTTTTAGAGCCAAAGAAGATAATCCATCAGAGTTGATGCGTTCACTAAAGACATACACATCTAATACACTTCAAAAAGTAATAGCTGAGAACGAGCAAGAAAGCAGGAAAGAGTGGTTGCTTTGGATGATGGAACAAGCAGCTAAAAAGTCAAGTAATGTGAAGCACAAACAATTATGGAGACAAGACAACAAGCCAATTGAATTATGGACAGAGAAAGTAAAGTATCAAAAGGTTGACTATATTCATGATAATCCTGTAGAAGCAGGTTTTGTAGACTGTCCAGAACATTGGCAATTTAGCAGTGCTAGAGATTTTGCTGGTCAGAAAGGATTGTTGGATCTATGCGAACTGTAA
>JBGCEI010000067.1:0-3172 GCA_045106295.1 Cyclobacteriaceae bacterium
AAAGACGGAAAAGATCAGCAGAATCAACAAAAGGATAGCAAAGGAAAAGACCAGAAGCAAAAAGAAGCGGAGCAAAAGAAACAGCAGGAGGGAAGAAAAGGGAAGATGAGTCAGGAAGAAGCGGAGAAACTATTGAAGGCGATGATGCAGAAAGAGCAGCAGCTACAAGATAAGAATGCTCGAAAAGAGAAAGGACAACCTATTAGAATAGAAAAAGAATGGTAACGAGAACATACCTTAAATTTTTGATCGGCTGTGCATTGCTTTTTGTTTTTAGCACAAGCTTCACTCAAGTATCAGTTACTGGATCGGCCCCTAAGTTTGTAAAGAACGGACAACGGTTTCAACTGACCTACCATGTAAAGAATGGAAACCCAGAGCAATTAGCGCCACCTGAATTTACTGATTTTGCTTTTTTAGGAGGTCCTAGTCAAGGTTCTTCTTCGCAAATGACGGTTGTGAATGGTAAAATGACACAGTCTGTTAATTACAGTTTTACCTATGTGTTACAGGCTAAAAATGAAGGAAAGTTTACGATTGAGCCAGCTGTTTTTGTAGTAGATGGGAAAGAGTATAAAACAAACGCAGTAACGGTAGAGGTAGTAAAAGCAAATCAACAATCTAGTTCCACTTCTTCAGGTAAAACTGGTAGTGAAGGAATTGGTGGAGAAGATTTATACCTTAAAATATTGGTGAATAAAAGGACCATGTATCAAGGAGAACCTGTTTCTGCTACGGTAAAAATTTACAGTAAAGTAGATTTAGTTGGTTTTGATGAGTTTTCTTTACCTCAATTCAATGGTTTTTGGAAAGAAGATGTTGAAACGAGTAATCAGGTGAATTTACAAGAAGAAAACATAGACGGTATTCTGTATCGTACAGCAATCTTACAGAAGTTTGTTTTGGTCCCTCAAAAAAGTGGGCAATTGATTATTGACCCCGTGGAGATTGGCTGTGTGGTAAGACAGCGTATACAGTCTTCTAACCGTAGAAGATCTTTATTTGATGATTTTTTTGCCAGGTCTCAGAATGTACAAAAGAAAGTAAAGAGTAAATCGATTAGAGTAAGGGTGAAACAATTACCTGCTGGAGCACCAGCTTCTTTTACTGGAGCGGTAGGTAGCTACAAACTATCTGCTTCTTTGACAAAAAAGGAAGTGCAAGCGAATAAGTCAGTTACGCTAAAAACGAAAATTTCTGGGGCGGGTAATTTGAAGTTAATAGATCTTCCCTCTTTGAATCTACCACCAGATTTGGAATTGTATGATCCTGAAGTTAAGAATTCATTTAAGGTAACTGCAAATGGAATTAGCGGATCTAAAACGGTGAACTACTTAACGATACCTCGTTATGCAGGAATTTATAAGTTGCCAGCTATTGAGTTTACTTATTTTGATGTGAATCAGAAACAGTACAAAACACTCAAAAAAGGACCTTTCTCATTGAATGTACTAGCAGGAGATGGGACGGAAGATGTTGCTACTATTCAGCAAGCAACGGTTTCTCAAAAGGATGTAAAGAAGTTAAATACAGATATTCGTTACATACAAACTGGTATTGTTTCAGTAGATGAAAAAACAACTACTTGGTTTGGAACTACTTCTTTCTATCTAAGTTATGGACTTCCCTTACTTGGTTTTGGGGTGTTGTGCTTAGTCTTTTATAAAAAAGAGAAAGATCAGTCGGATGTGAAATCATACAAAGCTAAAAAAGCAAATAAACTGATTCAACAGAAACTGAAAATAGCAAAAAGACATTTGGAAGAACAAGACTCAGCTTCTTTCCATAAAGAGCTATTGAGCGGTGTATTCAGTTATTTGGGAGATAAACTCCGTATGGAACAATCTGACTTAACAAAAGAAAAAATCACGGCTACCTTAGAGAGTAAAGAAGTGAGCTCCGAATTAATTACTGATTTACAGTCGTTAATTTCTACAGTAGAAATGGCTCAGTACGCTTCTTCTGCAACTACTTCTATGGAAAAGACATACAGTGAAGCAGAACGAATTATGGAACAGCTTATAAGACTTTGAGATAATGAGATATGAGACATTAGATTTTTAGATGACTAGAGTCGTGATACCTAATACGTGATACCTAATACCTATTATCAATGAAAAAAATAACTATCCTATTCTTCTTCTTACTCAACGGATTGCTAAACTATGCAGCTACGGTAGAAGAAAGCTTACAACAGGCAGAAAAAGCATATGTGTCCTCTGATTTTCAAACGGCTGTAAAACTGTATGAAGAGGTGCTTGGTGAGAATAATGAATCGTTCGAGGTTTTCTATAATTTGGGTAATGCCTATTTTAAGTTGAATCAAATAGCACCTGCTGTTTTAAATTATGAGCGAGCAAAGAAATTAGGCAGTTCTGATGATTTAGTGTACAACCTTCAGTTGGCGAACGAACGCTTGGTAGATAAGTTAGAAGTTGTTCCTGAGTTCTTTTTATTTACGTGGTATCAATCGTTTGTGAGTAAACTATCTGCTACTGTTTGGGGAATAGTAAGTGTGTTGTTTTTTATTACTGGATTAGTCGTCTTGTTTTTATACCTTTTTATTTCAAAGAAGAGAAACTATGTGTTGGTTCTTCTTCTTGCTTTTGTATTGAGCTTATTAACGTATTTACTAGGTAATAGTAATTATGCCTACATCTACGAAAAGCAACAAGCCATTGTATTTAGCCCTACAGCCACAGCACAAAGTGTTCCCGGAGATGCAGGTTCTGATTTGTTTGTGATTCATGCAGGTCTAAAAGTAACTGTTTTAGACCAACAAGGTGACTGGTATAGAATCAAGCTCTCTAACGGAAGTATTGGTTGGTTGAAGCAAGAGGCTTTGGAGGTGATTTGATTCGCTTTTATGTAAATTATCTACCGTTATTTTATGTTCTTCTTAAAATGAGTAGATTAGTAAGGGTATAAAACAGATAACAACACCTTTTACAGATAACATCACCTAGGGTGATGTTATCTAGTTGTTGTGCCCCATTAAAAGAAAAAGCCAACGCACAAGCAAAGAGTGCTCCGCACACATTGCTTTTTGCCAACGCTGACTAAAAAGAAAGAGAAGAATGAAAAATGAAGCTCATGCAAGAATCAAAATAAACCAACTGCTAGAAGAAGCGGGATGGAGATTCTTTGACAATGAGAAAGGAAAAGCAAACAT
>JBGCEI010000068.1:0-9404 GCA_045106295.1 Cyclobacteriaceae bacterium
ATATTTTTCCAGAGCATCGTATAAATCTAGCTTTTGTAGTAAATCAGTTTCATTTTGAGGTTTAAGGGACCAATTATCTGAATTCAGATTAGAGACCTTGATTGAAATTTCAGGTCCAAAATGATTGCTTTTTGCATCATTAATTGACGTAACACGAAAAATTGTAAAACTGGATATTTTCACTTTAGACATGGTGAAAACACTTACATAGGTAAGAGCATCATCAAACACTGGTAAATCCTGATAATCAATGATTTCTATCGGGTTAAAAGAGTCTTTTAAAAAGTCTCTACAATTTCTGCCATATTCAGATGATATGAATTGATTTGAAGTTATGTATGAACAATAACCTGATTCTGATAAAACTAAATAAGCACGTTCGAAAAATAGAATAGAAATATCAACCCGTTTAAACGCAACTGCAAAATTATTTTTGTAAAAATCAATTTGATCGTGTTCTAATTCTTGTACACGTATATAAGGTGGATTCCCAATCACCGTATCAAAACCCACAAAATCACCTTCATCATTCAGCACTTCGGGAAATTCGAAGCGCCACTCAAAGGCATTTTCATAGATTTTGTTGTTTTTGATTTCTTCTATCTCGGTTTCTAGCTTTTTGGTGTCTTTGGTAAGTTTTTCTACTTTTTTATTCCAAACCGTTTTTTCCTTTTTGCTCATCTCAAAGAGTCCTGTTTGAGTCGTGAGATTCGCAAGTTCACCGCTGAACTTGTAGAGTTTTTTGAGCTTTGGGTCACCCTTTGAAATCTCACTACGGAAGTCGCTTTTAATGTCGTTGATTAAGCGTTCCATTTCGTGTTTCTCATCCTTGCTTTGGGCATTGCGGTAAGCATCCACCGCTATTCGATAGCTGTCAATTGACCACTTACTTTTCTTGAGTGCCTCGTGAATGTCTGCATCCAAATCGAATCGGCTAATTAGCGAATTACCGCACTTGATATTGATGTCGATGTTTGGTAGTGTTTCGAGTTCTGTTTCGTTTTTGTAGTAGGCGTTTTTCAATAGCTCAATCCACAATCTCAAACGACAAATCTTAACGGAATTTGGGTTAATATCTACACCAAAAAGACAGTTTTCAATAATGGTTTGTTTCTCATGGAAAAGCGTTTCTTGGAGCCGTTGGCTTTCTTTATTATTGATACTGTACTCGAATAATTCTCCATCGTCATCGGTGATCACCAATTCATCATTGACCACTTCGAGTACATATTCCTTTAATCGCTTGCCGTCTCTATCTTGAAAAATTTTAAGGTCATTCTTAATGGCAATCATCTCGTTAAGAGCCGAAACCAAAAAGTGACCAGAACCCCACCGCAGGATCACAAATCTTAAGACTGTTTACAATATTGTTGGCTTCTTGGCGGTCTTCAATCTTGTCGTAGAGATCGTCTAAGTTTTTGCAGTTCCAACCTTTTGTATCGTTGAATTTCTGTACTACCGACCTTCGGATGGTTTCACGGCACATGTACATGGTGATAAAACCAGGAGTAAAGAACGAGCCGTCTTTGTACCCGTTGATTTTCTCGAAAATCAATCCAAGGACTGAGGCGTTAATTAGTGTTTTGTTGTCTTCCTGAATGTCTTCAGCTCCTTCGCTGCTAAAGTCATACGCTTCTAGGAATGCAAAGAAGTATTCAAGGGCATTGAGTTCACCTTTTCGTTTCTTTCCGTTCTCGTCTTTGAGGACGGTGTTGGCTAGAATAGGGAGTGTCTTTTCATCTCGAAGATTACTAATGAGAATCGTGTTATGCTCCAGTTCATTGGGCTCGAAAAGCGAAGAATTGAGGTAAGGCACTTTGGCAAAGTCCTCTTTTACATCTTCATTTCGTTCTATGTGCTTCTTTGCTAATACCTGAAAGAAAAGGCTGTTCAGGTCATCATAATTATTGATCTTCTTGAAATTCAAGAACGAATACGATTCGTCTCCTTTGTGATAAGCGATCAATTGAGCTTCCAGCAACTTCAAAAACAGAATTCGATTGACCCAAGTAATGGAAAGTTCCAGCCCTACATTGAACAAACGGTCTTCCATTGTTTCTCCATATTGGCTAGGTTTATCTAGTCGGTGAATCTTGTCTAGCGTGTCTAGTTGAATAACGGCATTTTCGAGTAGAGAACCTGTGTTTCGTTCACCAGCTTTGTTTCTTTGAATTACTTTTTTTCCTCCGTCTTTCGTTTCTGTCAGACCGATGATGTGTAGCAGTTCGCTGTAAAACTTCTTGTCCAGCGAGTTGCTGTCGTTCGCAAAAGGAAGTTTGAGTAAATGCTCAGGGGAAAGGAGTTTGAAAAGGGCAATAAGTTTGTTATCGTCCTTCTTGTCATCATTTCTTAGTGGTTTGTCATAGTCACGCAAATCGAAATGCGTGAAATCAACCGAATTATCTAGTTGCTCGATAAACGGCCCGGCTACTTGCTTATAGAAAAAATCGGTTTTAGTATCTACTAATCTTCCTCCTTCAAAGTCTTCGAATTGCTTGACCAACTTTTTGTTTTGGGCAAATAGTCTATCGAATGTAGTAGCATCAAAAACAAACCATTCGTTGATGTTCGTAGCAATCAGATATTTAATTTCAAGATTTTTCTGCGTGATTCGTTCTCGTAGGTAGTAGAGGACTAATTCTTGGAAAGCCTTTTTATTGAGATTGTCTTTTGTGACCATCTCATTTTTGTTAGTGGGCTTTTTAGCTGCAATGATGACTCCAACAGTAGACTTGGCATCTTTTCCGTTGTGGATCACTAGGTCGTTTCGTCCTTTGGTATTTATAGAATGATTGGGGTCGTAGTAGGTCTTCTTTAGAAAATCAGAAACCAGATTTTTATGAAACTCCTCAGATTCGGTATCGTTCGTTTGATCGATTAGATGAATCAGGTTCTCTTTAAAAACCTCAATATCAGATCGGTTGGGTTTAACCTTCAGGTAGGCTTTGTTGAGGGATTTTCTAGGTTTGAGCTTATTTAAATTCATTAACTATTGGCGGTCATTAAAAGATCATTCAATATACCAACTTAGCTTATTATTCGCACCTAAGCGTTGGGTGATTTTAGCTCTTTTGGTTTTTTTGGGTTGGCTTTGTGCGTTGGCAAAAACCAAATGTGCTAAAATGTGCGGTGGGTTTTTACTTTTCGCTCATGGCATACAACTCTTCAATATACGTATTACTTATATTTTTCAATTATAAATTCAGCTATATTCACAAATAAGTGGATAAAGCTGAGCTTTTGTGTTATTTTATGCTGTTCTTCGAGATGTTCCGTAGGGCATCTCGAAGCAATGATAAAAACAGATTTGTAATCTGAATAACGAAAATATACATGACTACTCCTAAACAAATCATTGATAAACTAGGCTTACGTCCTCATCCAGAGGGCGGTTATTACAAGGAAACTTATCGAAGTGAAGGTAAGATAGAAAAATCAAGCTTAGCGGAAGACTATTCTGGAAAGAGAAACTATTCTACGGCTATTTATTTTATGTTGACCTCAGATTCTTTTTCTGCTTTTCACAGAATAAAACAAGATGAGTTTTGGCATTTCTATGTTGGTTCACCATTGATTATCCATATGATTTCAAAAGAAGGGGAGTATTCAGCCATTACACTTGGAAATGATTTAGTTGCTGATGAAATTCCTCAGATTGTGGTATAAGGAGGCGATTGGTTTGCTGCTGAAGTGGTTAATAAAGATAGCTATTCGCTTGTAGGCTGTACCGTTTCACCAGGTTTTGATTTTGATGATTTTGAATTACCTAAAAAAGCTGAGTTACTTGAAAAATTTCCTAAGCATGAAGCTATCATTAATCGACTGAGTAGATAAAGCATTCATAACTAACCGTCATTCCTGCGTAGTCAGGAATCTCGAAAAAGATAACCTCTGCTAAACAAGGTTGAGATCCCCGTATTCACGAGGATGACGATCTTTATTGTGAAAGTCTCTAACTACATTTTGCATCAGGGATAGAAGTGGAAAGCCCACAGCCGACAAAGGAAGGCGAGGACTTGAAACGAATAGCCCGACACGAAGTGTGATGCCCAATATGTAAGTTTTTATGTGAGAAAGGGATTACAAAAAGTCAATCTCCCCAAGGCCTTCTCTTACAATTTCTATATCTCCGTCACAACAGTCTAACACCGTCGAGGGGGTAATTTCTCCTATGCCACCATCTATGATAACATCTACTTGTTTATCGTAAATATCTAGCATCAAAGATGGGTCTGTATAATACTCTACTTCTAGCTCTTTATCTGGCAAAGAGGTACTAATAATTGGATGCCCTAATTCTTGCGTAAGCAAATTTGTAATCCGATGATCAGGAATTTTAATACCTACTGTTTTCTTTTTGAACTGTAGTGCCTTAGGTACTTCTCCACTTGCATTAATAATGAAAGTATATGGGCCAGGCAGTGTCTTTTTCATTAACTTAAAAATAGTGCTGCCCACCTGCTTGGTATATTGAGAAGCATTGCTCAAATCAGTACACATAAAACTAAATTGTGACTTCTCTACTTTTACTTGTTTAATCTGGCAGATTCGTTCGATGGCTTTACGATCAAAAACACTACATCCTAGCGCATAAACGGTATCAGTAGGGTAGATGATGACTCCTCCTTTTTGCAAGTGACGGACTACTTCTGCTATTTTTCTTTCTTCTGGATTGTCTGGATTGATAGAGATAAAAGACGCCATACTTATCGATTAACAAATACTTTTTTTAGCCATCTTGGCAATACAATAGAGCCTAAAACAAGGTAAGCAAAATAGGTAAGAAAACGCCACAACAATAATACAATGACTAATACTCCTCCATTCGAAAGAATATCTTTAAAGAACACTTTAAATAAGCCTTCTGCTATCCCCGATGCACCAGGAGTTGGAGAAACGAGTTGAGCAATCCACATCACTATTTGTCGAGATATTGCCTGGAAGTGTTCCCAAAAACTCATTCCATCAGAAAATGCTGCTACTAAACAGTTGAGCATAAAGTAACGTGCCGTCCAGATAAAAAAGGTTACTAAAACTGCCTTTACCCAATACATAATAGATACTGATCGCAATTCATTAGCCGCATTAATCATCTGAGTCCCTTGCTCATGTGCCATTTTTCTACCTCTCCTGAGTGGCCCCCAAGACGTTAGTTTCATTAAGATATACTTAAACCCTCTTGGGTTAATAAATATTCCGTAAATCATTAATAGGGAGTACGATGAAATCAATAAATAACTGATGTAGAATGCATTTTTTAGAGCTTCCCTACTCACCCATTCCGTATTTGGGAACAAACTATTGTCGGAAGAAAACATCACTAGACATCCTGCTATTACAAAAAATAAATTATCTAAAATAGCCGTTACTAAAACGTAGGCTAAAGACTTCCCTAGTGGAATCTTTTCTTTGTTTAAAATAAAGACAGCTACTGCAGTTCCCCCTACTACCGATGGTGTAACTGCCGAAGCAAACTCCCACAATACAATCACTTGAAAGCAACTTTTCCAGCTCAATTTATTCATGGTGAGATGTTTGATTCGGTACATATACCCTCCATCTCTCACCAACAAAACCAATAAGGCTAAGAAAACCCAAAAGAAATTAGCATTCGCTAATTCTTTGCCAATAGCAGATAGTGTAAGTCCATTGTTCGTGATTTCATCGTAGAATAAATAACCAATAACAATCAGTCCAATCAATACAGTAAGACCGATTCGACGAGAGTTAAATATTTTAAGGACTTTATCTTCTTGCTCAGCCATAAAAATTAGTCAGAAGGTACGTGCTCAATCCAGAAATTATTGTAGCCCAAACCTACATTGATTGAAATCAGATTCAATTGTAGTAATTCTAAAATAGCTAAAAAATTAAAAATCACCGCTATCCTATCTGGCTGAGTGCAGAGGATGTCTTCAAAAGTTACTTTCGCTTTACTTTTAACCTTGTCTAGCATCTTTAACTTTTGCTCACTTATCGTAAATGGATATTTTACTACTTGGTGAACGGGCTTGTTTTTCTGAACCTCATAACGAGACAATACTTTTTCATAGACTTTCAATAACTTGTATAAATCAAGATCTTGTAATTCTGATTCCACATTATTGACTTCAGCCAAAGACTTTAATTCAGAGACGATATTCCCTCTCTTCTCACGTTGAAAAGCATCTCCTTCCATTGCGGCCATATCTGCCACAATAGATTTATATTTTTTATATTCTAATAGGCGAGAAATTAATTCTTCTCGAGGATCCACTTCATTACCAAACTCATCTATCTCTTGACGTGGAACCAGCATCTTAGATTTAATTTTCATTAAAGTGGCTGCTACCAAAATGAATTCACTAGCTACTTCTATATTCACCTTTTCTAATTCTTTTACGTAATCTAGAAAGTCATTTGTGATGGTAGAAATTGGAATATCGTGTATATCCAACTCATCTCTTTCAATAAAAAAAAGAAGTAGATCAAAAGGGCCTTGGAATAAAGGAAGTTGAACTTCAAAACTCATGAAGTAAAATTACGAATAAAGTTTGGCTTGTAAACAAGAATTAAGTTAATTGTCTGACAATATATGAGCCTCTAGCTTTTGGCAACTAGCTACTAGCTAAATAGCTCACATATTTTAGGAATAAAGACTAATTGCTATTAGCTAAAAAAGATACATGAAAGCTTACATCGATAAAAACAAAGATCGGTTTCTAGAAGAATTATTCGACTTGATTAGAATTCCATCGGTTAGTACAGATGAACACCGTGCTGATAAATTAGTAGAAACGGCAGAGTTTATAAAAGAAAAACTACTAGTTGCTGGTGCCGATACAGCAGAAATTATTCCTACCGAAGGGCATCCAATTGTGTTTGGAGAAAAGATAATAGACGAGAACCAGCCTACTGTTTTAGTGTACGGACATTACGATGTGCAACCAGAAGATCCAATAGAATTATGGGATACTCCTCCTTTTGAACCTACTATTAAGAACAATAGAATCTATGCTCGTGGTGCTTGCGACGACAAAGGACAAATGTATATGCATATAAAATCATTTGAAACATTAATTAAAAACGATGCCCTTACATGTAATATCAAATTTTTAATTGAAGGGGAAGAAGAAATTGGTTCACCAAACTTAGAAGGGTTTATTGTAGCTAATAAAGAAAAACTATCTGCTGATATGGTACTTGTTTCTGATACCAGTATGGTATCTATGGAAACACCGTCCATCACGGTAGGTTTACGTGGGTTGTCTTACGTAGAAATAGAAGTAGTAGGCCCTAACAAAGATCTACATTCCGGTGTGTATGGTGGTGCGGTTGCTAACCCAGTCAATGTGTTATGTGATTTAATTGCTTCACTAAAAGATGAAAAAGGAAAAATTACCATCCCTGGTTTTTACGATGATGTAGAAGAGTTAACTTTTGAAGAACGTAAAGCATTGAATTCTGTTCCTTTTAGTCCTGATAAATACAATGACGACTTAGAAATCAATGAAGTAGCCGGAGAAGTAGGTTATACAACGATAGAACGTACAGGTATTCGTCCGTCTCTTGATGTAAATGGTATTTGGGGAGGCTATACTGGTAAAGGAGCAAAAACAGTGCTTCCTTCTAAAGCCTACGCTAAATTATCTATGCGATTAGTACCTAACCAGCAATCAGAAAAAATAACAGAATTATTTGTCAATCATTTCGAAGAAATAGCTCCCACATCTGTAAAAGTAAATGTGACACCTCATCATGGTGGAGAACCAGCGGTTACACCCACAACTTCTAATGCTTATAAAGCAGCCGAAAGAGCATTTATGACCGTATGGGGGAAAAATCCTGTTCCTACAAGAGAAGGCGGTAGTATTCCTATTGTTGCATTATTCGAAAAGAAACTAGGCATCAATACTTTATTGATGGGTTTTGGATTGAATGAAGATGATTTACACTCTCCTAATGAAAGTTATGGCGTAGAAAATTACTTTAAAGGAATAGAAACAATCTGTGCTTTCTATCAAGAGTACGGGAAGTAAGAGTTGCTTTCCTAATTATCTTTAATTGTTTTTTAAGTATTTATACTTATTTTTACGTGTAAATACTTAAATTAAATGATCAAAGCAGACTGCCATAGCTGTAATAACAACCACTGTCTCATAAAAAAACACGTTCATGAGATTGATAAAAAAGGTTATTTAGATCAAAAAAATACACTTACGTGTAAAAAGACACAAAATTTCTTACTGGAAGGAGCACCATTACAAGGGTTGTTCTTTATTTACTCTGGAAGCGTAAAAGTATTTAAAACAGGTATTAATGGAAAAGAGCAAATTATCCGCTTTTCAAACGATGGAGACATTATTGGACACAGAGGTTTTGGTGCTGGACAATCCTATCAGATAAGTGCTGTAGCAGTAGCTGATACTGTATTATGTAATTTTTCCAATCATGTATTAGAAGACATGCTGAAAAAGATACCTAACCTTACCTATTCTCTTATGACATTCTACGCAGAAGAGCTAAGTAGAAGTGAGTCTAAGATGAAAAAAATAGCTCAAATGTCTGTTAGAGAAAAAGTGATAGATACACTACTTTATTTCAATAGGAAGTATGGGCAGAAAGAAGGCTTCTTAGATATTAAACTATCCAGAAAAGAAATTGCAGATTTTGCCGGAACCACTGATGAACAAGTAATACGGGTACTTTCCGCTTTAAAAAAAGAATCCCTTATTCAAACCGAAGGAAAAAAAATAGGTATTCCTAACCTTCAATTATTCAAACAACAAATAGCCGAACACAACTTCTTTTTAGATAGTTAGTCTTAGCCTTTTTCTCTTAATAGGTTATCTTTTTCACAAATCACGTATATTGTGTGTAAACCCTTTTCTCAAACCAGGCACACAATTGGGGACAGTATGGGAAATGCACAATTCATTGACCTTGATCTCATAGCAGATAGTTGTGTGTAATGAGAAAAATAAAAAACAATAGACAGATTATTGAATAAATGAATAGAATTGAAATGTTTAATAAAAATTTAGCTGAGATCATATCGAAAATCTATGATAAATGTTCTTTGAAGATTTCAAAAATAAATAATGAACCAGAAGGAATAGAATACGACGCTTGTCAATTCGAATTGAATGAGATGAAAATAATTTGTAGAAGTTCTAAAATAACGGCTAAAAAAAATGGGCAATTTCTTACTTTTTGGAAAAGAAATGAAGAAGGAATAACGACCCCCATTTTGCGAAACTGACCGTATTGATTTTTTTGTAATTAACACAAAAGCTGAAAATCGACTTGGACAATTTGTATTTCCAAAAACTGAATTAATTAACAGAGGAATAATATCAACGAAAATCAAAGACGGAAAACGTGGATTTAGAATTTATCCAAAATGGGACAAACCTCAAAGCAAA
>JBGCEI010000069.1:0-17440 GCA_045106295.1 Cyclobacteriaceae bacterium
AATAACCCTTTATTTTTTGAATTTATATTACACTTTTGGACAAAAATAGTTGGTATTTCTGCCTTTTCTGTTCGTTTTTTGCCTGTGTTATTTAGTGCGCTTACAGGTGTTGTCTTATTTGAGTTTGCAAGAAAGAATCATTCCTTTCTTGTAGGGGTTGGTGCTGCTTTGCTCTTTACTTTTTCAGATGCCATCATTCTCTACTCACATACTGCCAGAACATATTCTATGCTACTTTTATTTACGTCACTAGCAATGTATTTCTTAGTGGAAGTATTGAGGACTCATTCTAAGAAGCGTCTTATCTTTTTCACTATATTCAATGCGTTAGTTATTTATACACATTACATCAGTCCATTTATTCTATTTGCAGAATTTATCATTGTCGTATTATCAGTAAAAGAAAAAAAGAAGTATTATCAACTCATTTTATCAGCTCTTAGTTCGTGCTTTTTAGCTAGTCCAATCATTTACTTTTTCATTTTGCGAGTAACTGGAGCTGTATCACAAGGTACATGGGTACAAAAACCAAGTGGATTGGAGTCTATTCATTTTATGCTTTGGAAATTCTTTAATACACCACTAGCCAGTATATTGACATTAGTTATCATTATTGCTGCTATTGTTGTTTATCTAGTGCGTATCGAAACTAAACAAACACTTTCTGTAAGTGTATTTGGCAAGGTTACAATTGTTTGGTCAGCAATGCTTGTCTTTATTTTTTGTGTATCATTTCACACACCTCTATTTATGAGACGGTATGTTCTTTTTACTGTGCCTGCACTATGTTTATTAGTACCGTATTGTCTTAGTTTTCTGTTTACAAACATTAGACTAAAAATAGGTGTAGTAGTTTTATTTGCTGGTGTAGTTACGTTTACCGCAAGCCTTAATAAAGATAATGATAGAAACTTAAGAGAAATGGTTTCGTATGTAAAAAAAGTAAGGGCTACACTCGATAAAAGTAATGTCATGTTGTTTTCTCCCGCTTTTGATGATTTAGGTATCGCTTATTATTATTCTCCAACTACCTTTAAATCAGCAGATAAGAAGAAACTGAAAAGTTTCTTCAAAAGTGAACGAATGTTTCCTTTACTATCGATTAGCCAAAGACCTGAAGAAGAATTGGCTACTGCCAAAACTATCTTGTTTTTAGATGGGAATTCTAATTTCAGTCATCCGAATAATGGTATTTTAACTTTTTTGAAAAAACACTATCGTGTAGTATCAAAAAAACATTTTCATGAGGTCCATGATGTATGGTTGTTTGAAAAATAAGGTAGCTATATTTTCTTACCTGCTCGATCGCAATTGCATTGCGATCGAAACCTTCTATTTACATTCACCATGTGATTATACTAAAAAGTCAACATTTATTATTCTCCGCTAGCGCAAGCATCCTTGCTTGTGTCGAGCTTACAGTTCGCATAGATCCAACAATCCTTTCTGACCAGCAAAATCTCTAGCACTGCTAAATTGCCAATGTTCTGGACAGTCTACAAAACCTGCTTCTACAGGATTATCATGAATATAGTCAACCTTATGATACGTTACTTTCTCTGTCCATAATTCAATTGGCTTGTTGTCTTGTCTCCATAATTGTTTGTGCTTCACATTACTTGACTTTTTAGCTGCTTGTTCCATCATCCATAACAACCATTCTTTTCTGCTTTCTTGCTCGTTCTCAGCTATTACTTTTTGAAGTGTATTAGATGTGTATGTCTTTAGTTAACGCATCAACTCTGATGGATTATCTTCTTTGGCTCTAAAAATTAAATGAACATGGTTTGTCATAATACACCAAGCATAAATCTCCATCCCTTTTTGTTCTTGGCAGTATTTCAAACTCTTTATTACTTCCTGAAAATATATCGTTCTTGTAAACACATCTATCCAATAAACAGAGGCAAAACTCACAAAGTACAACCCTTCTTTATTATGAAATTTCATAGTACACGAAAAAAAATGATTTGAGAAAAAGAGTTAGTATTGTTTAGCAAAACAAACGATACAATCACCCTTTAAACTCTCAAATCAATGCAATTAATGTCAAAATTCGCAGATATACTACATAAAGAAGCAGGAATAAACAAAGCTAGATCAAAATTCATTGTTCTATTCGTAGAATCACTCATTAGAGTTAGAACAGTGAATTTGACAGAAATAGCTCTTAATTTTTCACCAGCGGTAAAAGAGAGGTATTCTTATCGTAGAATACAAAGCTTTTTCAAGACCTTTTCATTTCCCTATCCTCTTTTTGCTCGTTTGATTATGAGTCTTTTACCTTCTGGACCTTTAGTGATTAGCATAGATAGAACCAATTGGAAGTTTGGTGTTTCAGATACGAATATCTTTATGTTGACAGCTGAATATCGAGGAGTAGCTATCCCTATGCTTTGGCATTTATTACCTAAAAGAGGGAATAGTAATCAATTAGAACGAATAGATTTACTCAAAGAGTTTATCAACCTGTTTGGTAAAGGTCGTATCAAAAACCTATTAGCAGATCGTGAGTTTATTGGGGAAAAGTGGATTAGTTATTTATCTGACCAAGAGATACCTTTTACCATTAGAGTCAAACACAATATGATTGCAGAGGATAATGAAACTGGTAAGACAAAACTATCAGATTTATTTGGATCTACACAAACTAAAGTATACGATAATCAGTCTCTATTCAACAGAAAAGTAAACATTGCAGGAAAAAGGCTTGATAAAAAACAGGATTACCTCATCCTTATTACTAACGGTGATGCAAAGCTAAACATAGAAGAATATCGCAGAAGGTGGAAAATAGAAACCATGTTCAGTAGCCTAAAGACAAGAGGGTTCAATCTTGAAGATACACATATGACTGATGATAGTAAATTGAAAATGCTGGTAGGGATTTTGGCGATTGCTTATGTATTTTCATTCTTAGTTGGTATTCAAAAAGAAAAATACGACCCCATTAAAATCAAACAACATGGTAGGAAGGCAGTGTCAACATTCAGGTATGGACTAGATCAAATTAGAAAAGCCATTAGTGATACTAAACACTTTTATCGAGATGTTTTATATCAAATTAACCTCATTATTGATAATATGACCGTTTTAACAATGATGGTAAAAACTAACTGATTTTTTTTCGTGTACTATGGCAGAGCATATAAAAAAATAGGGAAACACTCTTTAGCGAAAAAAGTATTTAATGAGTTCATAGATACCTACGAAAAAGAACATGAGGAAGAGTTTGAGCAGGGATTCGACTTTTTTATTAGTGAGGAGTAAGTAAGTAGAGGGGTGCTTACTTTTTTACTCTCAATTTTCGAACCTCCTCCAAATAAAGTCCAGTAGAAGAAAGAATCAATTCAAATATGATATTCGATAATTTACTTAACCATAGGTTTATTTAACCTACTTTGCGAATATTTAGAGATGCGGTTTACCGTTTTTCATACTCCTATTCCACTACATACGAAGGCATTTTTTCGTAGCTATCTAATACAGATTTATTCTCTTCTACGTAAAGATTATAATTCTTTACCTTTTCTTGATAATCTGCTCTACGGATGATTAGTTGGTTAAAATTCATAGCCTGTATTTCTTTAATTCGTTCGTCTTCCATACGATATCTATTCGTTAAATATTGATCCAACTTTTCAATAAAAGCATCGTCTCTTTCGTCGAACTGATCTAGTAGCTTGGTATCTCCAATACACGATTGACAAGGCTTATCTTTCATCAACTTATTCAATTCTTCTTTGTATCCCCACATCATCTGATCTGTAGCAGCTTCCATGGTTACGATAGTCATCAACTTATCGTATTTCTCTACTTCAAAAGCATCTAATATTTGCCAAGAAGAGTCTACTTTTTCTTTTAAAAGAGAAGCTCTTTTTTCTATCTGTCGTATTTGTTCTGTATTTGCTTGCTTTGTACACGACATATTAGCGATTAGCAATCCCAGAAACAGAATAGCAGGTATTTTTTTCATACTTTTGAATAGACTAAGGTTTATATGTATCATAGGACTAAGATAGTAAATGAATAACTCTTTCAATAATTCGGTTTGGAATCAATATTACCAAAAGTTAACGACTTGGTACTACGCTGTATTGTGTATTCCTCTTTTTATTTTTGGATTAAAGTACATGAGTACCTATTCTAATGATCCTATCTCTAAAGACCAATTCAAGTCGTATTTCTTAGAACCACTTCCCATTGCAATTATGGTTTTAGGTTTAGTAATCACTTTATTTTTAAAAAGAGACTACCGAAAAAAAGCAAATCGTATTTCAGTAGATAAAACACTAGAAGAAAAGCTTTCTTTTTTTAAGCAAACAGTATTGAACTATCTCTTTTTGTCACAAGGAATTGCCTTATTAGTAGTAGGTATTTATTATTTTACCAATTTTTTATCTTTAGCTGTTGTTTATGGTATCATTTTAGTGGTTACTATGTTAGAAAGACCTTCTGTTTACAAAATATTTCGTTTAATGAAATTTACGAGAGAACAACGGAAAGTTTTTTTAGGAAGAGAAGAAGGAAAACTACTCGGTGAGGAGTAAACTTTTATTCTATTTTTTCGTTAAACTATAGATTAGACTTACCTATTTGAAAAAGTATATTTTCCATAGCATTTTTTTAGTGGCATTTTTCCTATTTTCTCAACTAGGAAAAGCACAACCTACAACCTATGGTAATGAATGGATTAAGAATGGACAACGTTACATTAAATTAAAAACAGCCCAAAACGGATTTTATAGACTATCTTATAATGACCTTTTTAATGTTTTAGGTAATGACCTAAATTCAATAGACCCTAGAAAGTTCAAAATATACCATAGAGGAAAACAACAAGCTATCTACTTACGAAACACAGGTTTCCCTAATTCTTTTGAGCAAGTAGACTACATTGAATTCTACGGAAAAAAGAATGATGGTACACTAGACAACCTCATGTATGAGGACGGTGATCAATCAGCTAACCCACACTATAATCTTTACAGCGACACAGCTGCTTATTTCCTTACCTGGAATAACATTAGCGTAGGTGGAAACCGATTTATGTCTGAAAATCTAGGTACATCTGGCACAGTAATTAATTTTCATTACGCCAAAATAGACACTGTTTTACACGAGGTATATTCCGTAGGACAAGCTTTATTTCCTGGTGGTGGGTCAATAATTTCTAATTCTAATTATATCAATGGAGAAGGGTGGCATGCATTCTGGACTGGAAATGGAGGAACATACAACTATACATTTTCTGGCTTAGAAAACATATACACTGGAGGTGCTAACTTAAGAGTAAACATTCGAATAGCTACTTTAGACACGGGGCCATACAATAATCAACTTACGATTGGAAATACAACCACTGAAACAACACTCCTGCCAGAAAAGATGAATTCAGGTGCAATTGACGAAGAGGTAGAAGCTTCTGTTTCTACAATAGATGGAACTACATTAAAAATATCAAATAAAGGATTAGTCGTATCAAATGTAGAAGGAGTCTCCTACTTATCCTTAAAATATCCTCAACTATTGGATATGAATAATCAAAAGAATAAAGTATTTAGAATACCTGCTTCTATTTTAGGAGATGGTGACTTAACTATTACTAATGTACCTGATGATGTCATCTTGTACAAAATAACAGATGAAGACAATATTAAAATCGTTTCATCTTCTGTAATAGCCAACACATTAACAGCTACTGTAGAAGTAAATGGAGTAGAACAGATTCTTGTAGCAAAAGATACGTCTGAATACTTAAGCTGTGCATTAGAAGAGGTATCTTTCACTAACGATTTAGCAGGAAGTCCTGAATTCATTATTTTAACCCATCAAAAATTTTGGACAGAAGCTCAAGCTTACAAAACATACAGGCAACAAAATTATTCTACCCTCCTAGCTGATGTAGATCGAATTTACAATCAATATAGCTATGGTGAAAAAAGTCCTCTTGGTATTCGTCGTTTTTGTAAATATTTATATGATAATGTTAGCCCTGAGTTCTTATTCATTATCGGAAAAGGAATAGATACTGATTACCGGGAAGGATCAGATTCTCATAGAGAAAACCCCGCTATCCTTGGTCCTGATATACAAGACTATATTCCTCCTGCTGGGCATCCATCATCAGATATACTATATACGTTAGGGTTAAGTGACGATTTAGGTGATCGCTTTTGGGGTGACGATGAAGACGACTCATATGTACCAGGATTCAGTGTTGGGCGATTGGCTGCCATTTATCCTGAAGACGTCACAAACTACCTCAACAAAACAATAGAGCACGATTCTACTTTATACCAACAAGAATGGAAAAAAGAAATACTCCAATTGGTTGGTGGGATTTCAAATGCTGAAGCAACTTCTTTTGATAGTTACATGAAAAATTATGCGTCAATTGCAGAGAATACATTTTTAGGAGCTAATACTACTCGTTTTTATAAAAATAGTACGGAACCTGTAGAATTTGTAGACGTAACTGACAACATCAACAATGGAGTACAATTAGTGACTATTTTTGGGCATTCATCTCAAGATTTTAATGACATAGACATTGGTAACCCTGCTAATGATACAGAAGGCAACTTTTCCAATAAAGGAAAATACCCTTTATTAATTGTAAACGGTTGTTTATGGGGGCAAATTTTCAATACGCCTAGGCAAGCAGAAGGCTGGGTAAATACACCCGAAAAAGGGGCTATAGCCACACTCACACATGCAGGGTATGGTATACCTAACTTTTTAGACAATTACTCTGAGTTATTTCACGAATACGCTTATGAAAATGCTAGTTACATTAACCAATCTATTGGGGAAATACAAGAACAAGTAGTCATAGACTTCAATAGAATATACCGCCCTGTAGGTGGGGTTGACCCTGGGTTTAGTGATGATGAATTACGGATAGCAGATGCCAACAGGCAACAGATGATACTACAAGGAGACCCTGCTATTAAACTATTTGCTTTAAAAAAGCCCGACTATGCAATCAATGCTAAAAATATTATTGTTTCCACCGAAAAAGAAAAAATAAGTATTTCTGATGACTCCCTAATTTTTACTATACCTGTCATAAACTATGGTTTAGCTACTACTGACAATATAATGATCTCAATCACTAAAAAAAGCGATAGCGGTGATATGACCTACCCCACAAGTAACCTCTCTCCTATTTTTTATAAAGATACACTTACTATTATTGTAGAAGCTCATCAGTTAACTTTTGGGGAAAATATATTTGAAATAGTAATTAGTAACGCTATAAATGAAGATAGTGATACAACTTCTAATCTAGCTACTGTCACCGTATTAGCTTCTGATAATGGATTTGACTTACTCTCTCCCGAAAATACCGACACCCTATTTACTACTTCATTGAATTTCGCTGCTCAGACAAGAGATTTAACCATTACTGATACACTATATGTGTTAGAGTTAGATACTTCTATTTCATTTTCTTCTCCTGTCAAACAATCCATTACTGTTCGATCCGGGGTTTCTCCTTCTTGGTCTACTGTTTCTTTACCGGTTCTAAAACATAAAACCCCTTATTATTGGAGAGTGAACTATTCAGGAGTAGACGAAAGCATATCTCTATGGTCTGATACAAGTTACTTTGAATATCAACTAGTCACAACTGTAGCTTCATTTACTATCGATACGATATTACCTATTAATCAAAAAGAAAATGTATTGTATGTAGGTGATTCATTGACAACATCTGGCGATACTCCAATTGGTGAATTAACTTTTTCTATTTCAGGGGTAGACGCTAGTTTATTCTCTATTAATCCTACCTCTGGCATCATAAGCTTACCTCCTCAAAATTTTGAAAATTCATTAGATAATAATTCAGACAATACATATGAACTTACAATAGAAGCTGTAGATGAGTTAGGGAACATAGCAATAAGAGATTGGCAATTATTAGTTACGGATAGTTTAGAGTTGGCTAATTTCTCTTTTGCCCCCCTCAGCGATACTTCTATTTCAGAAAATAGCATCCTCATTTATGCTATTCCTTCTTTAACGGGTATAGATACGCCTATTGGGGAAATTTCTTTTACAATTGGCGGAACTGACGCTGGTTTATTCATTTACGACACACTTTCATCTACTATTCGGTTAAATGCTAAAGACTTTGAAATACCTACAGACAGTGATACAGACAATACCTACTTAGTAAACATATTAGCTACCGATGAGGATGGAAATACTGCTATGACCAACAGAACTGTTTCTATCAATGACCTACTAGAGACAGCTAACTTTTCTATTACTAGCATAAATGATACTTCACTAAAAGAAAATAAAGACTATACGTCTACCATACCGTCTTTAAGTGGTGACTCACCAATAGGCATGGTGACCTACAGTATCATTGGTACAGACCGTAACTTATTTTCTGTAGATATTAATACTGGTGTAATCAGTTTAAGTATGCAAGACTTTGAGTCTGCCACTGACGTCAATACAGACAATAAATATGATCTAATACTAGTGGCTACAGACACTGATGAAAATACAGCTAATAAAAGCCTAACTATTACAATAATAGACTCCATAGAGATAACTGATTTCACTCTCTCTACTACTTCTCAATTGTTTACTGAAGAAAATGCATCTCATAACATTATCCTCACCGTAAATGGTACTACTATTGGGGAAATCTCTTATTCACTAATTGGTGCTGATATAGCCTTCTTTTCTGTGGATTCTGTCAGTCAAACCGTCACATTAAGTCCTCAAGATCATGAAGCCCCAGTAGATAGTGGTGGTGACAATGAATATACGGTTACAGTAATTGCTACCGATGAAGATGGAAATGATGATAGTCTAACACAATCAATTGTAGTAACAGACATAAACGATGGTGACTACATTGTATTGGAAGGTGCTGTAAATACGAGTCTCTCATCTTTTAGTGAGTTAAACTCCACAATTATCCAAGGGCAACCTATCGATGTAAGCATTGCTTTTCAACAGCTTTATGGCGATACTACTAGCAATAATATGCTAGGTAGGTATTATATAATAGATAACATAGGCACTACCATAATAGATACAACAGTTAATCTAGGTAGGTTTGGACAAGAAGAGAACATAACAAATTTCACATTTTCAATAGCTACGGATCAATTAAGTGGCGCAAATAATCTATTTGTGATCTTTAATTCTGACACTTCTTTTATTGAAGATAACTATATCAATAACTTATTCTCTAACTCTTTCACTATACTTGCAGATCAAACTCCTCCTAACCTCACCGTAACCTTTAATAACCAATCTATTCCAGACGGTGGCTCTGTAAACCAAAACCCTGAGATCAAAATAGTATTAGAAGACGAGAATCCTTTTTTATTAAAAACAGATTTAACAGGGGTTTACATTGAAATAAAGCCAGACAGCTGTTTCCATAAAAATATCATAAAAGAATGTTATGTTCCAGTAGATTCTAATGATTTATCATTCACCCCTGCAACAGCCAGCAGTCCTATGGTTATTTATTATAGACCAGATTCTCTACTAGAAGGAGAATTCACATTGCGGGTACGAGCTGAAGACGTAGCAGAAAATGAAATCATATCCCCATATGAAATTAGTTTTTCTATTGCCACCAACGAAACTACTGCTTCACCTGTAGTTATTTACCCAAACCCATGTGAAGGAGAGTGTTCATTTGGTTTTGCATTTGACGGGTTGCCATCAGAAAATGGGATAGAAATAATCATCTCTGATTTATCTGGAAAGACTATTAATACACTAAATTATAATGCAATAGAACAAGGATGGAATACAATTGCTTTTAAAGCGACCAACTTTAGTGGTGAACCTTTAGAAAATGGACTTTACGTTTATAAGGTACTATTTCCTAATACTGTTGGGCAATACTCTGAAAAAACTATTCAAGGTAGGAAGGTACTGAAGAACTTTATTGGTAAGTTTTATATCATGAGGTAATTAAGCTAGTCAAGCATAATCTTCTGAAAACGCTCCTCTTCTTCTAGATTTTGAAAAGAAACAGAAATAGGAAGGTAATAAAAGGGGATTTGGTTGAATAACTTTTCCAATGGCGTATCTTTTATTTTAATACTATCTTTTTCTGTAGTCAAGATAATACTGTCTTGAGAGGCCTTCCATTTATCTATTACCTTATCTAAATCTCTTTCTGTATACATATGATGATCAGGGAAGGAACTGAAAGAAGCTAACTCATACTGTGATGTCACATACTCTTTTAATGAGTTTCCATTTGCTAATCCGTGAAAGACATGTACTTTCTTTATTTTATGTACTTTCGTTTTCCCAATCGATTGAGGTTTTTCATAAACTAATTCAGTAAAGAAAACAGGTATTTGTTTCGCATATTTATTGATTGCTTTTTTAATACTATCTTTTTCTTGAGAAGTAATAGTAGGTGTTTTAGTGACTAATATAATATTAGCCCGTTTTGCTGCTCTTTTGAACTCTCTTAGTCTGCCTGTTGGCATCACAAAGTCTCGATAGAATAGTTGATTATAATCAGTTAATAAAATATTGATATCTCGATCGATGTATCTGTGTTGATAGGCATCATCAAGCAATAAGGTGACTTTTTCATTTCCTTGAAAGATTTGTCTAGCTCCAAAAACTCTATCTTCACACACATGTACTGATGCGTGTTTTTGATGCTTTTTATAAAGTAGTAAGGGTTCATCACCAACCATTTCTGCGGTACTTGAGGAGGTTGCTTTTAAATATCCTTTTGTTCTTCTCCCATACCCCCTACTTAGTACGGCTACTTCTTTATTTTTAGAATGAAATAAATTGACTAGATAATCTGTATGAGGCGTTTTACCCGTTCCGCCCACTGCAATATTACCAATAGAGATTACACGATTAAAAAAAGTAGTTGTTTTTAAAATTCCTAAATTAAAACAAAGAGAGCGAATAGATAATATCCCTCCATAGAGAATAGAAAAAGGAAACAATAAAACTCGTAAGAACGCCATTAATAATGTATTTTAGTGTCAAATCTAAGAAAAATGAATCAGATTGAAGAAGTAATTAATTATTTAGAGTCATTTGCTCCATTAGATTACCAAGAGGGGTATGACAATGCTGGTCTATTAGTGGGTGACAAAAAAGCAGATTTAACGGGTATTCTTATTTCATTGGACATTACAGAGGTAGTAATTGATGAGGCCATACAAAAAGGATGTAACCTAATTGTAGCGCATCATCCTATTATTTTTAGTGGGCTGAAAAAACTAACAGGAAAAAACTATGTAGAGCGAACGGTAATTAAAGCAATAAAAAATGACATTGCTTTATATGCTGCACATACAAATTTAGACAATATCCAACAGGGAGTGAATCAAAAGATTGCTCAAAAAATAGGTTTAAAAAATACTCGCATATTATCTCCTAAAAAGGGCGTTCTAAAAAAACTCACTTTCTTTTGTCCTTCAAGTCACAGCCAATCGGTCGTAAAAGAATTGCATACTATAGGGGCTGGTACTATTGGAAACTATTCAGACTGTAGTTTCAGAACAACGGGAGAAGGTACATTTACGCCTAACGAACAGGCTTCACCACATACTGGAGCTATACATAAGGCTGAAAAAGTAAAAGAGGATAGGATAGAGCTACTTGTCCCTTCTCATCTTAGTCAACAAGCTGTTGCTACTCTCCATATTAACCATCCATACGAGGAAGTAGCATACTATTTACAAAACTTAGAAAACAGCTCTCAAGATATTGGGTCAGGAATGATTGGCGAATTAGAGCAGCCTATTGAAACAATAGAATTCCTAAATGTATTAAAGAGTACATTTAATCTATCAGTCATCAAGCATACTGAAATCACTACTAAGACAATCAAATCAGTTGCTCTTTGTGGTGGTTCGGGAAGTTTCTTATTGCCTCATGCTATTGCTGTGCATGCAGATATTTTTATTACAGGCGATTTTAAATACCATGAGTTTTTTGATGCTGATGAAAAAGTGATTATCGCTGATATAGGGCATTATGAAAGTGAGGCATGTACAAAAGAGTTATTTTATGATATTTTAACAAAAAAAATCACTAATATTGCGGTTTATTTAACGGAAGTAGATACAAATCCGGTAAGTTATTTTATTTAAGATGGATAGATCAGTAGCACAAAAATTAGAAGCACTCCTAAAGCTTCAAGAAATAGATTCTCAGATAGACGGCATCAGAAAAGTAAGAGGTGATTTACCTGAAGAGGTTCAAGACCTAGAGGATGAGATAGCAGGATATCAAACACGTGTAGGTAAGCAGAATGACCGTTTACAAGAGTTAGAGCAATCTATTGAAGACAGTAAAGACGGTATTAAAAATGCGGGTCAGTTGATCAAAAAATACGAAGAGCAGCAAATGAATGTTCGTAACAATAGAGAGTATGATGCTATCACAAAAGAGATGGAGCTTCAACAACTTGATATTGAAATATTTGAAAAGAAAATCAAAGAGTCTGCTTTTAAAATAGAGAATAGCAAAGAAGAAGTAGCTAAGACTCAAGAAAAATTAGCTGACAGAGAAAAGGACTTAGAGGTTAAAAAATCTGAATTAGAGAATATTACTTCAGAAAGTCAGGAAGACGAAAAGAAATTAGCTGAAAAGAAAGAAAAGTCTGCTTCAAGTATTGAAGAACGACTATTGAGATCTTACGAAAGACTAAGAGGGAATCTTAGAAATGGATTAGCGGTAGTTAAGGTAGAGAGAAATGCCTGTGGTGGATGTTTCAATACAGTACCTCCTCAAAGGCAAGCAGAAATTAAGGAAAAGAAAAAAATAATAGTTTGTGAGCACTGTGGTAGAATATTAGCTGATGTAGACATTGTTCTTGAGCCAGAACCAAAACCAAGAGCTAAAAGAAAAACTGCTGCTAAGAAAAAAGTAGCTGAGAAGAAATAAAAGTATCTTAAACACACCATGTTAGATCTTTATAAATTATACAATGAAATGCATGACAATGATGTGATGCTTTCATACAAAGGAGAGGTTACTGCTTCTCTTGTAAATTCTTTTTTAGGGGTATTTGAAAGTAGACTAGAAGCTTTTGAAGAAGATAAAAAGGTTAAAAAAAAGGTCTTTAATGTATTGGTTGAAACACTCCAAAATCTACAATTACACGTAGATGAGCTGCCTTCTTCAGGAGGAAATTCTAATGAAGAAAAGAAAGCCGTGTTCATGCTTTGGACAGAAGGTGACGATTATAAACTATCTACAGGTCACCATATACTCGTTGATAACGTATCAAAACTGAAAACATGGTTAGATAAAATCAACAAAGTTGCTGGTTCTAGAGAAGAGTTAAGATCGCTCTACAAGCAAGTACTCGATAACGGTATTTTTAGTTCTAAAGGAGGAGGAGGCTTAGGGTTTATTGATATTGCAAAAAAATCTGGGCAACAACTTGAATATGACTTCAGGCCTGTTAATAAAGAATACGCATTTTTTGTATTTGAAACGTCTATACCTAGAAACATTGTAAAATAATAAATGGAAAATCTTTATATCAACGGAACACAACACACACCTGAGGTTAGCTTCGATGAAAATGGTGTACTATTATTGAGGGGACGATCAATACCTGAAAATTCACTCGCTTTTTTCCAAGAGTTGTATACTTGGATTGAAAATTACGGATTAAATCCAAATCCTAGCACGGAGATGATTATACAGCTAGATTACTTTAATACTAGCTCATCGAAATGTATTTTGGACTTAATGAAAAGACTTGAGACCATTAGTGAAAATGGGCATAAAGTTTTTGTAAAATGGTATTATGACGAAGATGACGAAGATATGTTAGAATCTGGAGAAGATTACCAAGACCTTATTGAATTGAATTTTGAGTTCATTGTTCTAGAAGAGGAATAGAGAAAAAATCTATGGCTAAGACTAGCAGTAAATACGAAGAATTATTTTATCAAGAAGCCGCTTTATTAAAAAAGACTGAACATTTTCTAGATACAGATAATGGTCTTGATAATAACAAAACACAATCGGAATTAATTAGCATTTTTAAGTCTTACAAAGACTTATTAAATCAACAGATTCTTATTACAAAAGTAAGTGACAGACTTCAAAAAAAGCTCGACAAATCTAATTTCGTTTTAGAAGAAAAAAATAACGAACTAGAAAAATATATCGCTGAATTAAAAAAAGCTAGAATTGGAAGAAAAGCAACTACTATTGCTGCTATTATATCTATCACACTATTCATTATCACCGAAGGCTTTATAGAACCTAGAATAGATGCATACTACCCTACTCAAGATTATGGGAGTAAAAGCACCTGGTATAGTTTAGGTCTTAAAGCTGTAGTAGCATTACTCTTTAAGCCTATTGAAAGTATAGTTGAAAGGTCATTGCTCCGAAAAGCGAAAAAGAAACACCTAGAAGCAATGGAAAACATCTAGTTTTTTAGACACAAGCAAGAACCTTTTCAACCAATAAATCGTTTGCTTTTAAATTATTACTCAAATTTATTTTTTTTGAGATTACTACTAAAATCATTGTTCATCAAAATAATATTTGATTATGGATTTTGAAGGAATAAAAGCAAAATTACTATCGTACAAAAAGCAAGGAAAGACTATTTTCACGTCTTCTTCCTTTCAATCACATAGCTTAGTCTTACTGCACTTGATTAGTAGAATAGATAAGTCTATTCCTATTTACTTTGTAAATACTGGCTATCATTTTGCTGAAACGGTAGCATTCAAAGACTTGGTAGCAGAGCAGTTTGGCTTAAATGTATTGGATGTAAAACCAACTACTCCTAAGCACCTTCAAAAAGATGCTGCTGGCAGACTGCTTTTCACATCTGACCCTGACTTTTGTTGCCACCTAAACAAGGTGACTCCTATGGAAGTAATTATGGCTGAATATGATATATGGATTAGTGGTGTCAGAGGTGACCAAAGTGCTGTAAGGAAGGCTATGAAGGCAGAAATGGAAGCACCTCACAATACGACGAGGTTTCATCCTATGCTAGATTGGACCAATAAGATGATTCATGACTACAGAAAGGAATACAATCTCCCGACTCATTCATTAGAAGCAAAAGGATATTTCAGCATTGGTTGCGAACCATGTACCAGAAAATTTGACCTAGAAATGCAAGAACGTGAAGCTAGGTGGTATGGAATGAATAAAGTAGAATGTGGTTTACAAACTACCTTGGCAAGCAATAAATAAGATATTGAGACACTGAGACTATTAGATCTTAAGACTTTAAGAAATAGAACATTCATGTGGGGAGTAATTGGTCGTTAGAACACTAACTACTTGATACTAACTACTTGATACTAATAATAAAAAAATGAAAGTTTTAGTAACAGGTGGAGCAGGATATATTGGATGCCAATTGGTATATGAATTATCTAAAAATGATAATATCTCTCAAATTATCGTCTATGATAATTTGAGCAGAGGAAATCACAACTTATTTATTTCTAAAAACAATAGAATTGAAGGGGCTAAAGTAAAATTTGTACTTGGTGACTTATTAGACTCTAGGAAGATAAAAAGCACTTTAAAGGGAGTAGAAATCGTCTATCACCTAGCTGCAAAAGTAGCTACTCCATATAGTAATGTAGATTCACATGCTTACGAACAGAATAACAACTGGGGAACGTCAGAATTAATTGCAGCAGCAGAAGAAGTTGGTACCGTAAAAAAATTCTTCTACCTCAGCAGTACGGGTGTTTATGGTTCTTCTAAAGAGATAATAACTTCCGTTGATAACCCTAACCCTAGAACGGTATACGGAACTTCTAAACTACGTGGTGAAAGTCATGTAGAACGAATAAATGGCAACATGGAAACAATGATATTAAGATGTGGTAACGTCTATGGATATTCTCCTTGTATCCGCTTTGATTCCGTAATTAATAAATTTTTGTTTGAAGCGCATTACAACAATAGAATTTCTATTCATGGTAGTGGGAAGCAGTCTCGCTCGTTTATACATGTAGATAAGGTAGTTGCTGCTTTAGTGCAACTGACTAATAGCCCAGCTCCAAGTGGTACGTATAACTTAACAGATAAAAACTACATACTCCTAGATTTAGTAGATGTATTCAAAGAATTATATCCAGAATTAGAATTCATATTCATTAATCAACACTTAGCCTTACGGGAACTTCAAGTAGCTCCAGATGAACGACTTAGCAACTACATTAGCTTAGGTGACAGTGATCTTAAAGAGGAGTTAACTAAGGTAAAAGAACAGTATTTTGCCTTTGGTTACAACTCACTAGTGCTACAGTAATTATTACTTCTTAAAGTTGGAGACTACTGAATTAAAATTAGCTAAACATTCTATTTCAGTAACCGTGTTAGGTCACCTGAATTCAAAAAAAGGGGTTCTACTATTCCCTGGATATGGTAATTCTATTGATGACTATGCACACTTATCGAATCATTTTTTAAATAAAGGATATACTTTTTATTATTTCAGTTTACCTACTATTACAAACAAAAATTGGAAAAAAACTATCCCTATCTCTCTATCAGATTGGAATACTGCACTAATCAATTACCTGAAAAATACTCCTACTGAAAAAATGATTTTAATAGGTCACAGTATTGGAACTCGTTTAGCTTTAAACACAGAATTGCCTACTTTATCCATAGAGAAACAGGTATTCCTCACACCCGATGGCATATATCCTGACTATAGGTTTTTAGCTGTTACTAGAACATTATTAGGCAGGTTCCTTTTCAGGCTGTTATTAGGTAGTTCTACTCTATCTAATTGGCTTATTAAAATCACAGAGCTTATTCTAACTAAAAAAGATCAACAAATAATCACATTCTCTCTTTCTACCAAAAACAAAAGGATTAAGCTATATACTACTTGGGTAAGCTTATGCAAGCTATTTTTTATTAAAAAGGATGAGACTTATCCCTCCTATTTTATTTTAGCAAAACATGACCAAATCATACATACTAACCGTATTTTAAAGATCATTAAGCATTCAAAAGTTATAAAATCGATAGTGCTTCCTTGTTCTCACCAACAATTACTTAAGAATTTTAGTCAGTCTTCTGAAAATCTAGAGTTTTTAGATTAACTTTAAATACAAAGTCATTTGCTATTATGGAACACACAAAAGACGAATTAATAAACGTAATTCAATCGGACAAAAAGGGGTATTATACTGGTACTCGTATGATATTGCCTTTCAAATGCAATATCCTCAAATTAATAGTAGACGGTCATATCTTTACTGAATTTGTAGGTAGCGAGGATATTAAAATAGCACAAGATCAAAAAAACACGTCTATCTATTTTAGGCAGATCGGTAAATTAAAAAAATTCGAAGGAGAGTATTCACTGATTAAGGTTATCATAGCGCCACTAGAAACTGACCTTACTGAGAAAGAAAATCACTTCAAGTTGATATGTAAAATACTAGAC
>JBGCEI010000070.1:0-9899 GCA_045106295.1 Cyclobacteriaceae bacterium
GAAACCACTATTGCAGCGGCTAATGATGGCATGGTTGTGAAGGCTATTCACCTTAAAGTAGGTGATATGGTTAATCAACAAGATTTAGTTGTTGAAATGGAATAAAGTATTTTACTTAAAAAAATAGAAAAACATAAAAAAAGGGATAAGCTCAGCTTATCCCTTTTTTTTATGTTAGGTGATTTTTTAGATATTACTCTTCTCCACTACCATCATCAGAGAAACCATTCTCATTCATCATAATAGCATTCCCTAAGATCATACAGAATAGATCAATATTTCTTTCGAAGTTGAAAAAACCGTCTGTATCTTCTCTATACATTTGTACTTCTATTCCATTTGAAAAGGCTGAAAAGTCAGAGATGTATTCCAAAGGAATTTCAGCTTCACCGTTACCTATAAAAATAAGACGCTTATTGGTAATGTAAAGCTTTCCTTCATCTAGTACATTCCAGTCGTCTCCTTCAATAGGATTTTCGCCTAACTTACCCATTTTCCAATAGATACCATTGGCTATTTTTTCGTTCATTTCAGCTCCACGGTACTTCATTTTTTCACCAGTAGGCTCGTGTGCCATCCAGTTAATTTGAGTTCTAAAATGTACTTTTTCACCTTTATCTAATTCAATATTAGCTTTTAGCTCGGGCATGTCACCATTTTCTATCTGCCAAAATAGTTTGTACTTCTCTAACTCTTGTTGCGTATGCTCGTCTGCGGCAAATTCAATATCTAAATTCTTAGACAATTCTGCTATTTCAGCTTCTTCTTCTGGAGTAAGCAGAACATCTTCTAAGGCTTCGTCTACCAGCTTTTGAAGTATTTCGTTTGCTTTTTCTTTATATAGTTTATCGGCGAATTTAGAGTCTAGACGTAAATCTTTCTGTAGCTTTTCAAGGAAAGCTTTTTCTTCAGGGTCTAATACACTATCTTCTAATACCTCGTCTACTGCTTTCTGATATACATTGCCAGCAATGGTATTATGAATTTCATCTACTTCTCTATCGTTTAAAGTAAGTATTCTTTTTAAATGACGAAGCTCAACCATTTCTTCATCAGAAAGGTAATGATCGTCTAAACAGTGTTCAAAAAATTGTTGGTAGAAACCTTTTATATCAGTTAAAAAGTGTCTTTTTAAATTTACTCTATATTTAAAAACAATCTTTTGAATTTCACTAACTCCAATTTTATTAATCTCTTTAGAGGCTAGTAAGTTATTGATTTCAATAATTGTATTAGGATCTGGCTTTTTATTGAAAAGTTTGAAACCACCTTTTATTGGAGGACCTAATGGTTTTTTTATAAATGCATCACTCATGATTTAGTTTGTTTTTCTGTTGTCCAAGCTACTGATCTAACCTCTTTGCCTACTAAGAAAAGTATTCTAGCTGGTGAAGGTAATAAAATTAGTCTTGTATCATTGCTAACTTCTTCATCCATATCTATTAGTACACCGTCATTATCGTCTATGGAAATAAGTCCTTTTGCTTTATCTTCTTTTAAGTTTCTAGGAATGTAGGCAGTAGGTAACAAAACATCCGTGTCTGTTCCTAAATCTGAATGTATGTCAGAAAAAATATCTTCTAAGTACTCCCCGTATTCGTCAATAAAGTCATCTTCTACGTCATGTAGTTCATCCTCTACGTCGTCGTAGTTATTGTCATTGTATCCTAACAATTTTAACTCGTTTCTCTTCTCTATTAGTTTTTCTAAAGAAGCGTTTAGTTCTTCAACATTTACCATTAGTACTTAAAAATATATTGTAGATTCTTTTATGATCCTTTTCTTTCACTTAATATTGTAAATATAGTAAATCAATTTAGTAGTTAAAAGATGGATATCTCTGTAAAAAGTAAAATTGATAGTTGGTTAGCAGGTAATTATGACTTATCAACTAAAAATGAAATAAAAAAAATGCTTGATTCAGGTAATGAAAAGGCGCTTATAGATGCTTTTTATAGAAACTTAGAGTTTGGAACTGGAGGTCTTAGAGGAATAATGGGGGTTGGTTCGAACAGAATCAATAAATATACGATAGGAGCTGCTACTCAAGGAATTGCTAACTATTTAAAGAGAAATTTCCCTAATAAAGATCTTTCAGCAGCTATTGCACACGATAGTCGAAACAATAGCGATGTATTTGCAAATATTGTAGCAGACGTATTTTCAGCGAACGGAATTAAAGTATTTTTATTTGAAGCATTACGATCAACTCCAGAGTTATCTTTTGCTATTAGAGAGCTAGACTGTGATACAGGAGTAGTTCTTACAGCTTCTCATAACCCTAAAGAGTATAACGGTTTTAAAGCATATTGGAATGATGGTGCTCAAGTTATTCCTCCTCATGATAAAAATATTATTTCTGAAGTTCAAGCTATTCAGTCAGTAGATGATATTCTATTCGATAGAGATGAAGCTTTAGTTGAAATGATAGGAGAATCTTTAGATAACATTTACTTAGAAAAAATATCAGGATTAAGTCTATCTCTAGAGAGTATACAAAAACAGCACGATCTTTCTATTGTATTTTCTCCTATTCACGGAACAGGGATTACATTAGTTCCTCAGTTATTGAAGAAAATAGGTTTTACTAATGTAACAGTCTTGGAAGAACAAGCAGTTCCTGATGGTAATTTTCCAACAGTTGTTTATCCAAACCCAGAAGAACAAGAAGCAATGAGTCTGGCGGTTAAAAAAGGTACGGATATTAATGCTGAATTAATTATGGCTACTGACCCAGATGCTGATAGAGTAGGCATTGCAGTTAGGAACTTAAAAGGAGATTTTGAGTTATTGAATGGTAATCAGACAGGAGCATTACTTGTTTATTATGTGTTACTGAAAAACAAAGAGCTTGGCTTACTAAAAGGACAAGAGTTTACGGTAAAAACAATTGTTACCACAGAGTTGATAACAGCTATTTCAAATGAATTTGGAGTAGAAATGTTTGATGTTTTGACAGGGTTTAAATACATAGCAGGTTTAATTAAAGATCTAGAGGGGAAGAAAAAATACTTAGTAGGAGGAGAGGAAAGTTATGGATACTTAATTTCTGATTTAGTGAGAGATAAAGATGCTGTGGCTAGTTGTGCATTTATAGCTGAAATGGCTGCTTATTTCAAAGAAAAGGGTAAGTCTCTGTATCAAGTGTTAGTAGGTCTATATGTAGAACACGGTTTTTATAAAGAGTCTTTAAAATCGTTAACCAAAAAAGGGAAGTCAGGTCAGGAAGAAATAGCTCAGTTAATGGAAGCGTTTAGGAAGAATCCACCAAAAGAGATAGCGGGTGAAAAGCTTGTGTTGGTAAAAGATTATTTACTTAATGAAGAAAAAGATGTAGAATCAGGCGAAGTTCAACAAATTGACTTGCCTAGCTCTAATGTGTTGCAGTTTTTTACAGAAAAAGGATCTAAAATATCCATGAGACCATCTGGGACGGAACCTAAAATCAAGTTTTACGTAGGTGTTAAAGGAGAATTAAGTGGCGAGAATGACTTTGATAAAATACATGAATCATTGAACAACAAAATGGATCAACTCATGGAATCGTTAGGTGTATAATTGTAGTAGACCTAAAATAGTAGTATAATTGTTGTTCGTAATATTAAATATTTAGCGCCTATAGTTTAGATTTTTACTTTTGTACACTCTGAGATTAAAACACTTCTACTATCTAATAATAGAAGTAAAAACTATATGGCAGTATCAATCAATAATTACATTGTTCAGGTAATTGGACTAGATAAAGAACTTAATTCTTTATTAATAGATTATTTAAAGAATATTCAGTTTTCGGTAAATAAAGATATTTTCGAAGAACCCACTTATATTCTTAACTCTACTAATGAGCAGGAAAGCAAGCTTAAAATTTGTCTTATTTCAGATCCTTGGATAGCAGATGTAGAACCTTGGACTGCATATTATAAGGAACAAATTGACCAACAAAAAGGTCAAACGAATTGTGTATTTCTTAGTGTCTATGATTTAAAAAATAATCCTAGCGAAACCGTCAATGCGTTAGAAAGGAAGACAGGTTTTAAAGCACTAAACGATGATCTATTTACTTTTTTAGTTCAAACTTCTTTTTTTAATCAAGCACATGATCTAAAAAAAGTTTTAGAGCATAAAGAAAATAAAGAGTTTAAGTCTGTTTTATTACAATTAAGGAAATTACAGCTGACAGATTATAAGTTCGATGCTGTAGATATAGAGAGTAAACTATCCATTGTAATCCCTGTATACAATGACGGAGAGTACTTAGTAGAGGCATTAGCTAGTATAGAGCGAGCATATGTTGATCGATCGGCTATTATTATAGTAAACGATGGCTCTTCTGCTTTAAAAACATTAACCATTCTCGATGAATTAGAAGAATTAGGCTATACTATTATTCATAAGGAAAATGCAGGACTTTCTGAAGCTCGTAATACAGGTATTAAACAGGCAAAAACAGAATATGTATTATTGTTGGATGCTGACAATAGAGTAGAACCAAGGTATTATTTTAATGCCTGTTACGTATTAGACAATAATTCAGAGGTAGGTGTGGTCTATGCTAAACCGAGAGTATTTGGGGTAACGAATCATTATAGGCAGGGTATTGAATTTGATATTGCTCGTTTACTAGCAGGTAATTACATAGATGCCTGTGCTGTTATTAGGAAACAAGTGTGGGAAGATGTTGGTGGGTACGATCCTAATATGCCTGATCAGTTAGGATATGAAGATTGGGATTTTTGGATAGCTAGTTATAGTAAAGGATGGAGGTTTTATTTATTAGATAGTTATCTATTTGACTATAGAGTCAAACAAGATTCTATGGCAGAAAAATGTAATATTCCTGCTAATAGAGAAAGACTTGTTGAGTATGTAGTTTCTAAACATAAGGATGTTTATACAAAATATGCACCTGCTGTTTTATCTAGTATGCACTTGAACCTATTAGGTACTCAAGGAGTAGCCCAAGAAAGAAGAAAAATTATTGTCAATCAGACAAGACATATTCAGAATATTGATGCAGAGAAAAATAAGTTATTAAAAAACATTGATGAGTTAACTCATGTTCGTAATGAACAAGGGGTTATTTTAAACCAACTTCAAGAAGATAAAAAAGAATTAAAGGGAACTATTTCAAGTAAAATTGATGATAAGCACAATGAGAGAATAATTACTGAGACATTAAAAAAAGAAAAGAAAAGATTCTATTCAAAAATAAGTGAGGTAGAACAGAATTTAGCTAAACATGAACAGTTGCTTGCTGAAGAGCTTAAACAGGCAATAGAACCTTCTAGAAAGCAAAGTCAAGCAATTGCCCGTAATTTAATTGAAATAAGAGAAGAAATAGCTAGTACCTTATATTCTAATAAAGAACTCTTACTTGAAAAGGTGAAGTTATCTGCAGACTTGGATCAACATAGATCTTTAATTGATACAGTACAATTACAAAAGAACAATCTTCTAGAACTATTTGAAGTTAAAACAAGAGATACAGATGCTATTAATCATGCATTGAATATTGCTAATAATAAAGCAGAGTATAATGAGAAAAGGATAGGTGAATTAACTCTTAGGTCAGAAGAACTAAAAGAAAAGCTTTTCTGGATAGAGAATAGTTTATCTGCTAAGATAAAAAGAGTTATAAAAAGAGTTTTTCGTTTTTTCTTTACTTCTGAAACAAATCGGAATATTTTCTCAACAGTAATCTTAAAAGTTTTGTTTTTAGCATCTCCTATAGGATTTAAGGTATTAAAAAGAGTATTGAAAAAGCTTTTTTACAAAGTATACTTACTTTTGGAAGATAGAGAAGTTACCGTGGTTTATGGAAAAATACAGGTTGCTGATCAAAATATGGTTCAAGAAGGAGAAAATCTTTTAGACCCTAATGTACGTTACCGTAGATGGGTATCTCAAAACTTACCTAGAAAGGCAGATGTTGATATGTTCAGAGAGATAGCCACGTCATTCTCTTATCAACCGAAGATTAGTATTATTCTCCCTGCCTACAATCCACCTATTGTTTTCTTTAGACAAGCCATAGAGTCGGTATTAGATCAAGTGTACACCAATTGGGAATTATGCATTTCTGATGATAATTCTACTGACCCTTTAGTCAAAAAGGTAATCAAAGAATATGCAGCTAAAGACAAACGAATAAAATATGTCATCCGAAAAAAGAATGGACATATTTCTGCTAACTCTAATTCAGCCATTGAATTAGCAACAGGAGAGTTCTGTTCTCTATTAGATCACGATGATTTATTGACGCCAGATGCACTTTATCAAGTTGTATTACAACTAAATAAAAATAAAGAACTCGACTTTATTTATTCTGATGAAGATAAAATAGATGAGCAAGGTCAATTACTTAATCCGTACTTTAAGCCAGATTGGTCGCCAGATTATATTTTGTCTATAAATTACTCTACCCATTTGTCTACCTATAGAAGAATCATATTAAACAAAATAGGAGGGTTTAGAATAGGGTTCGAAGGAAGTCAAGATCACGACCTTGTGTTACGTTTTGTAGATGAAATTACAGAAGATCGAATCTATCACATCCCACGAATCTTGTATCATTGGAGAATGCACGATCAATCAACTGCTAGCTCTGGTGGAGTAAAAACGTATGCTTACGAAGCATCAGTAAAAGCCATTAAAGAAGCATTAGTCAGAAGAGGAGAATCTGGTAAAGTAGAAATACTTCCTGGTTACATAGGCTACAATGTTCAGTACGACATAAAAGAAGAAAAGAAAGTCAGTATTATTATTCCTACTTACAATAAAACTGATATTCTGAAAGTATGTGTTGATTCTATAATTTCTAAAACATCTTATTCAAATTATGAGATAGTAGTAGTAGACAATAACAGTAACGAACAAGAATTCTTTGATTTTGTGAAAGAATACGAATCAAAATACCCTGATATATTCAAATGTTACAGCCACAAAATTCCGTTTAATTTCTCTGCTTTAATGAACTTTGGTACTTCAAAAGCAACTGGAGACTACCTATTGTTTATGAATAACGACATGGAAGTCATCTCCGAAGGGTGGTTGGAGAAAATGGTAGGTCAAGTTCAGCGAGAGAAAGTAGGAGTAGTAGGAGCGAAGCTTTTATTTCATGATGATACCATTCAGCATGCAGGAGTCTTAATCGGTCTTGGAGGAATTGCAGGGCATACCTATGTGAAATACCCTAAGAGCTACGACGGACACTTTAATAACGCTAATCTTACCCGTAATTACAGTGCCGTTACAGGAGCTTGCCTCATGTGTAGAAGAGAAGTATTGGAAGAAGCAGGCATGTGGGATGAGCAGTTTGAAGTAGAATTCAATGACATAGACCTCTGTTTAAGAATCAAAGAAAAAGGATACCATGGTGTTTCTATGGCGGATGTAGTGATCTATCATTATGAATCTTTATCGAGAGGAAATCCTTTGCAAACGACAGCTTCTAGAGAGCGTCACCTTAGAGAAGTGAAACGTTTTGTAGGTAATTGGAAAAAGTACATTGAAAACGACCCATGTTACAATAAGAATCTAACGCTGAAGAACTGTAATTTTGAAGTAAGTGTACTTAAAGAAGAACGAGAAGATATCATTCATATCTACGACGAGTTATTTCAATAAATTCTAATTTTGGGCATCACCTTTTAGGTCGGGCTATTCACTTTTACTCCTCGCTTCGCTGCGGGGTAACCGCTTCTATCCCTGATGCATTTTTTTGATTTCGTCCTAATGAATTTCCCTTCAAATAAGTGCTGAAATCGGATAAGAACAACGTACTGTTTGACCGTAGGGAGTTTATATTGTTCCCGATTTATCACTTATTTGAAGGATAAGAAATTTATTCAGACTTGATTTTTTTGTTTCGTTTTTTTATGTAAGAAAAAAATGAAAGAACGAGAGTCCTTTATCTATAGTATTTAGTAAATATTGAGTTTTGAAACTCAAGCAAGATCAATTTCTAAGTTTAATAATTCTTTGTTCCTACCCTCATTTTTCTCATTTTTGTCGTTCTAATTTTAGTAACTAGAAAAGATGATTAAAATTAAACTACCAGACGGTTCCATCAGAGAGTACGAAAAAGGGTCTTCAAGTCACGATGTAGCACTAAGCATTAGTGAAGGCTTAGCCCGAAACGTATTGGCAGCAAAAGTAAATGGAGAAGTATGGGATGCTACACGCCCAATCAATCAAGATTCAGAGCTTCAGTTATTGACCTGGAACGATAAAGAAGGAAAATCAACCTTCTGGCACTCATCTGCTCACTTACTAGCAGAAGCATTAGAAGCACTTTACCCAGGAATCAAGTTAGGGATTGGTCCAGCAATAGATACTGGTTTTTACTACGATATTGACTTTGGTGACTACAATTTTTCTTCTGAAGAATTCACTAAAGTAGAGGCTAAAATGAGTGAGTTAGCCAAACAAAAAAATACATTTGATAGATCAGAAGTAAGTAAAGTAGATGCACTAAAATATTTCACAGAAAAAGAAGATCAATACAAACTAGAATTAATAGATGGTTTAAACGATGGAGAAATTACATTCTATCAGCAAGGAGGTTTTACAGATTTGTGTAGAGGTCCACACATTCCACATACTGGTTTTATAAAATCAGTGAAGTTAATGAATGTTGCAGGAGCTTATTGGCGTGGAGATGAGAAAAACCAGCAACTAACTCGTATCTATGCCGTTAGTTTTCCAAAACAAAAAGAGCTGAAAGAATACCTAGAGTTATTAGAAGAAGCAAAAAGGAGAGATCATCGTAAGCTAGGGAAAGAATTAGAACTCTTTGCTTTTTCTGAAAAAGTAGGAATGGGGTTGCCACTTTGGTTACCAAAAGGAGCAAGATTAAGGGAGCGTTTAGAAAGCTTTTTAAAGAAAGCACAGCAAAGAGCAGGGTACGAACCAGTAGTTACTCCTCATATTGGAAATAAGAAGCTTTATGTCACTTCAGGCCACTACGAGAAATATGGAGAAGATTCCTTTCAACCTATACAGACACCAGCAGAAGGAGAGGAGTTTTTTCTAAAACCGATGAATTGCCCTCATCACTGCGAAATCTACAAAACAAAACCACGTTCATACAAAGAACTACCTGTTCGTTTTGCAGAGTTTGGTACAGTCTATCGTTACGAACAAAGTGGAGAATTACATGGATTAACTCGAGTAAGAGGCTTTACCCAAGACGATGCACACATCTTCTGTAGACCAGATCAGGTAAAAGAAGAATTCTTAAAAGTAATAGATTTAGTTCTTTATGTGTTTAACTCATTAGGATTCGAGAATTTCACTGCTCAAATCTCTTTGAGAGATAAAGAAGACCGATCTAAATACATCGGAAACGATGACGACTGGACAAAAGCAGAAACAGCTATCCAAGAAGCGGCTGCTGAAAAAGGCTTAGATACTGTAACAGAATATGGTGAAGCAGCCTTCTATGGTCCTAAATTAGATTTTATGGTAAAAGATGCTTTAGGTAGAAGCTGGCAGTTAGGGACTATCCAAGTAGATTATCAATTACCTCAACGTTTTGAATTAGAATACATTGGTTCAGATAATCAAAAGCATAGACCTATTATGCTCCACAGAGCACCATTTGGTTCTATGGAACGATTCATCGCTATTTTGATAGAGCATTGTGCTGGAGTATTCCCACTGTGGTTAGCACCAGAGCAAATTACTATCCTTCCCATTTCTGAGAAATATCATGAATATGCTACTCAACTCAAAAGTCAATTAGATGAGTTAGATATTACAGGTTCTATTGACGAAAGAGATGAGAAAATAGGTCGTAAGATTAGAGATGCCGAAATGAAAAAGATTCCATACATGTTGATAGTAGGAGAGAAGGAAGCTGCAGATAATGCGGTTTCGGTCAGGAAACACGGAGAGGG
>JBGCEI010000071.1:0-4782 GCA_045106295.1 Cyclobacteriaceae bacterium
TGAAATTTTAAAGCTGATCGCACTAGAGTACACTAATGAACAAATTGCAACAAAATTAAACTTAAGCAAACGTACAGTTGATGGACATCGACAAAATATGATTGGTAAACTTGGTGTCAAAAACTCTATTGGGTTAATAAAACACGCTTTACAAAATGGTTTATTAGATTAACAGCTACCTGCCTAAATAAATATATCAACCATCAAAAAAAACACCATATAATAGATTTTCTAGCAGCTATTTTTATTACGGATCTATTTTTGCAAAGTAATTAAGTATGATATCATTAAATAAAACAGAATTCTCAAACTTCAACCTACGCTCCAAACTCAGATTACTAAAAAAAGATGGGGAATTGATTACAAAAAGCAGCCACTTACCAAACTTCACCTTTGAGTGTTATAAAATATATGATTTCTACGTTGAATTAATATATGATAAACTTAAAGAAACAACTATTCAAATAACCCCTTGGGTATCCAAAGATTTATACCGCGCATAAACTAAAAAAAAACAGGTCTTTATACCTGTAAAACTAAGTGAAAAAAGCGTTATCCTTGTGCTGTTCATACTATTGAAATAAATATGAACAAAAAAAGGGGGGGACCAAAACAAAGCCCAACAAACAGATGTTAGCTTAAAAACCAGCTAAAATCAAAGCTAGCCTTTCTATTAAAAACAGGAAGGCTTTTTTATTGCCTTTTGATAAAATAATTCTTTAACACTTAAGACAGAATATTTTTCAATAGCCCGCATTCTCCCTTTCTCACTTATTTTTTTTCTAATGCATTCGTTTTCTATTAGTAATGAAAATTTCTCTACCCAGTCTTGAGCTTTATTTGCTAATATACCAAATTCATTTTCTCCAATGATAGCTGTATTAACTCCAACAGGTGAGGCTATTGTTGCAATTCCCATAGACATATAAAGCAACGCCTTCATTCCACACTTCCCTCTCTCCCATTCATTATCTTCTAAGGGCATAATTCCAATATCATACCCTCCGATCACCTCTTTCTCTGTTTCTTTTGACCATCTTATGCCTTTAACTCCTAATTTTTCATTCTTATAGCTTTCATCTCCGTAAACGATTATCTCTATTTTATTACCATACCTACGTAAAATTTCGCTTAGTGGTTCTTCAATATATTTAAAATGATTAATAGTAGTGGGGCTTCCGCTCCAACCTATTACAATCTTATTACTTCGCCCTTTTACTATTGGTTTATAATAATCAGTATCCACTACCGTTGGTAACATAAACGTGTTTTCATTAAACTGAGAAGCATAATCTGCTAAAAACTGATTCCCAGCTAATACGACATCTGTCAATTGAATGATTTTTTTTGTTTTGCTAGGTGATTTTAAAAAATGCAGGTTATTTCTCACTCTTGGTTGTTGCATCCAAATAGCGTCGTCAAAATCAAATACTATATGCTTAGCCATTAATTTAAACAAGCGTTCAAAAACAAGCGTACCTAGCATAAACGCTTCTCTCTGAATGAATACTGTATCATAGAAAGGAGCTCTTAGCACATCATAGAAACGAATAAATACTGCTTTTATGAAAATAATTACTTTTCTAAAAACATGACCTGGTTGATGGTAATATTGATCATCTTTCTTAGATATCAAATAAGAATAAGTAACTGAAACATCTTTATATTTCAAATAGTTAAAGTACTGCTCAAAACGGTAACGTTGGCTAGGGGAACGTTCTGGACGATGAATAGCAGGAAAAAGAATTTTCTTAGATTTCATTTTTGAGACTGTAAAACTGTAAGATAATAGACTTTAGACAATAGATAGTAGGGTGTCTATTGTATGAATTTCATTATTTCATTTCTTAATTGTTCATTATTATTCAGTTTCATACGCTTTCTTATATGCTTCTTCGGCTAAGTAATAGCCTCTGTATTTCTCCGCTACTTTTCTAATTCTTGACTGTAATTGCTTTTTATCTTCTTGTAAAAGTTTATCTATCACTTTTACTGATTCCTGATACGAGTCCTCTGTCAAACTTGCAAGAACAGAGCCTATACCGTGTTCTTTAACCAAATTAGAATCTTCAGAAATACCATCCGGAATAACAATAGGCAAGCCACACGCCCAATATTCTCCGTTTTTTATTGGTGTTGAATAACGATTAGCTGGAATAGGCTTATGAGAACAAAAGGCAAAATCTGCAGCGTTCAAGTAACCAACCATTTCTGAATGATCTATGTATTCATGAATAAAAGTAATAGAGTCTAATTCTTCATCTCGTATTAGTTCATCTACTTTCTTTTTTTGATTGTTTAGTATAATAAACCGAAAATTAGCCCCCCATTTAGAAATAGCCGCTTTACAAAAGTCAAACACCTCATTTTCAAGGTACATCCCTCCTAGCTTACCTATATAAATACCTACAATACAATCGTTAGTAATATTGTATTCGTTTCTTATTTTATTTCTTAACTGATCATTAATCATAAACTTGTCCAAATCAACACAGGCAGGCTTATAACCACTATTCTCTTTATTCATTCCATAATGTGTAATATAAAATGAATCATCATTTGTAGCTGTAATACAGTGACTAGCATGCTCAGCTTGTTTTCTTTCAAAATAACTCAATAGGCGGTACCGAAGATTATATCTAGACCAGGTCTCACTTTGCAACATTTTTTCTGCATGTGGCTCTAAGCTATCAATAACTAAAGGTGTTGATGTTAATCTTGACAATAAATAACCTAACATACCAGAAGGAGTACATATAGCGTGTATAACAGTTATTTTTTCTCTTTTAATAAGTATAACCAAATTAATAAATAGCCTAAGCATATTAATCATTGATCTTAACCCAAATGGGTTATACTTATTAGGCTTCCAAAAGACATTCTTTTTTTTCAACCCTCCTTTATAAGCTTGTTGCTCTTTATCAGAGAGTGCACATGCTTTTTTTTCCAAGGTAGAAAGAAAAAAACGAGTAGATAAGCCAGTAATAGATTGAATAATAGAAAGATATGGTAAAGTATAGGCTTGAATCAACCCTTCTTTAAGGCTCCAAGATGTTAATACGAGTATAGAAGGATCTTTACTTATTTTCACTTGATGAGTAACTTTACTAGCAATTTCACACTCTCTAAGGTAAATACTTTTCTGTTTATTGATTGCATCAAAAAACGAAATGATTGCTTCTTTTGTCGATTTAAATAATATTGTGAAGCACAAAAGAGATGACTGAAGCCAATTAATTGATTATTCTCATACTTGCTTAAATTTAGCTTACTAGATAAAATCTGACTCGTATATAGTCTCCTATCAATAATCAACTGATGATCTTTATTCATTGAACGCTCAGAATGATCGTTCATACAAAGAGTTACTTCATTCGTGAAATATAGCTTTTGATCCTTCAACCCTCTCATTAATAACTCCCAATCTTCAAAAAAGAGTATTTTCTCATTTTCATTAAAAAAAAGATTCTTATTATTTTTAACGCAAAAATTACAAGACAGATGATTTCCTTCTATAAGCAAACGATAATCATAAACACCTGTATCTAATTTAGATAAATAAGTATGCTGTTTTGTGTCTCCTTGAACAGTGTATTGATATGAATTAGCAAAAAAGTTACATTCCTCATACTGATCTATCGCCTTTTGTAATACCTCTAAATGAGAAACGTACCACCAATCGTCAGAATCAAGAAACACTAAAAACTGTCCTTTAGCCTTACTAATCCCTAGGTTTCTAGCTTTCGCTCTCTCTAAGTTTTCTTGATAGAAATAGGTTATGCGTTGGTCTTTTTTGATGTAATGATTGACTAGTTTCTTTGTACCATCTGTACTCCCGTCGTCTATTATCAATAATTCAAAATCAGTAACAGACTGCTCTAAAACAGACTGTATAGTCTTCTCAAGAAATAATTCTCGATTATAGGTAGGTAGTATAACAGAAAAAAATGGCCCCAAAATAAACTAAGTTAATTAGTCTCTTATCGTTCGAACAAACGATTGTATATCTTCTGGACTTAAGTTTTCTTTATTAATCGCCTTTATAAAAGCACTTCCAATAATAGCTCCATTACTATACGAGCATGCTTTATCAAAAGAGGCTTTATCTTTTATATTAAATCCAATCAATACAGGGTTGCTAAACCCTTTCTTAGACAAACCTTCTAAATACGCTGTATTCGTAGTTTGATTAGCTTGAGCGTTCCCTGTCGTACTATTTGATGACAATGCATAAATAAATCCTTCTGAAAGCTGATCTATTTTCTTTAATCTATCTTCGCTAGTTTGAGGTGTCATCAAAAATATATTTGACAGATTATTCTTTTCAAATAAGCTTTTATACTCTGTCTCGTACTCATACATGGGTAAATCTGGTAAAATCAACCCATCAATTCCTATCTCACCTATTTCGTTACAAAACTTCTCTATCCCATATTGTACAACCGGATTTAAATACCCCATTAATAGAATAGGAATAGAAACTTCCTTACGGATATCTTTTAACTGATTAAGAAGAGTAGCTATTGACATCCCGTTCTCTATAGATACTGTGTTACTTTCTTGAATCACTGGACCATCTGCCAATGGATCAGAATAAGGCATTCCTATTTCTACCATATCTACTCCACTTTCCTCAAGTACTTTAAGTATAGATAGCTTCTCAGTTTTATCCATGATCATCCAATCACGAATCTCATCAATATTCCGAAAGCAGCCATCACAAAGCTGAGTCTCATCGTTTAACCAGCACAACCCGATACAAGGTGACGGAACAGTGGTATC
>JBGCEI010000072.1:0-7046 GCA_045106295.1 Cyclobacteriaceae bacterium
GTCTAGATCTTGAAACCAACTTCAAATTCAATCTAGAATTATTTTAACTTCTCCACCATGTTTCTTGCTTGATCCGAAATATTGCTTGATCCCTTGATCCTCCATTTTTAGTACGTAAACTAAAATTAGGATTTTGTAAAATAAAAAACCCTTAATAATCAATTGACTATCAAGGGTTTAACCAAGTGGGCCCAATAGGATTCGAACCTATGACCCCCTGCTTGTAAGGCAGGTGCTCTGAACCAGCTGAGCTATAGGCCCCAAAAGGGATTGCAAATATATGCCTATATTTTTAAATCTAAAAGGGGTGGTCCAAAAAATTATTTTTTATTTATATTCCAGCTATACGGATAGGATTTGTTGGCATAGTCTTTAGGAATAGGATTTTTTCTAAATGTATTTAAATACCTAATAATCGACTCTCCTTCTTTTATGAAATCTCCTGAATACCATTTGAATATTTCAGAAATATAAACAGAAGAAGATTTGCTTTTAACCCGACTGAAATTAGCATTATTAATTGAAGCGATTGCTTTCTTTTGTAATTGTTGATTAACCGTAGATGGGTCATAGGCTTCATTGATTAACTCAGGGCAACTGATAGCTGCACAAACTAATGCAAAATGTATCCTAGCATCTTTATAGACTCTTACTTTTTTATTTTCTAACTCATTTAAGGACAAACTCTCATTTGCTATCATATGTTTGGTCTTATCAAAAAAACCAGAAATATCCATTGGAGAGGCTACAGGGTATTTAGATGCAATACCTTTAATTACCAATACATTGTATGCATTTATATAGAAAGCTAATTTTTGCCCCTTAGAAAAAGATGAAACACTCATAGTAGAAACTTCATTCACTAACTCATTTAGTTGAGCAGGTGCTGTACTAATTGCCTGATAGTCAACTTTGCCATTGCTGACATTCTTTTTTAGAAATGCGTCAGTTTTTTTTATGAATGAATCTAAGGAAGCGCTGACTGAAAGGTGAACAGTTGTTAATAGAAAAAATGCGAGTAGATAGTGGACTGGTTTTTTCATAGATATAATTAGTTAGTATGTATAAATCAAAAGTAATACCATTAAGATCAAAAAACTGTCGTTCGACAGTTATTTTATAAAAACGTTCTCCCTTTCCATTTTATTTTTTTTGTAAAAAAATAGCTAAAAAGAAGTGTGATAGATAATGATAAACTATAAAGCTCAAATAGTAAGAGTGCTTTTACAGGGACGTTTACTTGTATTCGTTTCATATTTCTTGCGATGAAATAAGCTTGTAAAGCAGCCTTGATACAAAATAAGCTGATAGAAAGGTGGAAGTTAATAAATGAGAATAGTAGAATAGCAGGGTAGTATGTGGTTTGAAGAAATAAAACGATGACTAATAGTTTATTTAGTTTCAGCGCTCCTTGCATCCATCGTCTTCGTTGAGTGATAACCGATTTGAAATCTTTTTTTCCTTTTGTGTGAAGTAGTGAATGATTTTCAAAGGAAGTATGGCATGAGTATCCATTCTTTTTAATTGCTTGATAAATAGAAAAATCTTCGGTAACCGTAGGAGGGAGGTTTTCATACCCTCCAGTTGAAAAATAAGCCTCTTTAGAAATTAGCATATTATTTCCAATACCAGTGATGGGGATTTTGAGTGAACTGACACATTTTAACATGGCCTGTGCATAGATCCAGTCTATAGCTTGTAATGAATTGGAAAAAGAAGATTGAGTAACTGTAGTTACTCCACAAACCATATCAGTTTTGTAGTGATTTGAAAGAGAAAGCATCGTTTTTACCCAATTCTTAGGAACTTTTATATCGGCATCTGTAATTAAGAAATACTCTCCTTTGGCTTTTTTTGCTAAATGGGCTAATACGTTTGCTTTGGCAATAGCAGTGTCTAGCTGAGTTGTAATATGGGTATACTTAAAATGAGAGTTTTCAATACAGAATCGTTCACAAATAGATGATGTATTATCTATTGAGTCATCATCCCCGATTAAGACCTCTATTTTTTCTTTAGGATAGTCTAACTGAGATAAATATGTAAGGCAATTGAGTATATCATTTTCCTCATTTCTTACTGCTAATAATATAGTCACAAATGGAAATTGATTAGGTAGTTTTATTTTATCACTTTGTCGCTGTATAAGAATTAACGCTAGTAGGATTAAAATCACTAAAAGTAAACAGCCTAATTCTATGATGTATAGACTAGAGAGATAGAAAATCATAGCCTTTTTCTTTGTATTCTTTTAGAAAAACAGGAAGTACTTCTTGTACAATATTTTCAGTCTTTATGTTATCATGTAGAACTATTATACTTCCCTTTCGAGCATACTTATGTAAAATAGATAAGCATTTATCAGGAGTCATGTTTGGTAAAAAGTCTCCTGATAGAATCTCCCAAACAATCAGCCTGTATTTTACTTTTAAGAATTTAATTTGTGAACGCTTTATTTTTCCATACGGAGGCCTAAATAAAGGTTTATTGTTTTTAGCAGATAAAGTATCTATGTTATCAAATAGCGCTATATTTTCGAAATAATCTAAATTCTTACTTATATTTCCTTTTAAGTGATTGTAAGTGTGATTTCCGACCCTGTGTCCTTCATTAAGTATTCGTTTATAGATCAAAGGGTGTTTGGTGATATTCTCCCCTACACAGAAAAAGGTGGCTTTAGCATTATGAATAGCTAATTGGTCGAGTATGAATTCTGTGATCCCAGGAATGGGACCGTCATCAAAAGTAAGAAACAATTCCTTTTTAAGGGTAGAAACTCTCCATTCTAATGAAGGGTACAGTAAACGAAATATTCTTCCGTAGAAATAAATCATTTAGTGAAACTTACAACTTAATATGGTTAGGTCATCGCCATATTGATCGTTTTCAGAAAAAGCTTTGAGTTCTTTTAATACAAATTTATGAAATCCTTTTAGAGGCATATTTTTATAAGTAGGTAGTATTTTTTTTATTCGTTCCTCACCAAACTCCTCATCAGATGAGTTGGTGGTTTCTACTAAGCCATCGGTGTACATGAATAATAAGGAATCTTTTGTATAGCTTACTTCAGTTACGTTGATATAAGGCAATTCATCTACGGCGCCAATTAAAGTGGTGCCATGAGAAAGACTTTCTGTTATTTTTCCATTAGTTAAAAAAGGAGGGGTATGCCCAGCATTTATATATCTGATTTTTTTTGTAGCGGTATTGCAGATCGCCACAAAAGCAGTAATGAAACGCTCAGCATTAGCATTACTGTAGACCATTTTATTTAAATCAGATAGTATTTCACTTAATTTAAGTGTATGATTAGATAATACCCTTAACCCTGCTTGGAAATTTGACATAAGGATAGATGCGGGCACCCCTTTTCCTGATACATCCGCAATGCAGACTAAAAATTCATCATCAGATAACTTAATGTAATCATAATAATCCCCCCCTACAATGGTATGAGGGAGATATGATGCTTCTACATGATATAAGTTGTTTTCAGTAAGTTTTTTCGGGAAAAGCATTTCTTGAACCTCTTTAGCAATGTCTAACTCTTTGTTTAGCGCTTCTTGTTTTAAGCGTAGCCTCCCCATTCTTTTATTTTCAATAGCAGTCATTACTATTCTGCCTAACGTTCGAATAAAAGATTTTATAGGGTAGTCATCATCAGTAGTGATTTCTTTTTCTTCTTTTTCAGAAATTAGAATAAGAGCTAATAACTTATCTCTGTGAAAAATGGGTAAGGTAGTAGTTAAATCTACATCTGAGTTGAGAAACTTAAATACATCTTTTACTGGTTTTTCGCTGTTCTCAAGAGGTATATTGATTTCAAAAGAAAAATAGTGAGCATCCTTTTTTAAAAATTTAGAATTTGAAAATTTACAAATCCATTCTTCTCCATCCTCTACAAATAGGGCGATTTTGTGTAACTGTGGATTTGACACCATAGTAAAATAAAAAATCCTGTAAAGGTCATCTTCAGAAACATTATCACTAATGGCAGTAGTGATTTCTAAAAGGGCATCTAATTTAAGTTTTCGTAAAGGCATAAAGTGAAGCTACATATCTTTAGTAAAATTTCAAAAAAGTCAGTAATTTAGTGAAAAATATTTCTATGGATATTACAGAGGTAACCCAAGGTTGGAAAAAAGAGCATTTTATTGCTTATATTTTTTTATGTATTGCTGCGGCAGATTATGATGTTGCTGAAGAAGAAGTTGAAGTCCTTAAAACACGAATCAACGAAGTTGTGGGAGATGAAGCAGATGCTAATCAGGCTATTGAGCAAGTAAGAGACTTAGTAGACTATCATGATGATGATGAGAAAACTGATATTATTGCTTACTACAGTAATTTGTTTGAGCCAACCCTTGAAGAAAAATTTCTGATTTGTAATATTTTAGAAGAGATAATAAAGGCAGACGGAATAGTAGAGGGGATAGAAATGGTTATTTTCCGTTTCATAAAGAAAGCACTGGGATAGGCTTTACACATTTTTTCGATAGAATGTGAAATAAAATTCTTTCGTTAGTAAATTTGACTATGCTTATATTCATTGGACATTTGTCCTGATTGTTGATTTTTATAATAAAATTTAGATGAATACTTCATTAAGAAAACTAGATAAATTATTAGTAGCTAATAGAGGAGAGATAGCTATTAGAATTTTACGTGCAGCTTCAGAGTTAAATATTAAAACATGTGCTGTATATACATATGAAGACAGGTATTCACTCCATAGGTACAAAGCAGATGAGTCATATCAAATAGGTAAAGATGAAGAGCCTTTAAAACCTTATTTAGATATTGAAGAGATTATCAGTGTAGCAAAAGCAAATGATGTAAACGCTATCCATCCAGGGTATGGTTTTTTGTCTGAAAATGTAAATTTAGCAAGAAGATGTAGAGAAGAAGGGATTATCTTTATAGGTCCAGATCCCGAGGTAATGGAGCGAATGGGCGATAAAGTAGCAGCAAAGGAAATTGCCATAAAAGCCAGTGTTCCCATTATCTTAGATAGTGAAAATGATTTATTGTCGTTAGAAATAGCTAAAAAAGAAGCGAAAAAAATAGGCTACCCAGTAATGCTTAAAGCGGCAGCTGGTGGTGGAGGTAGAGGAATGCGTGTCGTGCGTGATGAGCCTACCTTAGAAAAAGTATTTGATGCGGCGAAGAGTGAAGCATTGAAATTCTTTGCTGATGATACGGTCTTTCTAGAGAAATTCATTGAAGAGCCTAAGCATATAGAGGTTCAGTTAATGGGAGACAATCATGGTAACATTGTTCATCTGTATGAACGTGATTGCTCTGTACAAAGAAGATTTCAAAAGGTAGTAGAAGTTGCTCCTTCAATCTCTCTTAAGCAGGAGACAAAAAACAAGATTTATGATTACGCTATTAAAATAGCAAAAGAAGTAAATTATAATAATGTAGGTACAGTAGAGTTTTTAGTAGACAAAAATGAAGATGTATTTTTCATTGAAGTAAATCCTAGAATTCAAGTAGAGCATACTATTACCGAAGAGATTACAGGTGTAGATATTGTTCGTTCCCAAATATTAATAGCAAAAGGACACAAACTTTCTGATAAAGGAATTTATATTCTGAATCAAGAATCTGTTGAGTGTAATGGTTTCGCTATTCAATGTCGTGTGACTACTGAAGATCCAAAAGAAGATTTTAAGCCAGATTACGGAACTATTATAGCTTATAGAAATGCGGGTGGTTTTGGAATTAGGTTAGACGAAGGAAGTACCTATCCTGGAATGAAAATCTCTCCATTCTTTGATTCGATGCTCGTAAAAGTATCTGCTTGGGGTAGAACTCTTGGTGGAGCATCAGAACGTTTGCACAGAACGTTAGACGAATTTAGAATCAGAGGAGTAAAAACCAATATTGGATTCCTTCAGAATGTAATAACCCACGATGTATTTAAAGAAGGGAAATGTACAGTTGGTTTTATTGGTGAGTACCCAGGGTTATTTGAAACCAAGCGTTCAAGAGATAGAAGTACTAAAACATTGAAATACCTTGCAGATGTAGCTGTAAATGGTAACCCTACTGTTAAGTTTGTTGATAAAAACAAAACATTTAATACGCCTACTGTTCCACATGTAGCCCCTAATATTTTATATCCTAAAGGAACTAAAGACCTGTTGACGGAGCTAGGCAGGAAAGGGTTCACTGATTGGTTGAAAAACGAAAAGAAGGTTCACTTCACTGATACAACCTTTAGAGATGCACACCAATCACTATTAGCAACAAGAGTACGAACTGTAGATTTAGTAGCAGTAGCAGAAAGCTATGCTAAGAATCATCCAGATTTTTTCTCTTTAGAAGTATGGGGAGGAGCTACATTTGATGTTTCCATGCGATTCTTGCACGAATGCCCCTGGAGACGTTTACAAAAGCTAAGAGAAAAAATCCCTAATATATTGCTTCAGATGCTTCTTAGAGGGTCTAATGGAGTTGGTTACAAAGCGTATCCTGATAATCTAATTGAAAAATTTGTAGAGAAGTCTGCTGAGAATGGTATTGACGTTTTTAGAATATTTGATTCATTAAACTGGATTGAAAATATGAAAACCAGTATTAAGACAGTAGTTGAACGTACAGATTCATTAGCTCAAGTCGCTATCGGTTATACAGGAGATATTCTAAACGCTGAAAACAAAAAATACAATTTACAGTATTACATAGATTTAGCTAAGCGTGTAGAAGATGAAGGAGCTCATATTTTAGCTATTAAAGATATGGCTGGTTTATTGAAGCCTTTGGCAGCAACTGAATTGATTCCTGCATTAAAAGAGGCAATAGATATTCCTATTCACTTACATACGCATGACACCTCATCTATCCAATCTACTACATACATGAAAGCAATTGATGCTGGAGTAGATGTAGTAGACTGCGCATTGAGTTCCATGTCTGGTTTAACATCACAACCAAATATGAATTCTGTGATTGCCATGTTAGATGGTCATGAAAGACATAATCCAATGGATTTAAAGTCATTACAGAAATTTTCTAATTACTGGGAAGATTTAAGAGAA
>JBGCEI010000073.1:0-2595 GCA_045106295.1 Cyclobacteriaceae bacterium
CACTTGGTTTCTTGACGGTGTTATGGAAGAATTTATTCAAAGGGCGAAAGGATTACGCGGATTCGAGAATTCTATACGATCTGCACAGAAAGGGAGAGCATTGGGACTGGGAGTCCTCGGCTGGCATACTTACTTACAAGAAAAGGGTATTCCTTTCGAAGGTTTATTATCTCAGTTTGAAACTAGGAAAATCTTTTCGCAAATTAAAATCGAAAGTGAAAGAGCTTCCATGGCGCTTGCTGAAACTTATGGTGAGCCTCTGTGGTGTGCTGGCACTGGCATGCGCAATACTCATCTGCGCGCCGTTGCTCCTACCGTATCTAATAGTAAATTGTCGGGAAATGTAAGTGCAGGAATAGAACCTTGGGCTGCCAATGTATTTACTGAGCAATCAGCTAAAGGAACTTTTATAAGAAAAAATCCTACGCTTTTAAAGTTATTAAGGAAACATAAAATCAATACAAATGAAATATGGAATAAGATCCTTGCTGATGGTGGTAGCGTTCAAGATATTGCTGAGCTTGATGATATCACTATGGGACACGACATCCCCGCAAAAGAGGTATTTAAGACTTTTAAGGAGATTAACCAATTGGAATTAGTTAATCAAGCTGGACTACGTCAGCAGTACATAGATCAATCAGTTAGTTTGAATTTAGCTTTTCCTAGTGAAGCAACACCTAAGTGGCTTAATAAAGTACACTTTGATGCTTGGAAAAACGGAGTTAAGACTTTGTACTATACAAGAACAGAGTCAGTGCTACGAGGAGACATAGCACAACAAGCAATGAACGAAGATTGTTTAGCTTGTGATGGGTAAAATCAAAAAAAGGGGTTCACGTAATGTGGACCCCTTTCTGGTTACAGGAACTTTAGGTATGGTACGCCTATTTTATTTTGTTCCTTTTTTATTCTCTGGCACTATTGTACCACAGGTTCTAGTTTTTGTTTTTTCTTTTTTAAACATTAATTTATACATTAAAGAGTTCCATTCACCCTTTAAAAAATCTATTACTTCCTTCATTATTTCCACATGTTAGTTATGTTATCGTATTCTTCTGTTGCGTCAAAACTAGGACAAGCTTTATTAGCAAAATCATTATGACCGTGTATCGTAGCATCTGCGTGTTGTATCTTCAAATACTCTAGTATATATACTAAAGCTTCCTTCTGCTCTTCAGTTCTAGTATCTTTAGGTTTGAAATTAACTTTATCAATTCCTCCCACATAAGCTATTCCAATAGATCCTTTATTGTGACCTTTGCAATGAGCCCCTTGCTTTTCAACAGGTCTTCCCTCGTGCAGAGAGCCATCTAGATAGATTAAAAAATGATATCCGATATCAGACCAACCTCGATCTAAATGCCATCGTCTAACGTCTTCTACGGTGGTATGTCTACCTTCAGGCGTAGCTGTACAATGAACTATGATCTTGTCAATGTCTCTCATTAATTGTTTGTTAGTCGAAAGTTTCAACCGGTTTCAGTTTGTAATCTGTGGATTTATCACATTTATGTTGTTTCTTCTCATCAGCCCAAGAAATACGGCTAGCTTTATTTGCAGCATGCTGCTTTTTAGCAATAGCCCAACTTGATTCGCAGTTATTTTCCTTAACTTCTTCCTTAACTTCTTCCTTAACTTCTTTTTGTTGATTCAGCGGTGATTTGGCTGAAAATTGCTGTTGAAATGGTGAACTCATTTTTTTGTCTTAAATTAATATCCTCTATTTTTAGCAAGCTTTTTCCCTGCTTTAATTACTTTACTGACGTTTAAGTGGTGCTTGTATGCTTTAGAACCTCTTTTTCCACCTCTAGCTATTTCTTCACCTACAACAAACCTATTAAAATCCATGATATTGCTAGGGTCTGGCTTTATTGCTTGGTTGGACATATAGTCAGATGAATTGTCTTCTATATAGCCTTTTTCTTTACCTTGTACGTACTTCTTATATCTATTAGCTTGCTTAGCTTTTTCAGCCATTTCTACAGCTAACTTAGGATCAATTTCTTTTTCCAAAGGAGATCCATAATTATTTGGTGAATTAGCTTCAATAGCATCTTGTCTTGTTTGCTCGTAGCTAGACTTTTTACCGTCTTTATTTAAGTCTCCTAGCATTTTGATAGGATCGGGTGTTTTACCACAGAATTTTTTTTGAAAAGGTGAACTCATAATTTATTTTTTATATTTGTTTGTATTACCATTTTACTTTATTAGCCCAATATGCTGCTGAGAAAACTCCTTTAGCTATATTTTTAGCGTGACGTGCTTTGAAGCTATTTCTTCTAGCTTTAGACTTAGCGTCTTGTTTACTACCAGCTCCACTAACGCCAGCTTGACCAAACCTAATTATTTTTTCTTCACCGTCTTCGCAAGCTTTTACAACATGAGATTTACCACCGCTAGACTGAGCTTTTGGTTTATTACAAGGCATATCATCTTTGCTGACTTTTAAGAATGGTGAGTTGTTTTGTGTGTATGCCATTATTTATCTTTTTTTAATTCGATCCACTTGGATATAGTATAACCTATAGTCACTAGTAATAGAAATATTTTCAAACCGTCTTCGATTCGTGTAAACGTTGTTACGCCTAATGC
>JBGCEI010000074.1:0-15023 GCA_045106295.1 Cyclobacteriaceae bacterium
AAATCTTTTGAGTACATCTCATCGCTAATATCGTTTGTTAATTCTTTGCGGTAACTTTTCCTTTTTGTAAAATTAAAAATATCCCCCTTATACCTACAACTTTTTCACCCTATTTTTCCCTTAACTAAACGACATTGTATCCTAATTCCTAAATTTCATTTTGTAAGCTACATCCACTTTCCCTTTAGAGATGTTTTCTAACTTTCTTTTTAGTAACCTCTTTTTCAAAGAAGGTAAATAGTCCGTAAATAACACTCCTTCAATATGATCGTATTCATGCTGAATAATTCGTGCTCGGATATCGTCATACTCTTCAGTGTGTTCTATCCAGTTCTCATCAAAATAGTGGATTTTTATCACATCAGAACGCCATACATTCTCTCGTATGGAAGGAATACTTAAACAACCTTCTTCAAATTCCCATTCTTCTCCTTCTTCTTCTAAAATGGTTGGGTTAATAAATACTTTCTTGAAGTCTTTTTCTTTTTCATCCTCGTTATCTTCCAATAAAGGACTGCCATCTACTACAAATAGACGAAGAGATTGACCAATCTGAGGAGCTGCTAAACCGACACCATGCGCATTATACATCGTTTCAAACATGTTCTCAATCAGTTCCGATAGGCTTTTATCCCCTTTTTCGATTTCTTTTCCTTTCTTTTTTAAGACAGGATCACCGTATGCAACTATTGGTAAAATCATAAAAGTTATCTGCTAGTTGATTAAAACGTAATTTAATTAGCTAAAAAAACAAAGATACGTGTTCCAACTGGGATTTGATCGGTAAAATGTTAACTTTAATTTGAGTTTAATTCTCTAGAAACAAAGCAAAATGAATACATTGAAACCAGTTTTCCTCCTATCTATTTTTGTCCTCCTTTTTCTTTCTTGCTCGTCTAAAAAAGATAAGAAAGAAATCAGCAACGAATTCAAAACATACATCAGTGGTTTTACATCAGGAGAGTTAAGTCGAAAATCAGAAATTAGAATAGAGTTCACCGCTAATCTAGCACCAGATTTAATTGGAGAACCAATAGTACAAAAGATATTTTCTTTTTCTCCTTCCGTAAAAGGGAAAACAATATGGAAGAATGAGTCTACCATTATCTTTAAACCAGACGAGCTATTAGACCCTAATACGAAATACGAGGTTGATTTTAATTTAAATAAAGTGATGGATGTGCCGTCACATCTAAAAGAATTTTCTTTTTCGTTTAAAACAATCAAACCATCCTTACGGTATGAGTTTCAGAAAATAGAAAGTATTAGCACCAAGGATTTCCGTTGGCAACGAATGGAAGGAGTAGTTTACACTTCTGATATTGTAGACCAAGAAAAGCTAGAACAAACCATAAATGTTGTACAGTCAGGAAAAGTACAAAAATTGAAGTGGCGTCATTTAGATGAAAGTAAAACGCACTTTTTTGTAGCCGATAGCTTAGAACGAAAAAACACTCCTCAAGAAATAAAAGTAACATGGAAAGGAGCTCCAATAGGAGCGGATGTGAACGGAGAAGATCAACTGACCTTGCCTTCATTAACTGATTTTAAACTTATTAACCTACAAGTAACAAGTGGTAGTTCTCCATTTATCTCATTACAGTTTTCGGACCCAATAGACGAAAGACAAGATCTTACTGGACTAATTCGTTTAAAAAGTGGAGCTAGACTGCGTTATGTCGTAGAGAAAAATGAAATCAAGGTATACCCAAAGACAAAAAGAAAAGGAATAGAAGTACTATCAATTAACGCAGGAGTTAAAAATAGTTTAGGATATAAACTCAAAGAAAAGATTACACGAAATGTAGAGTTTATTCAATACAAACCAAAATTAAAAAGTGTAGGGAATGGTGTTATCCTTCCAAATTCCAATGAACTGTATTTTCCGTTTCAGGCTGTAAACCTAAATGCAGTAGATATTAGCATTCGTAAAGTGTATGAAAATAATATCAAACAATTTTTACAAAGTAATAGATTAAATGGAAGTAGCCAACTAAGCAAAGTCTCGCAAATTATTTACCAAGGAAAGGTAGATCTTACAGCTCAAAAAGCCATTGACTACGGAGATTGGAACACCTTTGGAATAGATTTAACCAGCTTTATTATGCCAGAACCAGGAGCATTGTATCGAGTACGGTTAAGTATTGTGCCTAGTTATTCCATGTATTCATGTATCGATACAGCTGGTTTAGGTGCTTTTAAAAAACCAAAATTGAGCGGAAACGAAGAGTGGGGTTACGACGATTATTATGATTACGATTACTACGATAATTACGATTGGGATCAGAAAGATAATCCATGTAAAGTCTCTTATTATATGAGAGGGAATCAAGACCTCGTACAAAATGTATTTGCATCTAGCATGGGGATTATTGCCAAAGCAAGTGATGCCAAAGAATACCACGTAGCTGTTTCTAATTTATTAACCACCGAAGCAATTAGTGGTGTAAGTGTTAGTTTTTACGATTACCAACAACAAATCATTCAAGAAGCCACTACCGATAGTGAAGGAATGGCGGTAGTAAAATTGAGTAAAAAACCATATCTATTAGTAGCAACTAAAGGAGAAGAAAAAGGATACCTTAGAATAGACGATGGTTCATCTCTTTCATTGAGTATGTTCGATGTCAGTGGATTGCAAGTCAACAAAGGAATTAAAGGATTTATCTATGGAGACAGAGGTGTATGGAGACCAGGAGATTCGGTTTTTGTATCCTTTATGTTGCACGACGAATTACAGCAGCTACCAGAAAACCATCCCGTTGTATTTGAATTAACCGATCCAGCGAATCAATTAGTTACCAAACAAGTAGCTACAAAAGGAGTTGAAGGATTATACGTTTTTAAAACGAAAACTAATGCACAAGCTAAAACAGGACATTACTTAGCCAAAGTAAAAGTAGGTGCACAAACATTTACTAAAAGCCTACGAATAGAAACTATTAAACCCAACCGGTTAAAAACAAAACTTGATTTTCCTCAAGAGTTATTAACTAATACTAAAAGCACTCAGCAAGCTGCTTTACAAGTAAATTGGTTACACGGAGCAAAAGCAAAAGCCTTAGGAACAGAAGTAGATGTAAAAATAACAGATAAAACTACGAGTTTTAAAGGCTTTTCGAATTTCCATTTTAGTGATCAGAGTAAAGACGCAACACATATCGAAAAGCAAGTGTTCTCAGGTAAAACCAATGGGGATGGGCAAGTGTCATTCAATACGAATATCAGAGCCAATAAAAATGATGTGTCAGGACTATTAAACGTATGGCTAAAAACAACCGTAACAGAGAACGGAGGAAATACCAGTGTGTTTAGTCAAATAAAAACCTATTCTCCTTTTCAATCCTATGTAGGAGTTTCTATTCCTGAGGGAAGTGGGTGGGGAGGAGCCTTATTGACCGACAAAGAATATCAATTTCCAATTGCTACAGTAGACCAATACGGAAAACCTGTCGCTCGAAAAAATGTATCTATTCAAGTACTGAAAATTGACCGTAGTTGGTGGATGGAAGCAAGTAATAGTAATTATTTAAGCAAATACGTCAGTGCATCTTACAAATACCAAGTAGCCACTACAAAAGCCACTACCGCCACTAATGGAAAAGGATCATTTAAACTAAAAATACCGAACGATAAAGGGTATGGAAGGTACTTAGTCATGTTAACAGATCCTGTTAGTGGACACAAATCATCCAAACTAATTTTCTTCGACTGGCCAGATTGGTACTCCTCTAAAAAAGAAAGTAGAGGTGATGGAGCTACTATGTTGAGTTTTATTACCGATAAAGACACCTATCAAAAAGGAGAGTTGGTCAATATAGAATTCCCAAGTGTAGCCAATAGCAAAGCCTTGATAAGCATAGAGACAGGAAGTCAGATTCTAGAGACATTCTGGGTAAATACCACAGCAGATAAAACGAGCTTTTCATTTTTAGCAGAAGAAAAGATGACGCCAGGCGTATACGTTAGCATTACCTACATACAACCTCATGCCAATACAGAAAATGATCTACCAATTCGCCTCTATGGTATCAAAAAGATAGAAATAAATGATGCAGATAAATTATTGTCTCCTCAGCTTACTCTTCCAAATAGTCTAGAACCAGAAAAAGAATTTACCGTTTCGGTAGAAGAAAAAGATGGAAAACCGATGTCCTACACACTAGCCGTAGTCGACGAAGGACTATTGAGTTTAACCAATTTTAATACACCAAATCCATGGAAACACTTTAATGCCATGGAAGCATTAGGAATTAAAACATGGGATCTCTACGATGATGTTTTAGGCTCTTTCACAGGAAGACTAGCTGGCTTAATGCAAGTAGGTGGAGATGGTGAGAGCCAAAGAGTAGAAAATGGATACAAAGCCAATCGCTTTAAACCCGTTGTAAAATTCTTAGGTCCGTTCTCACTAAAAAAAGGAAAGACAGCTAAGCATGACATAACCTTACCAAACTACATAGGCGCTGTTCGAGTAATGGTTGTAGCAGGAAATCAAGACGGAGCGTACGGAAGTAAAGGAAAAGAGGTGCCTGTCAAAAAGCCATTGATGTTGCTAGCCACCATGCCTCGTGTCATTGGTCCAGGAGAAGAAGTAGCTCTTCCAGTCACTGTGTTTGCGATGGATCCTTCCATTAACAAAGTAGACATCAACGTGAAAACGAATGAATACCTACAGGTGCAAGAAAATGCGAGTCAACAACTTGTTTTCACAGAAGAAGGTGAACAGATGGCTTATTTTACACTGAAAGCACCTAAAAAACTAGGTGTAGCGAAACTACAGGTGCTTGCCTCTGGAGCGAAATTCAACGCTACTTACGAAGTAGAATTGGATGTTAGAAATCCAAATTCGTATGTCTATGCATCTAAAGAACAAATGATAGAAGCAGGACAAGAATGGAAAACTACCTTGGATGCAATTGGCCTACCTCAAACACAAAAGCTGAGTTTGGAAGTATCCAAATTGCCATCCATCAATCTAGAAAAAAGACTGTGTTATTTGATTCGTTATCCACATGGATGTATTGAACAAACCACCTCTTCTGTATTCCCTCAGTTGTATTTAGCAGATCTCATGGAAATGAAAGACGCTAAAAAAGAATCCATCAAAACAAATATTACCGATGCCATTGACCGCATCAAACTATTTCAAACGCCAAGTGGAGGGTTTAGCTATTGGCCAGGTCAATCTTCACCATCCGAATGGGGCACAAACTATGCCTTACATTTCTTATTAGAAGCAAAAGAAAAAGGACACTATGTATCTGAATACATGATCGAACAAGCCGTAGACTTTCAGAAGAAAAAAGCCAATAACTGGACTTTAGCGAAGACCTATTACAGAAATGGAAGTTTGCTCGAACAATCCTATAGACTGTACACGCTAGCTAAAGCAGGGAAAGTAGAAATAGGAACTATGAACCGATTAAAAGCCTTATCGCTACCAACGGTAGTAAAAGCACGTTTGGCAGCAGCTTATTTCTTAGCAGGCAGAACAAGCAATGCTCAAAGTATGTTAGCAGCCATCGATCCTAATTCTGCACTCAGTGAAGATACGTGGAGATACACCTACGGATCTAATACTCGAGACAAAGCTATGGTATTAGAGGCTTTCGCTTCCGCTAATAAACGCGGACAAGTGGCAGACCTAGTACAATCACTTTCTGCAGATTTACGGGAAGACAAATGGATGAGCACACAAACCACAGCTTACAGTTTGTTGGCATTGAGCAAATTTGTAGGTGGCGAAGAAGCATCTTCTTACAAATGGGCTTACCAACTGAATGGAGCTAAAAAGCAACAACGTGCTACCGAGAAAGTCTTGAACGTAGAACCACTTACTGTAGGTGATAATCAGCAATACGAGATAGATGTAACCAATAGTAATAATCATTCTTTATTTGTAACTGTATCTCACAGTGGGAGACCAGTAGAACAAGCCATTCAACCCGCTTCTTCTAATTTAGATATGACCGTTCGTTACTATGGAAAAAACAGGTCGTCAATAGATGTAAGTCAATTGACACAAGGAACAGAGTTTACCTGTGAAATTAAAGTAACAAATCCAGGTACAAAAGGGAATATCAGAGATATGGCACTCACACAAGTATTTCCTTCTGGTTGGGAGATCACCAACGATCGGTTGTACGGGCAAGATAGTTACGCTTCACCAATCGATTATCAAGACATCAAAGACGATCGAGTGTACACTTATTTTTCTTTGGGTAGAAACAAAAGCAAAACCATTAGAATAAAACTCATGGCAGCCTATGAAGGGAAATACTATCTTGCCCCAGTAAGCTGTGAAGCCATGTACGATCATTCCGTTTCGGCTAATACAAGCGGTAAATGGGTAGAGGTAGTGAAGTAGGTGGTTTAGATAATCTGCTTATAAAAAACGTTATTTCATCGTGATTTGTGGAATGTAATCCATAAAAAACCGTTTTTTTGTGGAATATAATCCATAAATCACTAGATTAGTAGTGTTTTGATACTACCTATGCTTAGTAGAATAATTGAAGAAGATATTAAAAGTGTCACTTTCAAAGGGAAAGTTATTGTTCTATTTGGAGCAAGACAGATTGGGAAGACGACTATCATTAAAAAAATATTTAGTGAGCACGAAGAAGTACTTTGGCTCAATGGAGATGATCTAGAAACAAGGACACTATTTTCTGAGATTACCACAGGAATGCTCAAAAGTGTGATAGGCAACCATAAAGTAGTAGTGATTGACGAAGCCCAGCGCATAAAGAACATTGGTGTGACTGCTAAAATTATAGCGGATCAAATGCCAACTGTTCAATTGGTGATTTCTGGTTCTTCTGCTTTTGAATTAGCTAACGAAATAAAAGAACCCCTTACAGGTAGAAAATACGAATATCAGCTGTTTCCTTTCTCATTTGAAGAATTAGTAGCAGAAACCAATTTACTGAAAGAAAAGGCGTTGTTACCCCAACGATTAGTTTATGGCTCTTATCCTGAAGTAGTTACGCATCGTGGAGAAGAAAAAAGAATTTTAAATTTATTGTCTGACAGTTACCTCTACAAAGATATTCTGATGTGGGAAAGTGTCAAAAAGCCTGAAAAACTGATTAAGTTAATGCAAGCATTGGCCCATCAAGTAGGGAGTGAAGTCTCTTACAATGAGTTAGGCAGGCTGATTGGATTAGACACAAAAACGGTAGAACATTACATTAATTTACTAAAAAAGACATTTGTCATTTTTAGTTTAGGTGCTTTTAGCCGCAACCTACGAAAGGAGTTAAAAACGAAGCAAAAGATTTATTTTTATGACAATGGTATTCGTAATGCGTTGATTGCCAATTTTACTCCATTTGAATTGCGAACAGATAAAGGGATGCTATGGGAAAATTACATCATTAGTGAACGCATTAAATATGCTTCATACCATCATATTTGGCAAAACACCTATTTTTGGAGAACACAAGATCAGCAGGAAATAGATTGGATAGAAGAAAGAGATGGCGTGTTGCACACCTACGAATTTAAACTCAACCCCAAGAAAAAAGCAAGGCTATCAAAAACCTTTCAAAAAGCATACCCAGAACATACTTTTCAAGTAATCAATCAGGATAATTTTATGGAGTTTATTTTGCCGTAAAAGGGGATCTCAATCATTATTATTAAAATGGGGTGAGGGGTAAATAAAAAATGCTGTTCTTATATTAATATAAGAACAGCATTTTTTATTGAAATTTTACACCAACATAAAAAAGGGTTAAACCTACCCTCCGAAATCATCAAAAGAAACATTCTCTTCTGGAACACCGAATGAGTCTACCATGTTCAACACCGCTTGATTCATCATAGGAGGGCCACAGAAATAGAATTCAATTTCTTCGGGCTCTTCGTGTTTACTTAAGTAATTGTCTATTAACGATTGGTGGACAAATCCAAGGAAGCCATCACCATCGGCATCATTTAAATCTTTCTTTTCCACCCAATTATCAGCTGGAGTAGGGTCAGAAAGGACTACATAAAATTTAAAGTTAGGAAACTCTTTTTCTATTTTTTTGAAATCATCTAAGTAGAAAAGCTCTCTTCTAGAACGACCTCCGTACCAATACGTTACTTTTCTTCCTGTTTTTAATGTGTGAAATAAGTGAAATAAGTGAGATCTCATTGGCGCCATACCTGCACCACCACCAACATACACCATTTCAGACTCTGTTTCTTTAATAAAGAACTCTCCGTAAGGACCAGAGATGGTTACTTTATCACCTAGTTTTCTACTAAACACATAAGAAGAACAGATTCCTGGATTTACATCCATCCATTTGTTATTTGCTCTATCCCATGGTGGTGTAGCAATACGGATGGTAAGCATCACTATGTTTCCTTCTGCTGGGTGATTAGCCATAGAATATGCTCTAAAAATGGTTTCATCATTTTTCATTTTCAGATCCCATAGTCCAAACTTATCCCAATCTGCCTGAAATTCATCACGGTTTTTATGGTGATCAGGGTGTGCTTTGATGTCAATGTCTTTAAAATCTATTTCACATTCAGGAACATCTATTTGTATGTACCCACCTGCTTCGAAATCTAATGTTTCTCCTTCTGGAAGCTTCACGACGAATTCTTTAATGAAAGTAGCCACATTGTCGTTAGATATTACTTCACATTCCCATTTCTTGATTCCAAATATTTCTTCTGGAATAGTGATTTTCATATCGTTTTTCACTTTCACTTGGCATGAAAGACGAACACCTTCTGCTTTTTCTGATCTTGATAAATGACCTTCTTCGGTTGGTAATACATCACCACCTCCTTCTTCGATTACACACTTACACATGGCACATGTACCACCACCACCACAAGCCGATGGTAAAAACACGGACTCTGCTGACAGAGTAGATAAAAGAGTAGATCCTGCTGCTACTGTAATGTCTTTTTCACCGTTTACATTAATAGTTACATCTCCACTTTGCACCAGTTTAGACTGAGCAAAAAGCAATACTGCTACTAGTAAGAGAATAAGAAAAGCAAACGCTGCTATCGCCGTGATAATAATCATAGTTACAAAAATTTGGTATAACCCTACAAATCAGCACAAATATAGCGTAGATTATGGGTAATCACCTAAAAAAACAATGGAAAAATAAATATGTTCATCAAGCAGGAGATAAATTCTTTGTTCCCCTTACTTAGTAGAGCTGAATAAGGTTTCTATTTCTGCTTTTGGATGACCTAAAAAGTGATTTTCAACCGCATACCCAGTGATGCATTTTGCCTGTCTGTAGGGATCAGTGTAGGATCTAAACTCATAAGGGCATCTTCATTGATTTTAAAGCGGTAGAGGTGGGCATCTACGGCAGCATCTACAATATTGATGGCATAAAATAAGCCCATGATAATAGTAGAGTAGTCTTTGTTTCTTCGATGTAAATCCTGTACACTTCTAGATTCACTGTAGGAATCGAGTACGTAACCAGGCACAGAAGTAATAGCTGCATTGGTAATGCTTTCATCAGGAGCTCCACTGGTAGAGGTAGGCCAAGTATTTACGACCTTATTTACCTTGGTGAGTCGGGTGTTATTCCAGAAAATAGCATAACCTAAAGAAACGAGTGCCGTGTAGATAACAGGGACTTTCCAGTATTTCTTATTGTAAACCTGCCCTAAGCCAGGAAGAATAGCCGAAAGCATGGCTGCCTTTTTAGGGTTTGGAGTGAATAGTTTTTCTTCTTTCCCCCCTGTCTTTACAGTGTCTTTTCGTTGTGCAAACGAAAGCATAATAGTAAATGAGAAGAGGATTAAAAAAGCAATACGCATTCTCTTAGATATCTAAAATCTCTAATATTCTATTGAGGTCTTCTACGGAAACAAATGGAATTTTAATTTCTCCTTTGTTTTGGTTAGAAGCAGACACATTTACTTTAGTTCCAAAGTGAGAGGATAGGCTTTGTTGTAAACGCTGCATTTCAGGATTAGCCTGATAAGAATTAGAGCTTGTACTAGCTGAAGGTTCTTTGTCTGAAGAAGTGGTTTTTGCTAGCTCTTCTGTTTTACGTACAGAAAGGTTTTCATTAATTATTCTTTTGTAAAGAGCTAGTTGCATATCTACATTTTCTACACCCAGTAGAGCTCTGGCATGTCCCATGCTTATTTTCTCTTCTTTTACTCCTAATTGAATGTCAGGGGGTAATTTCAGAAGGCGCAAATAATTGTTTACCGTACTTCGTTTTTTACCTACACGCTCACCTAATTGCTCTTGTTTTAGTTTGCATTCATTCATTAAGCGCTGGTAACTCAGCGCTACTTCAATGGCATTTAATTCTTGGCGTTGAATATTTTCAATTAATGCCATCTCTAGCATTTCTTGATCGTTTGCGGTACGGATGTAAGCAGGTACTTTTTCTAAACCAGCTAATTGAGATGCCCTGAATCGGCGCTCTCCCGAAATCAGTTGGTATTTTTTATCAGTCAGTTTTCTTACAGTGATCGGCTGAATGATTCCTTGTACTCGGATGGATTCGGCTAATTCGTCTAGTGCATCTTCATCAAAATGAACTCTTGGCTGGTACGGATTAATTTCTACTTCTCCGATAGCCACTTCAGCAAAATTGGTCGGTTCTGCTTTTGTAGGTGCTTTCGTTTCTTTAGGCGCTTTTTTGGTTGTAGACTCTGGTACTTGATCCGTATCTTCTAATAAGGCACCTAACCCTCGCCCTAATGCGTTTCTTTTTTTTGCAGCCATTGTTAAAATAAAAATTAGTTTACGGCTATCCCGTTTTTCTCTAGTACTTCGTTTGCTAAGTTCAAGTAGCTAATAGCACCTTTGCTTTCTGCGTCGTGAGCAATTACTGGCACTCCAAAACTAGGAGCTTCACTTAATCTAATATTTCGAGGAATAATAGAATCAAATACCATGGATTTAAAATGTTGCTTTACTTCTTCTACTACTTGATTGGATAAGCGTAGACGTAAATCATACATTGTTAATAGAATTCCTTCTATTTCTAATTTTTTGTTTAGCCTTGTTTGAATAATTTTGATGGTGTTCAATAATTTTCCTAAACCTTCTAGTGCGAAGTATTCACATTGTACGGGTACAAGAACGGAGTCTGCTGCTGTTAAGGCGTTTACTGTTATTAAACCTAAAGAAGGGGAACAGTCGACAATAATGAAATCGTAATCATCTTTGATCTGAGCTAATGCTTCTTTCATTTTGGTTTCCCGCTGCTCGATGTTGATCATTTCGACTTCGGCACCTACTAGGTCGATGTGTGAAGGAAGTATGGATAGAAAATCCATGTCGGTTTCTTGGATAGCATCTTTGGTTTTTACATCACCAATCATACATTCGTAAATGCTGTTTTCAACTTCTTTAGGATCCATTCCTAATCCTGAAGTGGAGTTGGCTTGTGGGTCAGCATCGATAATGAGTGTCTTTTTTTCTAAAGCGGCTAAACTAGCGGCTAAATTGATGGCTGTGGTTGTTTTACCAACACCTCCTTTTTGATTTGCAATCGAAATTGTTTTACCCATGCGAATTATCTTTTTTGATGAAACAAAAATGTTCTATCTAGTAATTTTCAAAAATAAAGAAATAAATTTACCCTTTCATCACGAGATTATGAGGTTGTCCACAAGTTATTCACTAGTTATCACCATAGTTCTTACTGTGCTATTTTCCTGTAGCCCTAAGGTAGAAGATAGAGGAAACGAACGTGTTTTTAGAATGAATATTGCTGGAGGGCTTTCTAGTTTGGATCCCGCTTATGCTAGTAATGTAGCTAAATGGTGGGTCAATAATCAGTTGTACAATGGCTTGGTGTCTGTGGATACAAATTCTGCAGTAACTCCTGATATTGCTAAAAGCTGGGAGGTTTCAGCAGATGGTAAGCGCTATGTTTTTCACTTGCGTGATGATGTTACATTCCATGATTCGCGTGTATTCCCAGAAGGGAAAGGAAGAAAAGTAACAGCTCATGATATGGTGTTTAGTCTAAAAAGAGTGTTAAAAACAGGAAGTGGAGCATGGATTTTTAATGATAAATTACTGGAAAAAGAAGGTGGTGAGTTATCTGATACCTGTTTTGTGGCTCAGAATGATTCTACGGTAGCTATTTACTTAAAGAAGGTTTGTCCTTTCTTTATCTCCATTTTGGCTATGCCTTATTGTTATGCTGTCCCGCATGAGGCAGTCAGTTTTTATGGAAAACAGTTACGGAACCATCCAGTAGGAACAGGACCATTTCAGATGAAGGAATGGTATGAGGACAACAAATTGATTTTGGAGAGGAATAAGAACTATTGGAAGAAAGATGAAAATGGAAATCAATTGCCTTATTTAGATTTTGTGGAGGTGTCTTTTTTGGGTGATAAGAATCAGGAGTTTAGATTGTTCTTGGATAAGAAAACAGATTTTTGTTACAGCTTGTATGAAGGAGCAAGGGATGAGGTGATTACCATAGAAGGAAAAATTAGAGATCATATTAATGAGAACTATCAGGTAATTCTCTTTCCTTATTTGAGTGTTTCTTATTTGGGTTTTCAGGTAGACCCAAAAACAGCTTTTTATGAGGACTATGGGACAGACCATCCTTTTTTAGATAAGAACTTTAGGAAAGCATTGGATGCGGCTATTGACAAGCCTGTGTTGTTAAGGTATCTGAAAAATAATATTGGATATGCTGGAACGGAAGGGATTGTTCCATTTGGATTGAAAGGGTATCAGTCAAGAGTAAAGGCAAAAGAAAAACAAGCAATCGATTATTTGAGGGCGTCTAAATATGCGGATGTCAGTAAATTGCCTGAATTAAGCTTTTATGTGTCTGAATCGGCAAAGAGCATCGCTGAGTTTTTGCAAAAGGAATGGAGTCAAAAATTGGGAGTAGAGATCAAACTAGATATGATGGATGGTGGAACATTAAATGAGCTGGCGAATAAAGGTAAAGTAGGTCTTTTTTATGTGGGTTGGATTGCGGATTATCCTGATGCAGAGAATTTTTTGGCGTTGCTAACTACGGCAAACTTTAAACCTGCTGGTCCAAATAAGATGCATTATTCAAATCCTAAATTAGATAGGATGTTCGATAAGGCAGTTATTGAACCAAATGAAAAAATAAGGTCTAGCTATTATGAAAAGATGGATTCTATGATGGTAGAAGATCAACCTGTGATTCCATTGTTTTATGACCAATCACTTTGGTTAGCTCAAAAAAATGTGAAAGGGTTAACCTCTAATTCCTTAGGGCTATTAGATTTAGAGAAAGTAAGTAAGACTAAGTAGTTACTAAACTTCTATCCTTGCATGGTAGCAGAAATTGCTGAATATGCTTTTATCCATGCTTCTTCTACCTCTTCAGTGAAATCCCTTCGCACTCCTTTACTAAAAGCAGAGATAAATGCTTGGCCAAACAAGTCATGATCGTTGGCGTCTTTCAGATAATCAATAGATAAGCTAGGAGCTATTTTTTTTAGGTCACCAAGACTGTAAACAGCAGAAGTGAGTAGTTCTTTGAGTTGGCTTTTTTGCTCTTGAATTCCTTGTTCATCAACAGGGAATACGTCTTTTAAGCTTGGTTTTAGTTTAAGAAGGTCTTCGTGAAGCATAGTGATGACTAAGTCAAAAACAGGAGCTGCCTTTTTAAACGATTCTTGTACGATCTTAACTGTTTTTTTATCTACGCTTTTCTTACTAAACATAATTGCATTTTTAAATAAACTACTTACAAATATATACGTATTAAATTTATTATCTATATATTATTACTAAATACAATATGTATAACTACTTATTTATTTAAATATTGAATAAGTAATTCATACACGTACGTTTAATAAGAAAGGGTATAAATACCTGTTTTTGTTGATTTATTTAAAGAAAATAGTCCTTATTTGTAGCTTATGTAAAGCGCAAGCTTTGCATAAGCTGGTTTTTTGGTTTGACCCCTAGAGTTCTTCTAGGGTTTTTTTTATGTTTTTTGACTGTAAGTGATTTATTCCAATAGTTTAGAATAATAATATTTTGTTGTACTAATTGGCATTATTTAATCAGGATTGTCTTATAAAGACCATTCTTTTTATTGAAATGTCGCCGTTTTACTAATAAAAATTCTTCTTGTTGAACAATTTTTGTTCTACTTTTGTATTCATATTGAACTAATCTAAATAAGAATTAGATGGCCCTTTCAGAAGACGAATTATTAGAAGACATAACCAGTTCGGAATATAAGTACGGATTTGAGAGTAATATCGAGTCAGATACAGCCCCTAAAGGCTTGAATGAAGGTATTATTCGTTTTATTTCTGAAAAGAAAAATGAGCCAGAATGGCTTTTGGAGTGGAGACTCAAAGCGTATAAGCATTGGTTGACTCTTGAGGAGCCAGAATGGGCAAATGTTGACTATCCAAAAATCGACTTTAATGATATTATTTATTATTCTGCTCCCAAGCAGAAAATAGAACTAAATAGTATGGATGAGGTGGATCCTGAACTTCGAAGAACATTCGAAAAGCTAGGAATTTCATTAGACGAGCAAAAAAGATTATCGGGAGTGGCGGTAGATGCTGTAATTGATAGTGTATCTATTAAGACAACCTTTCAAGATGCATTAGCAGAGCAGGGAATTATATTCTGTTCTATGAGCGAAGCGGTTGAAAATCATCCAGAGCTTGTTAAAAAATATTTAGGTTCTGTAGTCCCTGTGGCTGATAACTATTATTCTGCATTGAATTCTGCGGTATTCACAGATGGCTCTTTCTGTTACATACCTAAAGGACAACGATGCCCAATGGAATTGTCTACTTACTTCCGAATCAATGCAGTAGGAACAGGGCAGTTTGAGCGTACGCTTATTATAGCTGATGAAGGTAGCTTCGTCAGTTACCTAGAAGGATGTACTGCTCCTATGAGAGATGAAAATCAATTACACGCCGCGGTTGTAGAACTTATTGCAATGGACGATGCTGAAATTAAATATTCTACAGTACAAAACTGGTTTCCAGGAAATGCTGAAGGAAAAGGTGGCGTTTATAACTTTGTAACTAAA
>JBGCEI010000075.1:0-7612 GCA_045106295.1 Cyclobacteriaceae bacterium
TGGAACTCGCATTCGTTTGTATCGCCATAGTATAAAAAATAGGAACACATAAGGCGTGATTGCTCAAATCAGTATATTTTTTATCTAAAGGAGTAGTGAAAACAAAGACTTTTCCTTTACCTAATGCATTGTAATATAGAAATGGATCTCCATCAGGAAACTGTAAAATAGAATAATTGAAAGAGGAAGGTTTATAGCCTTTTTTTGCTTGAGGGGTATTTAAAAGACTATTTTTCTTCTCAAAAATAGCATTGAAAAAAGGATTGTTAAAATCACTTATCTCTAGAGGGACTTGTTTTTTAGATGAATTAGCAACTGATATTAGTTTTATACGGTTACTTAGGTAGTTTAAAGGAGTGTTTTCTGATGGTATTAAAAGTAGGTTTCCTCCATTCTTAGTAAAAGACACCAACTTTCCTTCTATAGCAGTAGGAATAGCTTGTTGATCGATTATAATTAGAGAAGTCTCATTAAGCTCTTCAGTAGTAAATACAGGGTATGTTTTTTGAATAGTAATGAATTCATTTGTATCACTGTATAAGGTATGAATAAATGAAGTCTTACTTTTTGAAACAATAACGACATTTTCTTTTTTCTTTACTGGAATAGTAAAATGAAATACATCATCAAATTGTACAGGGTAATCGTTGATACTAATTGTCCCTTCAATTATTTTATCGTTTGGTTGAATGTCAAAAGATAGTTTATGAGAGGTATTCAAATCAATAGTTGTAGAACCTATCAGTATATTTTCTTTTGTTAACTTGACTACTACTTTTTTTGTTTCTTCTGAATGAATAGACTTGATCAATACATTTAGTTGTTTGTTTCCTTGTTTTGAAGAATTGTTTATCCAAACAGAGTCAATGTAATTATTAGCTTGTTTTCCTTGATTCATAGGGATTAATTGATAATTAGTCAGAGAATCACCTTTTAATTCCTTCCAATTGCTAAATGCATAACGCTGAAAATCAGAGAAAAAGAAAAACTGTTTATCTTTATTCTTTTTAATAAGCTGCTTACTATCTATTTGTTTACTAGTGAACGAAATGGATGAAATCGCTTCTATTAAGGCTTCTTTAGATGAATAATGAGAGTTGTTTGTATTGGTTAATAAAGTGGTGGAGCAGTAAGTAGGTAATTCATTTGCTAATTGAATAGCCAATTGTTTAGCTTCTTCTAAAGCCGATAATTCAGAGAAAGGCTTATTTTCCATACTAAGAGAATTGTCGATATAAAGCGAATTGTTTTGAATGAATGAGGTTGGTTTTGATGAGGGAATAAATGGTTGTGTAAACGCTAGAACCAAAAAGAGAATAAACAGACATCTACTCAATAAAATGAGGTAATACTTTAAATTCCGTTTAGATGCAGTTTGTAGTTTTACTTCTTCGAGTAAACGAACATTGGTGAAGAAAATCTTTTTTGCCTTTTGGAAATCGAGTAAGTGAATGAGTATAGGTATACTCATTGCTGCTAAAGCCCATAAAAAAGAAGGGTACAAAAAAGACATACACGAATATACTATGATCAAATGATTTCAAAAGGAAAAGTTATCCAGTTTAGGTAACTTATTGTATTAAGAATCTGTTTTCTAATCTCTAAAATTTGGAATCCAACAAGAGTAGTTTCAACTTTGTGCAATAATTTAGTGATTATGAGATTGTTTAGTACAAAAAGATCAGTAGAAGAGGTTTCTTTAAAAGAAGCTGTTTTTAAAGGATTACCAGATGATAATGGCTTATTTATGCCTACTGAAATCCCTACGTTGCCTGATTCTTTTTTTGATAAAATCGATACGCTAAGTTTTCAAGAAATAGCTTACGAGGTAGCTCATACATTAATAGGTGATGAGATTCCTGCTGAAGATTTAAAAGATATTATCACTGACGCAGTGAATTTTGATGCTCCTTTGGTGTCTGTCGATGAAAATATTCACGTATTGGAGTTGTTTCACGGCCCATCTTTAGCGTTTAAAGATTTTGGTGCTCGCTTTATGTCTCGTTTGATTTCTTATTTCCTGCAAAAAGAAAAACAAGAAATTAACATTTTGGTAGCTACTTCTGGAGATACTGGTAGTGCAGTGGCTCAAGGTTTCTTAGGAATGCCAGGAATTAACGTCACTATTTTATACCCAAGTGGTAAGGTAAGTCTGAACCAAGAAAAACAACTGACTACTCTAGGCCAGAATATTACAGCCTTAGAGATTGATGGTGTTTTTGATGATTGTCAAAAGCTAGTGAAAACAGCATTTTTAGATAAAGAGTTAAATGAGAAGTTGAGTTTAAGCTCTGCTAATTCTATTAATATTGCTCGACTAATACCTCAGTCGTTTTACTATTTTTATTCCTATGCACAGTTAGTGAAACAAGGTAAAAAAGTGGTTTTTTGTACACCTAGTGGTAATTTTGGGAATCTATGTGGAGGGTTGATCGCACAGAAAATGGGACTACCGATTCATCACTTCATTGCTTCTACTAATGCGAATGATGTCGTTCCAGAATATTTGCATACAGGTACATTTGAAGCTAAACACTCGGTGCCTACTATCTCTAATGCAATGGATGTAGGGAACCCAAGTAACTTCCCACGTATTACAGAATTGTTTGGAAACGAGTACAAAAAGGTGACAGAATCTATTTCTGGTTATTCTTTTGATGACGAAGAGACTTCTCTAGCACTTGCGGAAGTATTTCTCGAAAGTGATTACATTATGTGTCCACACACTGCTGTAGGCTATTTAGGAGTAAAGGCGTATCAGCAAGATCACAAAGAAGATGTGAATTATGTAGTTTTAGCTACAGCCCACCCATCGAAATTTTCTGATGTAGTAGAGCCGATAATAGGAAAGGAGCCAGAAATGCCCGAAAGGTTAAAAGCTATTATTAACCAAGACAAAGTGTCTATTCCACTTTCTAGTGAATTTGATGAGTTTAAATCTTTTTTGCTTGCTTAGGTAGGCTAAATTCCTCTTTGTATTTCACAAATAGATTAATCCATATATTTCGAGAGAGTCTAAAATTTAGTGGTGCAATAAGAACGGCTATTGTAATAATAATAGTGATGATTCTATTTACGTTTGGTTCATCTTGTAGGATAAAAAAACCTAAATAGACTGAAATAATCAATGCTACCGTAATCCCGTAACTTACATAGGTTGACCCTGTGAAGAAAGAAGGTTCTCTACTGTATTTTAAATTACAGTTTCCGCACCGTTTATTCATTTTACCGAAATTACTTAGGTTATACGTTTTGTAAGGATACATGCGTTCTTCCTGACATTGTGGACATGCCCCAGTGAAAATACTGTAAATTTTTGTTCCTTTTTTAAACATAATGAAGCGCATAAATGTGGTAACGCAAAGGTAACTTTCTTTTTAGAGAACTGTAGTATTAATCTAAAATAAACCACCATGTACTTTTAGTCTATGGTGGTTTATTTTAAGTGTCATCATCCTTTGAGGATAGAAAATCACTCCGTTCATTTACCATCATATTGAATAACTCATGAAGAACCTCATCAGTTTCTTAAATATGAGAATTGACTATACTTTGTAACTGTTTTTCACTTGATTTCAACTTTGTTTTCTCTTTTCCATAATAATTATTACTGTTAATATTATGGAGTTAAATTGTGGAAAACCCTTTTCTCAAACCAGACACACTTTCTGGGATAGTATGATTTTAAAAAGTCATAGTGATGACGTTTAGTGGGGAATTTTAGTAAGTGATATTTGTTGAAGTCGTATCAAATAACGAATATTGTACAAATTTTTAAGAAAGGACTATCATGGAAAAGGTAAATGTATTGATCGTAGGGTCGGGACCCGCAGGGTACACAGCAGCAATCTACGCAGCAAGAGCAGGACTTAATCCTGTATTGTACCAGGGAAGTCAGCCTGGAGGCCAGTTAACGATTACCAATGATGTAGAAAATTATCCTGGTTATCCAGATGGAATCAATGGACCTCAGATGATGATGGATTTCCAGAAACAAGCAGAGCGTTTTGGAACAGATATCAGATTTGGAATGGTAACGGATGTAGATACGTCTTCTTATCCATTGAAAGCAACAATAGATGATGGTACAGTGATCGAAGCAGGGTCAGTGATTGTTTCTACAGGCGCATCGGCTAAGTGGCTAGGCTTAGAGTCTGAGCACAGATTGGCAACTAACGGCGGTGGTGTATCTGCTTGTGCTGTGTGTGATGGATTCTTTTATAAAGGACAAGATGTAGCAGTAGTAGGGGCTGGAGATACAGCGGCTGAAGAAGCGAATTACTTGGCTAAGATTTGTAACAAAGTATACTTATTGGTGAGAAGAGACGAAATGAGAGCGTCTAAGATCATGCAGCAACGTGTGTTGAATACGCCAAATATCGAAGTGCTTTGGAATACGGAGACACAAGATATCATTGGTGAAACGGAGATTGAACACGTAGAGATTATCAATAACCAAACAAAAGAGGTAAACCAATTGAATGTAAGTGGATTTTTTGTGGCTATTGGTCATAAACCAAATACAGATATGTTCAAAGGGAAATTGGAAATGGATAATGCGGGTTACATTATTACACAACCAGACTCTACGAAGACAAACGTAGATGGACTTTTTGTGTGTGGTGATGCACAAGATAAAATTTACAGACAGGCTGTAACTGCTGCAGGAACAGGTTGTATGGCTGCATTGGATGCTGAACGTTTTTTAGCTGAAAAGGAAGTAGAAGTAGTAGCTTAATTCGATTAGGAATAAATAGTATGAGGTTTTTAGTACTAGTTTACATACTGTTTGTTACTCAAACTGTTTTTTCAGAGCTCTCTTTTACTGATAAAGGAGAGCTTTCTAATGAAAAAGAAGTAGATGCTGAAGAAAGTGATGATGGCAAAGATTCGTCTTTTGTAATACCTACTGATTTAGTAGATTCTTTGGCTGTTCGTTCAGAAGAGTTAGAAGGAGAAGAGGGATACTCTATTCCATTTGATCGGTATGAGGTTTTACATGAAGAATGTAAAATAGATGAGGATCAATTCATTTATGCGGACAAACCATGTTACGATAATCCTTTCTTGGAGACCATGTTAGCAGATTCATGCTATTGGCAGACGGTAAGTCCATTTTTTACGACTTTTAATTATAAAAAAGTAAACCCCTATGCTACCAATGGTACACGAATGAAGTACCTAAAAGATACGGCAAGAATTCTGCTCTATGATTCACTTAATAATTGGTCTAACCCAATTAAGAATGCTGACCATCACATTACATCAGGGTTTAAATACAGGCGATATCGTTGGCACAAAGGAACAGATCTTAAGTTACAAATTGGAGATAGTGTGTATTCCACTTTTGATGGTGTAGTACGTATTTCTGCCTACAATAGAGGTGGTTATGGTCATTATGTGGTGGTTCGTCATTTTAATGGGCTAGAGACTATTTATGGACATTTATCGAAACGAATGGTTTGTCCTGGTCAACCTGTGAAAGCAGGAGAGGTGATTGGCTTAGGAGGAAATACAGGGAGAAGTACAGGTTCTCACCTTCACTTTGAAACTCGTTTTAGAGGAGTAGCATTAGACCCAGAATTTTTATTCGATTTTAGAAAAGACAAACTAAAACAACAAGAGATTGATTTGTTACCTAAGTTTTTTACCTATGTAAATGGTGTAGCACATTATGCTCCTAATGGTAAAATGTATCATAGAATCCGTTCAGGAGATAATTTAGGATTTATCGCTAGAAGATACCGGACCTATGTTTCTACGCTTTGTAAGTTAAATGGTATTCGGTCTACCACCATTCTTAGAGTAGGTAGGAGTTTGAGAGTAAAATAATCTTTAGGTCTTTAATCTCTGTTTTTGTATTGATAAAATGAGTATATATATAAATATTGCTCTAAACATCAAACAAACAATATGGAAACTATAACTACTAAAAAGAAGGAATATCGCTTCCTTGACCTATCATTACATTCTCGTAAAAAGAAATCTATAAGTACTAGTCACTTATTAAATAAGAAGACTTCCTTTAGTTCTAAAAACAACGTCTTTAGAGAGTTTTTTAAGGAATTGAAAGATGCCTTAAGCTAATTTTAGAGTTTTTCCCTTATCTGGTTAAAATTAGGTGTTTAGATGCTGTTCTTACTTTGAATAAGTAAGTTGAAGTAAACCAAACCTAAAGATCAGATGAACATTATAAAATTCATTACAGATAGAACATACAAGTACTCATTAAAGAGTAATACTATTCAAGATAGAATAGAGAATGAACGATCTCTTTATATGAATGAATAGAAGAGCTATTTGTAGGAGAGAATAGCGTATTAAATGAATGTATTAAAGAATTTAAACAAGCGATGAATTATGCTAAATAAATTTGAAACGTACATAGATGCCCTTGTTGTAACAACTATAGTTTTGTTACTTCCAGTTTTGATTGGCTTGTTTTACTAATTCTTCGGCCCCTTCTTTTATCCAACTATTATAGGTGTTGGTGATTAGCTTGTTATAGAATAAATACAGCTTACCATCACGTATTTCAAATGTTTTAGGGTTTATAGATACCTTACTTCCGTCTTTAGCCATAGCATAGGCACACCAACCCCCATATTGAGGAATATAAGTAGTAGGAGAAGATTTGAATGCTTTTAAGTTGGACTCGTTTACAAATAAGTAAGTATTTTTTTGATAAACATAAGAAAGTTTCTTTGATCCTTTTATTGCTTCATTTTTGAAGTAGGCAACTACATCATAACCTTCTGCAACATACCCTTTTTGGGTGTTAGCCATTTTGTTTTCTTGTGAGAAAATAGCTGTAAACGAAGTAAGCAGTAAAAAGAAAAATATTTTCTTATGTTGAATATTAAGTCATGCCTCCTGGTAGACAAACGTATTATGACTAATTTATAGCCATTCATTCTTATGTATAGATAAGCTAATTTAAGACCCAACGCTGATTACTTTCTGCATTAATATTTCTGGTTAAAGTTTTGAAACAGATCTTTTATTCTTGTTCTAAGAAATCAGTTAAATAGGCATAAGTTGGAGTAAGACTTCTTTCTGATGTCATAGTTGCTCCTTCAGTAATTGGTTTTGGTGTATTGACTAATAATAATTCAGGAATTACATGAGTAGATAGTTGCTCTCCAAAGCTTTCAGAAGCATCTCGGGGTAACTCACAGGGTAGATTATCGACTGACATGACACTAAGGTTGCCTTTGTCTGAAAAAGGGATGCTCTCTTTCCAGTTGTTTGTATTGAAATCAAAAACAGGGTTTTCAATAGTAGTAGATCGAATGGTAGTTGGGACAGAGCCTTCAATGTCGCAAGTAATATCTGCAACTACATCAAAACCAATTTTATCCTCTTTGGTGAATAAAACAGGTGATTTTGGATCCCAATAAGCAGCTGCAATAAAAATATCGGTAGATAAATAGGGTGCAAACGTACTTTCGTACTCAGTGGGGTTAGCGTAAAAATGAGCCAAATCAAAATTATCTTTTGTTTTATGTTTGTTGTAGTCTTCCGTTTCTAATTGTGTGTAAATAGCTTGTGTTGGAGTAGAGGTGTTTAGAAACTCAGTTGGAGATACTTTCTCAATAGGAATAGCGTTTAG
>JBGCEI010000076.1:0-8514 GCA_045106295.1 Cyclobacteriaceae bacterium
ATAACCTAGCTGAGAAATGGTAGAAAACGCCAATACCTTTTTAATGTCGTTTTGTGTACAAGCGGCTACCGCTCCCATAAAGGCAGTAATGGCACCAATGGTAGCTACAATAGTTAAGACATCGTCCGAAAGGAGAAAGAAAATTCTTGCCAATAAGAAAATACCTGCTGCTACCATAGTTGCTGCATGGATCAGTGCCGAAACAGGAGTAGGTCCTTCCATAGCATCAGGTAGCCATATTTGTAGTGGAAACTGAGCCGATTTAGTGACACAACCCACAAAAAGAGATAAGCCAATAATCATTAACCAAGTAGTCGATAAAACGGATTGACTAGGAAACCAAGCCATCAGTTCGTTGAAATCTAAGGTGCCAGCAAAAGAATACAAAGCTAGAATAGCGACTAAGAAAGCTGAATCACCAATCTTGTTAACCAAAAATGCTTTTTTGTTTGCTTCAACGGCAGAAGGTTTATCGTACCAATAACCAATCAATAGATAAGAAGAAAGCCCTACTAGTTCCCAGAATACGAATAACATCAGTAGATTATTACTAATTAAAATACCTGTCATAGAAAAGGTAAACAGGCCTAAATAAGCGAAGTACTTTTCAAAATCACGATCTCCACGTAGGTAAGCAATGGAGAATAAGTGAACCAAAAACGATACAAAGTTTACAATAACGAGTAATAGACCACTTAGGTAATCAACTTTGATTCCTACAAAAAATATTTTCTCTGCTGAAAGCTGAAACCAAGGGATTTGATAATAAAACGCACCATTAGTAAATACTTCTTTTCCAATGAAAAGAGAAAGTGTGAAACAGCTAAATAAGATCACCGTCGCATAAATCCCTCTGAATTTTTTAATAGTTCTTCCCAATAAAATTAAGAGCAAGAAACTAGAAAATGGAAGTAGTAAGGTACTGACTACCAAGTAAAGTAAAGAGTTGCTATGGTGTGCTAATTCTCCCATTAATCTCGTAAGCTAGAAATAGCGTCTAGGTTAGACGTTCCTCGTTGTTTTACCAGTTGTAAAATAATTCCTAAGGCAATAGCTGCTTCACAAACTGCAATTACAATTACAAAAAGAGCAAACATGATTCCGTCTGTATTAGGATGGATGGCATTAAAAGCCACTAAATTGATGTTTACGGCGTTTAGAGCTAGTTCAATACCGATTAAAATAAACAGTAAATTCCTTTTTACTAGAATAATAGTAATTCCAATACAAAATAGAAGCGCTGCTATGTAAACTAAATATTGAATCATGATACGTCTTTTTTATCAATCAAATAAATAGTTCCTACCAACACAACAAGCAGTAAAATACCTGCAATTTCAAATGGTAATAAATAATTTGTCATTAATTGAATACCGATAGATTCAATTACAGATACGTCTTTTACAAGAGAAGAAAATAAAGCGGTTGATCCACTAGAGTGAATCCCAAAAACTAAACCTCCAAGCAAAATTCCCCCAATTAGAAAACCAGAAAAGCGATTAGAAAGTCCACTGACTAATTCTTTGACTGAAGAGACTCGGTTGGTCAACATAATTCCAAAAAGGAGTAAAACCAAAACACCTCCAATGTAAATGACCAATTGTGTAATAGCTAGAAAATCAGCAGAAGCAAAAACGTACATAGCTGAGACACCTAAAAAACAAAAGAATAGGCTTAGTGCTGCATACAGAATATTTCTAGTAAACAGAATAAAAATACTACTAACAACTATGAGAGCAGCAAAAACAAAAAAGATGTAACTACTCATTGTCACCCTCCTTTTTCTTTGGTTTAGGAATTACCGGTTTCATCACTGGTTTTGCATCAGGTATTTTTGGCTTCTGAATAACAGGTTTTATAACTGGCTTGGCTTCTCCATTTTCTGTTTCGACTTTTGGTTTAGGAATCACCACTTTAGGTTGTCCTGTAGCTATTTTTGGTTTTGGTATACTAGGCTTAGGTGCTGGTATCACTGGCTTTTTAGCTGTAGCTGGCTTAGGAATTACTATCTTCGGTTTAGCACCAGGAATAGCAGGTTTCCCAATTACAGGAGTAGAAGAACTTACTTTTTTATCTGCTGCAGCCTTTTCTTTCGCTTTTTCTTTTGCCTCAGCAAATAGATCGTACTCACGTTGGCGTTTAAATACATCTTCGGCTGTTAGGTCAGAAAATTCATAGTTCATTCTGGTGACATCAAATTCGCTGTAATCGTATGTTTTCGTCATCGTAAGGCACTCGGTAGGGCATACGGTAGTACACAAACCACAGTAACAACACTTTGCCATGTCGATATCGAATTTGGCAGCATGTAAACGAACGGAAGAACCGTCGGATGTTTTACGGATTTCTTCTGGTGACTTGATGGCTTCAATATCTATGCAATCAACAGGGCAAACCTTAGCACATTTATCACAGACTATACAGTCTTCTATTTCGTTGTGCAATCGATAACGACCGTTGTCAGGAACGGGGAGTGTTTCTTTTGGGTATTGTAGGGTGGTAATTCCTTTGTCGTAATCGAAGTAGTTATCTGATTCAACCCCTACTCCACGACGTTGTTTTTTTGTGAGCGCATCTCTTAGGTGAATGATGGTGAGCACCAATCCTTTAGAAGCTGAAAGTACAGCTACTTTTACGTCTAGCCAATATGTGTTTTTCTTTCTTTTAGACACCTCTCAAACAAGGGGTTATACCCTCGGTTAAGTAAGTTACAAACTTAGCAGATTTCTTTTTAGAAAGAACCTTTTGTGGACAGTTTTCAATGGATAAAGTAAACTGTATTTAAAAAGTGGTTATGCAGCAATCAATTTTGAACGCTCTTTACATGTTGCTTATTAGAAATAGAGAATTCTTCTGTCTTAGAATTAAATCGTTCAACTAACTTTAGCTGATAAATTAATTCATCTATCTGAAGAAATTCGATATCTGAAAAGTTAGATAGGTTGCTAGGTTGTGAGTTAGTTTGATTTGTCATAAGTAAATAAAGTTTAATTTTAATGTTTTACTAATGTAGAAAGAGAGAGTTGATTGATAGTGTATATATACCTGATTTTAAGACAATAATCATGCTTTAATTCGTTGTAAGACTGTTTTTTTGATTTTCTCCTCTTAAACTTAAATTAAAGTAATAGGGTTACGTTTTTGTTCAAAATTATTTTGAATGTTTTGTTTTTGGCTTTTTATATTTGAAACCAATTTCTCTTCTGTACTTACCTCCTAAGTTTTCTTTACTGTTTTTTGCGCTCTTTTCATGAAAGGCACTGCCACCTTCTTCTTCACTTTTATTTTTATGGATTTTATTAGTCTCTTTGAATTTGATTCGTGGTTTCTCTTCCGGAGTCAATTCTTCATTAATAGTTACATTATTAGGAAAAGGGAGTAAGTCAATCTTCATTTTCATGAGCTCTTGAATATGGTCTACAAAAGGAAGCTCCTTTTCAGTAGAGAATAAAATACTCAGTCCTTTCTTTTCTGCCCGTCCTGTTCGTCCAATTCTGTGGATGTAATTTTCTGGATATTCAGGCGTATCTAAACTAATTACCTGCGAAACGCCATCGAAGTCAATCCCTCGCGCCATCACGTCAGTGGCAATCAATAAACGACATTGACCACTTTCGAACTGTTCAATACTTCGTAGACGGTAATTTTGATTTTTATTGGCATGGATTACACAAGCTTCTCCTTTGAAAATGGCTTCCATACGCTCCAAGATTCGATCAGCCATGCGTTTACTACTCACAAAAACGATTGTTTTAGTATAGGTTTCTCTATCACTCAGTAAATCTTCTAATAGATTGAGTTTTGTGTAAAAGTTAAGAGCCTCGTAACGCTGTTGCGTAATATTATCCAATGGAGTACCACTCACCGCAACGGATATTTTAACAGGGTCAATAAAAGAGTTGTCTATGATTTCTTCTACGCTCTCGGTCATCGTAGCAGAAAATAAAATCCCCTGTCGTTGCTGAGGAAGTAACTCCACAATGTTTTGAATCTGAAACTTGAACCCTAAATCGAGCATGACATCTACTTCGTCAATCACTAATTTTTGAATAGATTTCAATGAGATGGCTCGTGCCAAAGCTAAATCGTATAAACGACCAGGTGTAGCGACCACAATGTCTGCTCCTCCTGAAACTTCTTGTTTTTGGGTATTGATATTAGACCCAGCAAAAATACCTAGTACTCTATTGTTTGTGTATTTACTTAATTTTTCAATTTCATTAACTACCTGTATGACTAATTCTCTTGTAGGAACTAGGATTAATACTCGTGGATTTTTTTGTTTACTAAATGGTAATACACGCAGAATGGGTAGGAGATAAGCCAGCGTTTTTCCTGTTCCCGTTTGCGCTATTCCAACTACATCCTTTCCTGACATCACTACAGGGAACGATTGCTCTTGAATAGGTGTAGGGGTTTCGAACTCCAAATCACCCAAAGCGTTTAATAAAGCAGAGTTTAGGTTTAAATCAGTAAACTTCATGGTGCGACAGGGGTTAAGAATGTAAAGATAGGCTAATTTGGATGAAAAATGATCTGTTAACGGCTTATGTATGAGTAGGAGTGGACTTGAAATAACTACTTTCTGTTTACAATCATACTTTAATTTAAGCCGTTGTGTCCCCTGAAAAGTGGTGCAAAAAGTACAACCAATCTTTAAATTGTGTTAAGTGAAATTTAGCTATTTAAATCAATGTTTATACCTGTGCAGATGACAAGAAAAGCGTAACCTAAGTAATTTCAGTTTGGAATCTGAAATTTTACTTAACGCCCATTTCAATTTCGATGTTATCGTCAGTTCCATATTTCTCTACTAGGTAAGTAGAATCTACAGTAAGTTTTTTCTTTTCAATGAACTCATTCAATTTCGGATAAACACTCCCTTGGAATATGAAGTGAGAAGTAGATGAGCCTTTTACTATTTTTCTAGGCTGAAATATTCGATGTTCATAAGAAGCGTCAGATAGGGAAGAGGTGTCTTCTACTTCAAAGCCTACAAATGTATTGACATGATAGTTATTCGCTTTAGAAGGTTCACTCAATTCGTAGTGCACCATGAAAATAGGAGAGTTGGTCTCACCTGTTTTCTTTTTTATCTCTACAAAGATGTTTTTGAATGCTTCGTCATTCGTACTTCCATTGAATTCTTTCCCCAATAAAAGGTAGCGAGCAGAAGTTGTTTGTTCTATCGATAGACTAGAACCTCTTTTTTTATAAAAATAAAAGAGCGTACAACTCACTAGTAACATTGCTGCTATGAAGAACTTTAATTTTTTTACGAATGTCATATTTTTTCAATTTAGGTAGACCAAAATAGCGAAAATCTATCTGTAAATCAGAAAATTAGTTCACCATTTTATACTGCATATCATGTAGTTGTTTGTAGTGTTTGTTGTTTGCTAATAAATCTTGGTGAGACCCAGATTCAATGATTGTTCCTTTTTCCATCACCAAAATGCTGTCTGCCTTTTGGATAGTAGACAATCTGTGTGCGATTACAATAGCCGTTCTATTGTCCATGAGTTTGTCAATTGCCTGCTGAATCAATGCCTCTGACTCAGAATCAATAGAAGAAGTTGCTTCGTCTAATACAATTATTTTAGGATCGTAGACCACCACCCTAATGAAAGCTAATAATTGTCTTTGACCAACAGAAAGGTTGCTTCCTCTTTCTTGAAGCACATAATCCAATCCACCAGGTAGGTTGTTAATAAATGAATCAGCTCCAATGAGCTTAGCAGCTTCAATTACACGTTCTTTACTAATCGAGCGATTCCGTAAGGTGATGTTATCGTAAATAGAAGCTGAAAATAAGAACACATCTTGTTGTACCACACCAATTGATTTTCGGAGGTGTTCTAGTTGATATTTATCAATAGAATGTCCATCAATAGCGATTGTTCCTTTATGAATGCTGTAGAATTTATTCAATAAATTAATGATAGTAGATTTTCCTGCACCAGTAGAACCTACAATGGCTAGTTTTTCTCCTGCTTTTAAATTAAAAGAAACACCCTTTAAAATGTCCTCTCCTTCGTTGTAAGCAAACCATACGTTGTCAAAAGAAATAGCTCCTTGTATGGTGTCTGGTGATAATGAACCTTCATTGTCTATGAAGTCATTGTTGTCTAGTAGTTTAATAACCCGTGCCGTACTTACAATTCCCATTTGTAGAGTATTGAACCGGTCAGCAATTAGTCGGATAGGTCTAAAAAACATCGCTAAATACATAATGAACATAATCAGTTCACCTTGTCCATTTACCCAACCATCCAACACACCATTAGAACCTCGCCATACCACTAAACCTACACCGATGGCACTAATCATTTCTGCCACAGGAAAATAAATAGAGTAGTAATTTACCGTCTTTACATTCGCCTCTTTATGTACTTCATTTATGGCTTTAAATTTCTTGTACTCTCGTTCTTCTGCATTGAAAATCTGGACTACCATCATTCCTGAAATGCGTTCTTGAACAAACGTATTCAGTTTAGAAACGGCGTTTCTAACATCGGTAAACGCTACTTTTATTTTCTCTTTGAATACATAAGTGGCAAATAGCATGAAAGGAAGTGTCGCAAAACTCAAGAGAGCCAGTCTCCAATTCAATAAGACCATCGCTGTAATAATAAAGAGTAACTGAAAGATATCAGCCAACATAGCTGCTATTCCTTGAGAAAATACCTCAGACAGTGTTTCAATATCTGATACATTTCTAGTAACGAGTTGCCCAATTGGTGTTTTGTCAAAAAACTGTGTTTTTAATTTAATCACGTGATGGTACAAACGTATTCTGATGTTATTGACAATATTTTGTCCCAACCAACTAGAGAGGTAAATGATAAAGTATTGTAAAATACTTTCAAGAAACAATACACCAATTGCTAAAAGGATAACGAATTGAAAGTTCTCATAATCACCTAGCGTGAGGTATTTGTCGATGGCATATTTACCAATAAGGACAGGTTTTAATATGGCACTAGCGCTTGCAATTAACATAAGTACTAAAAGTAAGACAGCTGTTCCAAGATAGGGCTTCATAAAGCCTAATAACCTTTTTAAAACTTTCCAGTCAAACTTGTTTCCTTTTTGTTGTTCTTGCATCTATTGCGTAAGTAGTTCTGTTTTAACCTATTTAGTCTAATTCTGGTTCAAAACCAGTCTGGTTTCTCATTAAATCTTCAAACTCATCTCTTTTTCTGATCAGGTGACCTTCTCCCTTGTGCCACATGACCTGTGCTGGTCGTAACCTAGAGTTGAAGTTAGAACCCATTTCAAAACCATAAGCCCCTGCATTTTTAAATACAAGGTAGTCACCAACTCGTACTTCAGATAACTCTCTGTCTACCGCAAATGTATCCGTTTCACAGATGTAGCCTACAATGTTGTAAATCTTCTTTTCCCCATCAGGATTAGAAATGTTATTAATCTGATGGAAAGAATCATAAAACATTGGTCTGATTAAATGATTGAACCCTGAATTTACTCCCGCAAACACACAGGCAGGAGTAGGTTTTACGACATTGGTCTGCACCACAAAGTTTCCCGATTCACTCACCATAAATTTCCCTGGCTCAAACCAAATTTCTAACTCTCTTCCATAGTCTGCACAGAATGCAGTAAAAGCAGCTTTCATTTTTACCCCCAGTTTCTTGTAGTCAGTTGATGGGTCCCCTTCTTTGTAAGGAACCTTAAATCCACTCCCGAAATCTAAAAACCTTAGATCCTTAAATTCTTGCGCACACTCAAACAATACATTCGCTCCCTTTAGGAATACATCAGTGTCTAAAATATCAGAACCGGTATGTACATGAAGCCCTTCTACTAGCAAGTTGTATTTTTCTACTACTGCAACTATTTCTTTGAACTGAAGGATAGAGATTCCGAATTTAGAGCCTACATGCCCTACTTGAATATTGGCGTTTCCACCCGCTTGAATGTGTGGATTTATACGAATACAAATAGGGTAGGAGTTACCGTATTTCTTCCCAAATTGTTCTAAAAAAGGAATGTTGTCTATGTTAATGTGTACGCCAATTCCTTTGGCTTCTTCTATCTCTTTAAAATCAACACAGTTGGGCGTAAAGATGATGTCTTCTTTTTTGAAACCAGCCTGTAAACCCATCTGAACTTCGTTTACACTCACACAATCCATTCCTGAACCCAACTTTCTTAACAGCTTAAGCACAGAAAGGTTAGTACACGCCTTAGAAGCATATTTTAATTTCAGGTTCATTCCATCAAATGCATTCGTTAATGCATGGTATTGAGAAATGATCTTCTCAGAATCATAAACGTACAACGGAGCGCCGTAGGTTTCTGCTAATTGTGTTAACTCACTGTTAGAAATAGACATAGTATCCAGATCAAAATTTTAAAGCTCAAAGGTAAGAGAAAAATAGATGGAGAGAAGAAGAATAGAGTGAATAGTTTCCACATTTTGGAAGTGAAGAAGCGCTTTTTCTTTTTTATGTTTGGGGCATGCCCTTCGGTACAGGCTTTCGGCAGTCC
>JBGCEI010000077.1:0-17365 GCA_045106295.1 Cyclobacteriaceae bacterium
TGGTATGTGAATACATATATGGACGAACAATATTTACTTCTCCTTGAAGATCCAACCCATCGATACCAAATGAATTGATGTACTTCATCCCTATTTGACCAGACTGCTTATTACCCCACCAACCATTTCCAGCGAGTACTTCTTTTACAACCAATTCATCCAGTACCAGTTGTCCGTAGAGGGAGAACTGTTTGGCGAAATTCCATTTGAAGTCCAAACCTAAAATAGCATTGTCTTCACTACCTAAGTTTTGCTCTACAGATCGGTAGAAGATCAATGGATTTAAATAACCTAATTCAAAGCCTCCGTTTCCTAATGAATCCTCTCTACTGAAGATAATAGATTCGAATACACCTACATCTAGTTTTTTACCAATGTGTAAGTTCAGGTGATGAAACGCCATGTACTTCTTCGAAAAGAGAGCTGTTCCATTCGGAACTCCTCCCGAAGTTGTAATATCGGCAGTCATTTCAGTGAATAAATTAGTGTAACTAAATTTCCAGAGATTAGTCGTTAATTTTAAGTACGCCATTGGAGCTGAGTAATCAGATAAAATCAAAGACCGGTAGCCATTACCAATAAACTGCTTGTCGTAGCCAAACTGTAGTTGAATAGGCTCCAACAGTTGAAAGGAAATGTACCCCGCCGCATTAAAGTAGTCTACTCCATTGCTATTGAATCGTTTCCAGAATGCCTCTCCTGGAATTACGGCGTTTAGTCCAATTCGGTTGTTGATGTAAGAAGGGAATATTACTTGATTTTCAGTAACCGAAGTATAAAATCCCACCTTTTTCATAATAGAACCGTACACCTCTATTCCTCGAGCATTTCGGTAGAGTGTAGTGCCATTCGATTTTTCTTTTCCTAAAAAGCCAGAGACTAAAGGATTAACATGTAAGTGAAGATTGTCTGTATAAACACTTAATAAACTAGAAGATTGTTTGTAGACTTTAGAAAAGAGTGGTTGGTGGTCTAGAGTAGAAGCCGTATCAGACCAATCTTTGTTTTCGTACCGAATCCAGTTTAGGCTGCTGGCGGAATAATCTGCTTTTTCTGTTAACCCGTCAGTATACTTACCAATGTCTTTTCGTGAATATGGCTTTACTGAAGAGTTTAATTTGTTTTTTCCTTCTAGAATTTCTAAGCGTTCAATAGTATGGTAATACTCTTTATCTAAAGGTATATTAGAGCTTTGCCCGAACAAAGTAATTGATCCAGAAATAAGAGTTAAACAACTTAAAATAGACGATAATACTTTTGTCATAATAGTAATACATTAATTATTTCAAAGATAACGATATTCAGGGGTATACAATAAAAGCACAAAAAAGTTTAATTTGTATAGTAAATAGCTAATAATTGTTTAATTTTCCGCTTAGAAATAAAAACAAAACTGTTCTATGGAATTTTTGGATATCATTATGGTTATCGGGGGGCTTCTCTTACTAGTAGGAGGAGGAGAGATTTTGGTAAACGGTGCAACTAACATCGCCTACAATTTCAGACTATCTTCTATGGTAGTAGGTCTTACAATTGTTGCCTTTGGAACGTCAGCTCCTGAATTGCTAGTCAGCCTGTACTCATCTGTTATTGCAGATTCACCAAACATATCCATGGGGAATGTGATAGGTTCTAACATTTGTAATTTAGCGTTAGTATTACCTATTACAGCTTTAGTGTATCCAATTGCAGTAGGGAAAGAAAGTATTAAAATTGACTGGGTACTTACTATTGGTAGTTCATTACTTCTGCTGTTGTTTATTTTTGGAGACGGTGAGTTGTCTTGGTACGAAGGAATTATTTTATTTTCTATTTTGGTATTGTATACTTTTGTATTAATTAGGAAATCAAGAAAAGAAAGTGCCGCTGATCCAGAATTAAATAAAGCACCAGATGATTACGATAAAAGAGTTTGGTTTAGTGTGTTGTTGATAGCAGGTGGTTGTATAGGTCTTTTTATAGGGTCTTATTTCTTTGTAGAAGGAGCAAAAAGTATTGCTGAATCATTTGGTGTTAGTGACTTAGTAATTGGTTTAACAGTTGTTGCACTAGGAACAAGTATGCCAGAACTAATTACTTCAACAATTGCAGCATATAAGAAAGACACAGACATGGCACTAGGTAATTTACTTGGCTCATGTATCTTCAATGTATTGTCAATTCTTGGTATCACCAGTATGGTTAAAACAATTAAAGTAGATAATTCATTATTCAGTATACCTGATGGAGACATTTGGTGGATGCTGGGTATCATGGTTATATTGTTGCCTCTGATGATTATCAGAAAAAAGATAGGTAGAGTGGAATCCCTTATTCTTCTAGTTACCTATGGAGCATACATGCTTTATATTATAGATAAAGCACAAGCATAAGACTACACACATGCTAAAATATTTTGCTGTATTTACAAGCAGCATGTTTAAGTTTATAGCCGGACCTGTTATTGGAAAACAGGCCGGCTTATCTTTTTTAGAAACATGCCTATTCACAACCCTAGGTATGATTACTAGCTCGGTTATCATTATGTATGGAGGAGAAAAAATCTGGGAATTAATCCATAAAGCATCGCCAAAAAACAAAAAAACATTTTCTAAAAAGAACAGACGAATCGTAAAGGTATGGTCTAAGTTTGGAATCAAAGGCTTAGCATTTCTTACACCTATTTTACTGTCCCCAGTAGGAGGGCCTATTATTGCTTCTTTGCTTGAAGTGTCCCCTAAGAAAACGATTCAATGGATGGTTATCAGTGGTATCTTTTGGAGTCCTATTACAGTAGCAGGCGTATATTGGTTGTCTGATTTTTTTAATGAGATGTTTTAAGATTTGATGGCTATCACCTCAAAGTCTTCAATAAAGTTATTTTAATCCCTCATCATTGTGTATTTTTGTATAAAGCATTTGCATGAGCAGTTTTAAAGAGATATTTGATACACTTGCGTGGGATTCCATTTCTAGCTCTATCTATGCAAAAACGGAGGCTGATGTAAAACAAGCTTTACATACCACCAAGACTCGTACATTAGAAGATTTTAAAGCACTGATTTCTCCTGCTGCAGAACCATTTTTAGAGGAAATGGCTCAGTTGAGTCACCAATTGACATTGAAACGGTTTGGAAAAACGATGCAATTGTTTGTTCCGATGTATCTGTCTAATGAATGTCAAAATATTTGTACCTACTGTGGCTTTAGTCAAGACAATGCCGTACGAAGAAAGACCTTAACAGATAAAGAAATATTAGCAGAGATAGAAGTGATTAAAGCGCATGGCTACGATCATATTCTTTTGGTGACAGGAGAAGCAAATAAAACAGTAGGGATAGAATATTTCAAGAGAGTAATTCCTTTGATTAAGCCTTATTTTTCACATATCTCCATAGAGGTACAACCTTTAGATGAAGATGAATATGTGGAGTTAATCGAGTTGGGACTGAATACAGTTCTAGTTTACCAGGAGACCTATCGACAAGAGGATTACAAAAAGCATCACCCAAAAGGGAAGAAGTCAAACTTCTATTATCGATTGGATACACCTGACCGTTTGGGAAAAGCAGGGATACATAAAATGGGCTTGGGAGCTTTAATTGGTTTAGAAGACTGGCGAACAGACTCTTTCTTTTGTGCTTCGCATCTAGACTATTTAGAAAAGACGTATTGGGAAACAAAGTATTCTATTTCATTTCCTCGTTTACGTCCTTTTTCTGGAGGGTTGGAACCAAAGGTAGCTATGAGCGACAAAGAGTTGGTTCAATTAATTTGTGCCTATCGAATTTTTAATGAAGAAATAGAGTTATCTCTTTCAACACGTGAGAGTGAAAAATTCCGTAACCATGTGATTAAATTAGGAATTACGTCTGTATCAGCTGGTTCTAAGACAGACCCAGGAGGTTATGCATCGAAAGATGAAGCCTTAGAGCAGTTTGAGATTTCTGACGAGCGTACACCTAAACAAATAGCTGAAATGCTTCGTGAGCAAGGATATGAACCTGTTTGGAAAGACTGGGAACATGCTTTGCAGTAAAATAGAATTGTATGTCTACATCATCACTTACTACTGCTGAAAAAAAACGCTACAATCGCCATCTTATATTGTCTGAGTTTGGCTTGGATAATCAAGAGAAACTGAAGCAAGCGAAAGTTTTGGTAATTGGAGCAGGTGGACTAGGCTCTCCTATTTTACAGTATTTAACAGCTGCAGGTGTTGGTACCATTGGAATTGTAGATGATGATGTGGTAGATGAAAGTAATTTGCAACGTCAAGTTTTATTTTCTACTCAAGACATTGGGAAATCAAAGTCTGAAGTCGCTAAAGAAAAATTAACTGCACAGAATCCTTTTGTGTTGTTTACTACTTACAACGAACGGCTAACTAATGAGAATGCTTTGTCTATTTTCAAAGATTATGACATAGTCGTTGATGGATCAGACAATTTCCCTACTCGCTATTTAGTGAATGATGCCTGTGTGATTTTGAATAAGGTATTGGTATTTGGCGCTATTTTTAAGTTCGATGGTCAGCTTTCTGTTTTTAATTATGATAATGGCCCTACCTATCGGTGCTTGTTTCCTGAACCTCCTTCCGAAGGAGAAGTCCCTAACTGTTCTGAAATAGGAGTAATAGGGGTGCTACCAGGTTTAATTGGAACCATGATGGCAAATGAAGTCATTAAGGTAATTACGGGAATAGGAGAAGTTCTTTCGGGTAAACTATTAGTATTAAATACGTTGACGATGAACCAACAAGTTGTTCGTTTTGAAAAAGATAAAGCGAATAGTGAAATTACAGAGCTAATGGACTATGAGCGCTTTTGCGGAATTGGACAAGAACCAAAAAACGAATTAGAGAAATCAATCACTCCAGTAGAATTAGCTGAGAAGCTAAAAACGAATACGATTCATTTATTGGATGTACGTGAACCGTTTGAATATGAGATTTGTCATATTAAAGGAAGCCAACTGGTCCCCTTACAACAGATCCCTGCTTTAGTAGAAAAAATAGACCGAGAGACACCTACAGTAGTTATTTGTCATCATGGAATGCGAAGTGCCTCGGCTATTCGCTTTTTAGAAGAAAATCATGGATTTATGAATCTGACTAACTTAAGCTCTGGTATTGATGGTTGGGCAAGAGAAGTGGATATTGAGATGGAAAAGTATTAGTAGTAATTTACCATTGGCTTAAAATAAATTGCCTATAACATAATATCAGTTGAATTATTTATAAGTTTAAATTGTTAAGCCATAAGTTATGAAAGATAGTATCTGGTACCTTGAGAATATAGACCTTTTCAGCATCTTTTGCCCTAAAAAGTCAAAAGATATGAATGATAAATTCCCGATGACAACATTCAATAAAAATGAGTTTATATACATGCCAAATGAAAAAAGTACGCATGTGTATATGATTGCTGAAGGGCGAGTGAAAATAGGAACATACTCAGACGATGGTAGGGAAGTTATCAAAACAGTTTTGCAAAAAGGAGAAGTCTTTGGCGAAATGGCAATCCTTGGAGAAGATGTTCGTAAAAACTATGCACAATCAGTTGATCAGGAGGTAAAAATCTGTCCATTAAGCTTAGAGGAAATGGAAAATTTAATGCATAACGATAAAGAATTAAGCATTAAAATGACAAGGTTAATAGGCTTACGATTAGCTAAAATGGAGAAAAAAGTGGAGTCTCTCGTTTTTAAAGATTCAAAAACACGCATTGTCGAGTATTTAGTTGAACTAGGGGAAGAAAAAGGAGTTAAAGTAGGTTTTGAAACACTAGTTAAACAGTTTTTTACACACCAAGATATTGCCAAAATAACAGCTACTGCCCGGCAAACGGTAACCACAGTTCTTAATGATTTACGAGATCAAAACTTAATAACATTTGATAGAAGAAGGCTATTGATTAGAGATATCGATAAACTACGTAAAAAAGTAGGTAATTAGAATGCAGAAGAGTCTATTAATTGTTTTTGTTAAAAACCTAGTGTTAGGAACCGTTAAAACACGCCTAGCTCGTACCGTAGGAGACGAAAAAGCATTGCAAGTATACAAAGACCTCTTGCATCACACAAAGTCCCAAATACAGCCACTTAGTCAAGATAAAGACATCTATTATAATTTAGTTACTGAAAAAAATGATTTATGGAATGGCTTGCCGTGCGAAAAATTGGTACAGAACGGTGATTCATTAGGAGACCGGATGTCACATGCTTTTCAAAATGCATTTGAACGAGACTATCAAAAAGTAGTACTAATAGGTAGTGATTGCTTTGATATTAAGCAACAGCACATAGAGGAAGCATTCAATAAATTAGACTCTCAAAATGTAGTTATCGGTCCAGCTGTTGATGGTGGGTACTATCTAATTGGTATGAGCGATATGCATTACCAATTATTTATTAATAAGAGTTGGAGCACGGCAATTCTTAGAAAAGAGACACTACAAACCTTAGAAGAAGAGAAACTATCTTATCATCTTTTGGAAGAGTTAAACGATATAGATACGGAAGAAGACCTCATTCAATCAGGTAAGTCGTATTAATTTAATTTTCTAGACAATAACTCTTCTAGTGTATCTACATCGATACGTTTTGCAACTATCTTTTTTTGATTGTCTAATAAATAGATGATAGGCGTGCTATCTATATTGTAATACGTTCGGAAATTTGTTTTGTTTTGACCATCAGCAATATTTATCCAGCCATAATCATGCTTCTTTAAATAGCTTTTCCACTCCTTTTCTTTTTTATCAATATTTATAGCTATTACTTCTACATCCTTTTCTTTAAATTGGTCGTAAAGGTCTTTTAATAAAGGAGCCGTCTTTTTACAGTGTCCACAACTAGCACTCCAAAAGAAAAGAACGGTATATTCTGCTCTTGTTTCATATAGGCTATATTTTCTACCTGATGAATCTGCCATAACGAACGGAATAGCTCTATTTCCTATTAAATTGTATTTTAGCTTAATAACACGTTCTTTGATTTTTTGTGTTAGAGCAGAGTCTGCCCACCAGGCAGGGGTATCCAAGTAATAAGACTGCCCGATATGGTGAAAGACTTTATCCATTCCCATTACTTTAGAATTAGCGTATTTATTCGTTAGTTGAGACACCACATACTGGTATACCTGATCATTTTTCTTTGCCTTGTTAATGATAAAGTCAGTAGCGTTAATGATAGAGTCAGGTATTTGGTAATTTACCTTATCCATGAAGTGCATTAACTTCTTATGAAAAATAGGTGTTCGCAACATCCCCTCATTTGCAAAGTTGATATTATCTAAATAATGTCGGTTGTAATAGTGCCACTTTTCTTGTTTTGAAGTGAGCTTTTCGGGAACAGTTATTTCGGTAGTCGATAGAATGATGTCTTTTGCAAATGATTCACTAGTAACCGAGGTTAAGTTGTTTTTGTATGCTCTTATTTCTTTTTCTATTAGATTAACTTTTACTTGTTCTTTATTAGTTAAGTCTTTTTTACTAGACTTAATGTTGCTTACTTCGATACTCTTTTTAGCAAGGAACTGTACATATTGGAGAAACTTATCAGTGTCAGGATCAGCATTTTTAAGAGACATGTTCTTAACTATATCTACCGTGTCTGTTGTTATTTCAAATTCCTGGTCTTTGTTAATTAATAATTCAAAGTATTTACCGTTTGGTAATACAATCAAATAAATCCCTCTATCTAATAATCCATCACCTGAAAAAGAGCCTTCCCCTTTTTTATCCAAAAATGTAGAGTCATGTAATAACTGCTTCTCTGAATAATAAAATGCCAACTTACAATAGTCTTCTTTTACCCCTTTAATGGAAATATCTATTTGGTATGCTCGAGCAATAAATGAAAAGAGGGTGAATAAGAAAAGTAAAGTTTTTTTCATGTGGTTAAAAGTATTAAGCTGTGCTTCCCGACAAACAGGTACAAAATATCAAGACTGATTTTAGTTATCCCTTTTATGATGAGTAATTCAATTAGTGGACCAAGTAAGCATAAAAAAAAGCCCTAATGTTTTAAAACATTAGGGCTTTTTTTTAGCGTAATTAACTTATTTAATTTCTAATGCTGGAGAGCCTGCACTAGGAGTTAAGTCTGGGTTACGTCTATCATATGCACTCTTCAACTTAATAGCAGTAGAAGCAGTTGCAATAGTGTTCCCATTATCTGATAACCACTTATCATAATTCAACCTAGAAGTAGGGTTTTTAACGTATGTACTTTTTAGCATTCCAGCAAAGACATTGTTCTTCAATTGTAACTCTTCAGCGTTTGCATAGAAATCAGTTTTAGGACTAGCTAAAACAAAACCTATTGGGTAACCAGAGATGATGGAATTTTCTAATGATAACGAAGAATTAGAATGAATAAAGACAGCTGCTGAATAGTTATTATTAAATTGAGTAGCAGAAGACTTTAACGGTCCAATTACAGTGAAATTCTTAAACTTAGGGTTTGTTCTGATTAAGTTTAATTTTCCATCTGGAGAGCTTTTAGACTCAATAGCATTTGAACCTTTAGTAGCTATTAATGGGTCCCTAATGACTACACCGTAACGTACAGTACCTGAATAACCTAAGTTAGCAACAAAGTCATCTCCAGCAGAAGCAAAAGAAACAATATGCTTAGCATTAGACTTACCACCTATCCAAGATAAGCCGTTACCACCAGAATAACTGATTTGTAAATTATCTACATCCATACAAGAAACTCCCGCTAGTGTTAATGCACTATTTGTGTGAGCAGTTAACTTTGCTCCAGCAAATTCAATACGAGCATACTTGATTGAACCAGATGAATACGATTCATTTGTACCACCAAATACTTTAGCTCCTGGAATACTAATCAATTGTGATTTGTAAAACGAATTACCTGCTTTTGAATTTACTTTTGAAGTATTTAAGATTACAATTCCACCCCAATCTCCAGCTGAACGATTACCTTCTTCTTCATTCGAAGTAAATACGACAGGATTTGTTTTAGTACCTTCTACAATCAGTTTTCCTTTTGGACCTATTACCAAAGTACCTCTACTGGCTTTATCACCTTTTATGATAGTACCTTCTCTAATCACCAATTCATCATTGACATAAACAAGCCCTTTGATAAGATACGTTTTAGCAGATGTCCACACAGTTTTGGAATTCAATGTTCCAGAAACAGGCGTAGATGCATCAGGGTATGTTTTGTTCAATGGGTTGAAATTCGTCCACCCTAAGAACCAGTTATCGCTTTTAAATGCACCCGCATATTTAATATCCTTAGCAAATAATTTTTTATCATAATTCATTTTCTTGAAACTAGCACCTCTTGATATTTTAGAATCCTTAGCTGGAGAAAACCTTGGGTAACGTAAGTTGTGCGGGTCTTCCAATAAAGGTAAGTCATCCTTCACATAATGAAAGTTCGATAACCTAGGGTTACTAAAGTAATTGTTTAAGTCACTATTTGCCCCACTTTTGTTAGCAATAGGAAATTTAGACCCAACAAAAACATTGTTTTCAAAATTTGATAAACCAGAGATGATTCCTTGTTGAGATTTATCTGTTTTTACAAAAATACCAAAATTGAACCCAAGTACCACAGAGTTGTAAACATTAAGGTAAGCATCGTTACCAATGTAAATACCTTGTTTTAATTGAGCAACTCCCTGCACCTTAGACATAGGACTTACAATAGTAAAGTTAGATATTGTCCCCCTAGTCAGTAATTTAGTATTAATGTTTGCAATATTGTCATCAGAAGAATAACTATCAACCTCTACTCCTTTAGATCCAGAGAAATCTTTAATTCTAGGATGTCTAAGAGCAATACCATATTGAAGGTTACCATGGAAGCCATAACTCATATCAAAATCATCATCCATACACTTGTATGAAATTAAGTGATCAGCATTTGCTCTCCCCCCATAAAATTCAAAAGAATCATCAGAAGTAAAACTCACTTGAATGTGACTTAACTTTGTTCTACTACCAATACCAGCAATAGTTAATCCATTTAATTCGTTTTGTTGGTTCAATTTTCTACCACCAAATTCAATACGTACATATTGGATCACACCAGAATTGTCGTCATCAATTTGTCCGCCGTACCTACCCACTCTAGGGTCTAAACCACCTTCCATGAGTGCAGAACCTGATTTAGAGTTGATTTTTGCTTGTCCAAGCAATATAATTCCTCCCCAGTCACCAGATCTTCTTCTACCGATTGGCATACTAGAAGTGAAAACAATAGGTTTTTCTCTTGTTCCCATTGCTCTAATTTGAGCTCCTTTTGTAACTACTAGAGCCGCATTCGTTCTTTTATCACCTCTTACAGTTACACCCTTTTCAATGTGAAGTGTAACACCCGGCATTACGTAAACCATTCCTTTCAGTAAGTAACATTTACCTTCCTCCATTGTAAAATCCTTTAAAATAGGCTTGTCTATGGTTACCATTGGTCTAGGGTAATTAGCAACTACAGGATTGTAATTCGTCCAACCAGTAGTCCAGTCCTGTGCTCCCACAGCTCCAATATGATCTACTTTCTCGAAAAAAGGCTGGCTTGCAGCACAGTTATTAGCGTATGCTGTAGATGAATAAAATAGAGTAGAAAGTAAAGCTACTAGTGTAATTGATTTTAAATTTAATTTCCTCATAATACAAGGTTTATATATAGTATATACGTTTGCTGTAATAAAAGTAACCGAATAATCATGCCATAGGACTCTTCATACGTAAGGCAAAAAAAAAGGTTGCAGAATATTTTTTTTTTAAACCGCTACTTCGTTATCTCGAAGAGCATCGTTTAACGATGTTTTTTTGTTCGTGCTTTCTTTTCTTTTTCCTATTATCATAGCACAAGGAACTTGAAAAGTACCAGCAGGAAACTCTTTTGCATAAGATCCTGGAATCACTACTGATCGTTCAGGAACATAGCCTGTGTAGATTTTTCTTTCAGGAGTCGTTACATCTATTATTTTTGTACTAGCAGTAATCGTTACATTAGCACCAATCACTGCTTCTTTACCTACCCTTACGCCTTCTACTAGAATACATCTAGAGCCAATAAATGCTCCATCTTCAATAATTACAGGAGCAGCTTGTACCGGCTCTAATACGCCGCCGATACCTACACCACCACTTAAGTGTACATCCTTTCCTATTTGAGCACAACTTCCTACAGTAGCCCAAGTGTCAACCATTGTGCCAGACGCTACATAAGCACCAATGTTTACGTAAGAAGGCATCATTATTACTCCCTTTTCAAGGAACGCTCCATATCTAGCGATAGCATGAGGTACTACACGCACTCCTTTTTCAGCATAATTCTTTTTTAGCGGAATTTTATCATGGAATTCAAAAGGACCTACCTCTATTGTTTCCATTGTTGTGATAGGGAAGTATAAAATAACGGCTTTCTTTACCCAGTCATTTACTTGCCATCCGTCAGCTACAGGTTCCGCAACTCGTAACGTTCCCTCGTCTAATTGACGAACCACTTCTAGAATGGCTTCTTTCACGTCAGACTGCTGGATTAGACTTCTGTCTTCCCATGCTTTTTCTATCAATTCTTTCATTTTTGCTGTTTAATTCCAATAAAATCAACCAAATATGTGGGTTTAAACTGATAAATTGAAAAGATATTCCCTTTTTTTGTTGTGTAATTACATGAAATGCCATCTGGAAAACAAAAAATAATTATTTCTTCTGTTTTAAAACCTGTAAACGATGTGAGGTCCTACCATAAAATAGGGCTTTCATTGATACCTCATTTCAAAGAAGCAGAACTACATATTATTGGTTATCAGGCAAGTGAGGAGATGAAAACACATGTTGAAGGTGTTTACTTTTATCCATTATTTTCTTTTTCTCGATTAAGTGTACCCCGGTTGTTCGTCTCCTTACAGTTTTTCTTTCTGCTATTGAAACTAAAACCTAGTCTTATTATTTGCACTTCCTACGAGTTGTTAGGCAGTACAGTTCTAACCAAATTATTCTTTCGGACAAAAGTAATCTATGATGTGCAAGAAGATTACTTTAAGAATATTTATTATGCATCAACTCTTCCTTCTTTTATTAGAAAACCATTAGCCTACTTCATAAGAAGTAAAGAAATTTTATGGAGTTGGTTTGTAGATCATTTTTTTGTGGCTGAAAAGGTCTATTTGGAGGATGTTCCTTTTTTGAAAGAGAACGCCACCTTACTTGAAAATAAAGCCATTCAGCCTGAAGTGGTAAACGAAGATAAAAAGAGAGGGCTACATTTTTTGATTTCAGGGACTTTAACAAAGAGTTTTGGGATATTAGAAGGAATAGCCTTTGCTAAGAAAATGCACGAGATTGACGATTCCGTTCGATTGACTGTTATAGGTCATGTTCCTGATTCAAGCTTTTATCAAGAATTATTAAATTTAAATAACTGCTCTTTCATTGATTTACAACTAAGTTTACAACCTATTACCTACCCTGAAATTACTAAAGCATACCATAAAGCAGACTATTTATTACTTCCTTACCAATGGCAACCTCATACACAAGGAAAAATACCTACTAAACTGTATGATGGACTAGCTCATCAAATCCCGATGATTATTCAAGAGAATGAACTGTTAACATCTTTGATGACTGAATATGACACCACTCTTTTTATTAACTACCTTTCGGTAAATGAACGCGAATGTATGCAACGACTCAAAGAGAAAACATTTTATTCAAAAAATGTAAATAAATGCTTTTGGGATTCCGAAGAGATCAAATTGAGAACTATTGTTTCACAGTTGATATATTAAAAACTTATCTTTATAATTAATCCAATTTATTATTTATTTTTTACTATATTTGCGCAGGTTTTGTTAAAAATATTACACATATGAAAGTTCGTTTATTCATTACATTACTTTATTCTTTATTTCTGGCTACTTTGGTAAATGCAGGCACTGAACCTTCTGAATATGGCCCTAGCCCTTTTGGTACAGGTACTATTAGTAATAAAATAATAGGTAAACTGATTGATTCTAGTGTTGTAGTTAGTTCTCCTTCAAACAAAGGTTTTCTCGCTTCTTTTGGTGGATTTTCTTACCCTCAACCCCTTCTTGTAAACTATACTTACGACATCTACATTCCGGCTAGTTACGATGGGTCGGAACCTTATGGATTAGTAACATATATTAATTCTGTTAATAATGGAGCATTAAGAAGTCAATGGAAACCTGTATTTGACGAAAAGAAAATGATATACATTGGAGGTGATAATATTGGGAATTCTATTTCAACTTATATTAGACCTGCAGTTGCCATGGCAGCGGCTTTGAGAATGCAAGAACTCTTTAATATTGACACTAATCGCATCTATTCCTCTGGGAATTCTGGAGGGTCTAGACAAGCACAGCTTTTAGCTTATATCTACCCGGATACCTACAAAGGTGTTTTATCTAATTGTGGGGGGAATTATTTCAAACCAGTCCAACGAAATTATCAAACTAAAATTGATACTTATACTCATTATGAATTTATTGAATATAGTTGGAACTATTTTCCAGATAACTATTTAGAATATTTAAAATCCTTCGATCAACGTTATGTTAACCTCACCTCTTACAGTAGTGGAGGTAACCCTGGAGACTTTCGTGAAGGAAACATTATGAACATCTACCACAATGGGTATGAGTTAGATGGCTTAAAAGGTAAATTTGTAGAAACAGCTGGTTCTCATTGTGCTACTACAACTGAGCATTTTAGAGATGCAGTCAACTTTATTGAACATCCATTTATTGAAAGGATTAATGAAACATTTGAGAATGTGAGTTATGAAGAAACGTTTACCACATCTAATATAACCACTTCGGCTACTTCAGGGATTACAATGACTCATGGAGATAATGACTCTTCTCAAGTGAAAACTAAGAATATTTTTTTATGGAACGATCCTAAAGGAGTTATACTAGAGACATCCATTAAATTAGATCCTTCTAGCTACAATATGAATACTCAATTTAAAATGAGTATAGAAGCAAATGAAAGTAACCTAGCAAGTAGCACTGAATCAAGTAGATCTTCAGGAATTGTTCCTGAAGAGATTATTCCTGAAGAGATTAATCTTCCTGCAATCAGTTTAACGATCAATTTCAATGCTGTTCAACCTACGCTGATCCTTAGTATTGACGATAAAGAACAAGCTGTTTCTCATACATTATTCTCCGCCAGTTTTTCTGATTGGAATGTGCAAGATTCTCTTAGAATAAAATACCATTTGTGGGATAAAGAATTAAGAGTAGAACTCGGAGCTCACCTTAATGCTCCGAGCGTTAGTAATAACGGAGCTCGACTTTTAATTGACAATCGATCTATTCGAGTTCGTTGGCAAGAGGTTATTGGTGACTTTGATATGAGTTGGAAAGATAAAGGCTTATTAGATTTAGCCTATCTAAACTTAGAAACTACAAAGCTAAACAATACACTCACAGCTTCTAATCTAACGGTTCAGAATATAGACTTAATAGTTGCTGAAGAGTGTAAAGCCGAGCTAGTAAATGCTAGCTGTGATGACAATGACTCAAATACTTCTGGAGATGTGTATGATTCTAATTGCGAGTGTAAAGGAGTAATTACAGATAGCCGAAGTGATTTAGATCAATTTGATGCTGCCAACATCATTGCTTCTCCTAATCCAGCTACAGGTGACATTATAAATCTTGAGTTTTTAAACAACTCATTTATTGGCAAAAAGACAACGTTTAGTATAGCTAATACGAATGGAGAACGAATTAGAAGCTGGGATCAGCAAATTAGTGGAGTTACTACAGTAAATATTTCTGATTTATCTGAAGGGCAACTATATTTTATTTACATAGAAACAGATAAGGGAGAGTTCTTTTCTAAGAAGTTTTTAAAGTAATTAACTCGTGTCAGGGTTGCTTCAAGTAACCCTGACACTAGTTCGTTTTTTCACTCCCTACAACAACTCATTCGCCACATTCGCCAATTCAGAGCGTTCTCCTCTTTCTAGTTGTACGTGGGCATGTAATTCATGAGAATGAATTTTGTCGATTAAATAAGAAAGCCCGTTGCTCTCTGTATCTAAATACGGCGTATCTATCTGACGAACGTCACCTGTAAAAATTATTTTTACATTTTCTCCTGCTCTAGTGATAATTGTTTTTACTTCGTGTGGTGTTAAGTTTTGTGCTTCATCTACAATAAATATGATGTTAGATAAACTTCTACCTCTTATGTAAGCCAATGGCGTAATCATCAATTTTTCCTGATCCACCATTTCCTGAATCTTTTTGTAGTCCTTATCGGTCTCTTTAAACTGACCCTGGATTGTCTTGAGATTATCCCAAAGCGGTTCCATGTACGGATTCAGTTTAGATTTAATGTCTCCTGGAAGGAAACCAATATCTTTGTTTGATAAAGGAACAATAGGTCTTGCTAAATAAATCTGCCTGAACTCTTTTTTCTGTTCAATAGATCCTGCTAATGCCAGTAAAGTCTTTCCTGTTCCAGCTACACCAGAAACCGTTACTAATTTGATATCAGGATTTGTGATGGCGTGCAAAGCAAATACTTGTTCCGCATTTCGTGGCATAATGCCGTAAGCAGCTCTTTTTTCTACCCGTTCAATTCTATCCGTATGTGGATTGAAAAATGTAAGGATAGATGTTTTGCCATTTTTTAAAATAAAATACTCATTTGGAACAGGTCGCTCTTCAATAACTTTGTTGTAATCACAGCCACCGTCATTGTAAATTAAATCAATAGTCGCTTTATCGATATCTTCTAATGTTCTTCTACCTTGGTACACATCAGAATTGCGTCCCATCTTTACTTTTCCGTATTCATAATCTTGAGCTAAAATATTGATGGATTTAGCTTTGATACGCAGGTTGATATCCTTAGAAACTAATAAAACAGTTCGCTCTGGAAACTCTTGCTGCATCTGAATAGCCACATTCAATATTCGGTGGTCTGCTTTGTCTGCTCCAAATAATTCACAGGCATCTGGAGTTGTTTTTTCATTCATCTCCACTTTTAACTTACCTAAATTGTCTCCCAAGCTTTTCCATTCGTTAAGTGTTTCTTCACCAGACAATTCGTCCAGCATACGGATAAACTGTCGAGCTTCGAAGTTTAGTGTGTCGTTTCCTTTTTTGAAGTTATCTACCTCTTCCAATACAGAAATAGGGATCGCAATATCATTGTCTTCAAAGTGCTTGATACACTCAGAATTAAACAATAAGACCGATGTATCTAATACAAAAATTTTAGGAAGTGAATTACTAGTAGCCATATATATGTGGTTGTTTTTAGTAGTTACGTGATTTTGCTGTATTAAGTTTATTTTTAGACGTTATTTCCAGTTTGCTTGGTTAAATACTTTTTGTAAAACAGAAGACGTTCTAGCTGCTGGATTTTCACGGATTTTAGCTTCTTCTAAAGCAACTAATTTAAAGAGCCCATCAATAGCTTTATTGGTTGCATACTCATCTAAGTCTGGGTTTACATCGCTTACCAATGGAATTTGGTTGTATCTATTCACAATAGTAGAGAAATGCTTGGTAGCATTCACTTGACCCAATGATTGGTGAATGATTGGTTTGAATGCAGTAAATAATTGACTAGAAGTACTTTTTTTCAGGAAATTAGTAGCAGCATTGTCTCCACCTTTTAATAATCCCCAAGCATCTTGAATACTCATAGATTTAATAGCATTAATGAAAATAGGCGCTGCTTTGATTGCTGCTTTTTCAGCCCCTCTGTTGATACTCGTTTCAAAATCAGTTACGAGCTTATTCATCCCTAAGTCATTCATTGTATTTTTCACTTTGTCTAACTCCGAAGGGAAAGGAATTTTAATTAAGCTATTCTTTAGGTAACCATCTTGTTTAGATGCTTTACCAGAACTTAGGTTAATCCCTGTAATTAATGCTTCTCTTAATCCAGCAGTTACATCACCAGATGTTAATGCCTTAGCGGTACTTCCACCTGCTGTGTTTCCTAATATTCCAATGGTTTGGTTGATCTGTTGTGTAGTACAAGAAATAAGAACTACTGATAATAAAAATGAAGATATTTTTGCGAATTTCATAGAGTAAGATTATTAGATTTCCGTGCCTTCGGCAGGCAGGTGAGACGATAATATTTTAAGATACTAGATTTCTGTTTTTTAATTTGTGATTTGTCTTTTCTCAACGATCAGATATTTTTTTTTGAATTTTGTTTTTTTTTGGGATTTGTAATTTAATTATCGAAAACTATTCATTTTTTTGCAGTACTAAAAACATTGTCTGCTTATTTTTGTCATTAAGTTAGTTTTATTAGATGTGTGAACTTACATCAACGATAAAACTACGTAATCATTTGATACAAAGTATGGAAGAACTACTGGCAGA
>JBGCEI010000078.1:0-5741 GCA_045106295.1 Cyclobacteriaceae bacterium
TATTCATCTACTACAATGGCTAAATGCACCCTTCTTTCTTTGAAACTATTTAATAGCGCATCAATTTTTTTACTTTCAGGAATAAAATATGTTTTTCTAAGTAATGTTTGCCAGTTAAAATTTTCATCATCCTCTATGTAAGGGAGTAAGTCCTTTACATAGAGGATTCCTACTATGTTATCTATCGTATCTCGGTAAACAGGTATTCTAGAGTGGTTACATTTGTTTATTTTGTCCATCAGCTCATGGAAATTGATTTCGTAATCAAAAGCAGTGACATCTGTACGGATACACATAATCTGCTTGGCAGATATAGTACCGAAATTCACAATTCCTTTCAATATTTCCTTTTCTTCCTCCGTTGTTTCTTCTGTTGAGACAATCTCAACCGCTGTTTGTAAATCTTGTACCGTAACAGCGTATTGCTCTTTTTTCATCCGCCTTTCCACAACAGTAGTTATATTTATGAGCAATACCGATAAGCCATGAAACAGTTTGTTAGCAACTAGCAATAAGTTGTAGGTAAAAAGAGCAAATTCTTTTCTTTTATTATTTGCATAGACTTTTGGTATTAATTCACCGAAGAAAACAATAAGAAATGTGATAACAAACGAGGCAAAAGCGATTAGTTTACCCGATAATTCTGAAGGAGTAAAAATATGCCATAAAGCGTAAGTGCTAAACGTTACAATAGCAACATTTACTAGATTATTAAAGATAAGAATAGTAGCTAATAGCTTTTTAGGGTTCTCTAATAAGCTAGCTATTTTCCTTTCCTTTTCATTGTTACTATCCTTACATTCCCTTATTTCTTCAACAGAAAAAGAGAAAAAAGCTACTTCTGATCCTGAGATCATAGCCGACAGGAATAACAAGAATAAGGTCAACAGTATCGAAAAGCTCAAAAAACCAATCGATACTGTAGGTGTCAAAAGAAACAGTTGGTATAAATAACTGGGATCTTCGTCCATGAATAAATAATTATTTTTTAAAATGGTAAGTCATCTACGTCAGCAGCAGGCGCAGATTCAGCTACTTTATTTTGTGCAGGTGCTGTAGCAGGAGTAGCGCTAGCGTTGTTATTTGGAGCACCGCCGTCTTCTTTACCGCCAAGCATAGTCAATTGCTGACCTAATACCTCAGTTACATAACGAGTATTGCCATCCTTGTCTTCATAAGACCTTGTTTTAAGTTTACCCTCAACATAGATTTGTCTTCCTTTAGAAAGGTAACGCTCTACTATTTCAGCCGTAGGTCCCCAGAATACAATATTGTGCCAGTCAGTATTTTCTACTCTCTCTCCACTATTTTTATCACGGTATGATTCTGATGTTGCCAAAGAAAAGTTAGCTACTTTTCTACCACTTTCAGTTGATCTTACTTCAGGGTCTTTACCTAATCGCCCTACTAGAATTACTTTATTTACAGACATCTTTTTATTTTGTTTTTAGTTTATTAAAGTTAACTATTTAAATTCTTCATTCAAATAATTAGTTATCAACACCGGCTTAGGTAGCTTTTCCACCTCTTTTATAGTAAAAAAATTATCTTGAAAAGAAGACGCAGATGAGTTAATAGACACCTTAAAAAAAGTAGCAAATATCTGCTGATGAGAAAGTACGTGCTTATAAAGTTTAGATGTTTTATGTAAGGTAACAGAGCTAGTTCTTATATTAAAAAAGGTAGCGATATGGGTTATTATTTCGTCCTCAGTCGAAGAAACATCTTTTGTCTCCGTTAACAGAAAATCGTTTAAGTCTTGCCAGATGTCTTTTTTACCTCGTTTAGATAGAAATATCTTGTCTTTATGTTGAACTACAGCGTAGTTGAAGAAACGCTTTCTAGTTTTTATTTTTTTATTTTTTACGGGAAATAAATCAATCTTATTTGTGGAATAGGCAATGCATTCAGAAGAAAAAGGGCAAAGTGAACAATTTGGTTTTTTAGGCGTGCAAGCCAAAGCACCAAATTCCATAATTGCTTGGTTAAATAAGTCAGGCTTTTTCGTTGAAATTAGTTCTGAGGCAACAGAAAAAAAGTATGATTTAGTTTTTGCTTGAGCAATGTCGCGGTCAATACCAAAAACACGGGATAACACCCTAAACACATTTCCGTCTATTACAGGTACCGCTTCACCAAACGCAAAAGAAGCAATAGCTGCAGCTGTGTACGTACCAACACCCGTTAGTGAGAGTAGCTCCTGATAAGTAGACGGAAACTTTCCACTATGTGATTCAACGACCTGTTTGGCCGCTTTATGCATATTGCGGGCTCTAGAATAATACCCTAATCCTTGCCAAACTCTTAATACCTCTTGTTGGTCTGCATTAGCTAAATCATACACCGTAGGGAAAGTTTCAGTAAATTTGTAATAGTAACTTAAGCCTTGTGCTACCCTTGTTTGTTGAAGGATTACCTCGGATATCCATATGGTATAAGGGTCCTTTGTATTCCTCCAAGGCAACTTTCTTTTGTTATTTCCGTACCAATAGATAAGCTTTTCTGAAAAAGAGGCGTTCATTCGACCAGTGTAGATAGTTGTATTTTACTAAAAAAAATATAATATTAGTTTAAATACCATTTTTCCACAAACATACTAGAATTTTGACTAAATCTGATATCATAAATGAAATCTCTAAGCAGACAGGAGTTGATAAAATAGACGTAAGTTTTACGATCGAAGCATTTATTAAAACTGTAAAAAATGCAATGGCCGAAGGTGAGGCTGTAACCTTAAGAGGTTTTGGTACTTTTAATAGTAAGAAAAGAGCGAAGAAAGTAGCTCGTAATATTTCTACTAATAAGGCTATTGTTATAGACGAGCACTATATTCCATCATTTAAGCCATCACGAGAATTTGTAGACCTCATAAAAAAGAACGTCAAAATAAAATAACTTCTTGATTACGTTCTTAACTTATTCTTTTTCAGTTATTTTTGTAAGTAATGAAAAAAGATACACTTTACATTTTTGCACTACTACTGGGGGGAATAGGCTTAGTTATCTACCTTAATAATTTACCAAAGCAAGTACTAAAAGAGAAAAATAGACTTCTAGAGATAGATACTCCTTCTTCTTCTATTGAAGACCCCCTACTTCATAATGAGCAAGGAGTCCATAAATCAGACTCTCAACAACAACAAAAAATTGCCGTTTTAAAAGCTAAGTACAATGCCTTTTCTAATAAAGAAAAAAAGCGTATATTTGCGGACTCTTTAGCTCTATCGTATTTAATACTAAATGATTTCGATAGTTCTACTTTTTTTGCTGAACAAGCGGTCCTCTTAGATAATGGTTCGTTAATCAGTAAGAATAGGGCGGCAAACTATTATTATTTTGCCTTTAGTTCTGAAATGAATAAGAGTAAAAGAGACCAGTATGGCAAAAAAGCTATTGCCTACTACAAAGAATTAGGATCAGATCTTAATCTAACTTCAAAGACACGGTTAGGAGTATTACTAACCAAGACACAACAACCTCCTATGGAAGGTATATTGATGTTGAGAGAAGTAGTAGAAAAAGATCCGACACATGTTGAAGCGTTGCTTAATTTGGGTGAATTTTCTATGATCACTCATCAGTATGATAAAGCAGTTGGTAGGTTTAACTCTGTATTAGAAAGTGACCCTACAAATATTAAGGCGATTATCTATTTAGGTGACTGTCTTGCAGAAATGGGAAGAAGAGAAGATGCAAAAGCTATGTATCAAAAAGGGCTTGAAGTTAGTCGAACAGAAAAGTTTTTTACGTCTCTTTTAACCGATAAAATAAATAAATTAACATTAAAAAAGTAATATTATGCCTTGCGGTAAAAAAAGAAAAAGACACAAGATTTCAACTCACAAAAGAAAGAAACGTTTAAGAAAAAACAGACATAAGAAGAAGTAGTCACTTTTTCTTATTAGTGGGGGATGCTTTATGTATCCCTTTAACATATTGTTTTATTTTAATTTAAGTTTCTGTGAGTAACGAGCTAATAATTAACAAGACGTCAAAAGGCGCAAGAATAGCTCTGCTTCAGGATAAAGAATTAGTTGAATTCCACAAAGAACAAATTGGAAATACGTTCAATGTAGGAGATATTTATCTCGGTACAGTTCGTAAACTAGTTCCTGGTCTTAATGCAGCATTCGTAGACGTAGGCTACGAAAAAGATGCTTTTCTTCATTACTTGGATTTAGGTCCAAAAATTAAGTCTCTAAATAAACACGTTAAAAACGTATCTAATGGTAAGCTGTCAACCTCAAGGTTGAATAAGTTTAAAATGGAACCAGAGATTGAAAAAACAGGTAAGATTCCTCAAGTTTTTGTAAAGAATCAAAAAGTACTTGTTCAGGTTGCTAAAGAACCTATTTCTCAGAAAGGTCCTCGCCTTACATGCGAGTTATCATTAGCGGGTCGATATATCGTATTAGTCCCATTTTCAAATGTGATTAGCGTATCTAAAAAAATTGCTAATAATGGAGAACGGAAGCGATTGGCAAAGTTAATGACTTCTATCAAGCCAGAGAACTTTGGTGTCATTATTCGAACAGTAGCAGAAGGCAAAGAAGTTGCTGAACTAGATAGAGACCTTAGAAATCTACTAGCTACTTGGGACAAAGGGATGGAAAAGCTACAAACAGCTGAACCACGTGATAAAGTGATTGGGGAAATTGACAGATCTACTTCTTTAATCAGAGATCTTTTGAATGAGTCCTTTGATAGCATTACGATCGATGATCAAAATATGCTTGAGGAGACAAAAGAGTATATCAGAACAATAGCTCCTGATAAGGAGAAAATTGTTAAGCCATACTCTTCTAAAGCGAAGCTTTTCGAACAGAAAGGAATTGAAAAACAGCTTAAAGTCTTATTCGGTAAGTCGGTAAGTATTCCTGGTGGTGGTTACCTTATCATAGAGCATACGGAAGCACTCCATGTGGTTGATGTAAATAGTGGTAATAAATCTAATATTGGTGAAAACCAAGAAAATACGGCACTACAAGTAAACATGATGGCTGTAACCGAGGTTGCTAGACAACTTCGCCTTAGAGACATGGGTGGTATCATCGTAATAGATTTCATAGACATGCGTAAACCTGAAAATAGGAAGCAGGTTTACGACCGTATGAGGGATTTATTAAAGCTTGATAGAGCAAAATCTGTTGTACTTCCACTATCTAAATTTGGTTTATTACAAATAACGAGACAAAGAGTACGTCCAGAGATGAATATTAGCACATCTGAAGCATGTCCAACATGTAATGGGTCTGGTAAGGTCGGGACAACTATTGCTTTGGTAGAGCGTATAGAAGAGCAGTTAGAACATATGCTAGTCAACCAAAAAGAGAAAAAGGTAACACTAGTTGTACATCCGTATATTCATGCATATTTGACCAAAGGGTTGTTTTCTAGACAGTATAAATGGAAGAAGAAATTCAAAAAGAAAATACCAATAGAAATAGATTCTTCTATAGGTATGATTGAATACCATTTCAAAGATATAAATGGAGAAGAATTTCAACTTGATTAACCAAGTGTAAAACGAAAAATAAAAACCCTTTCTTAAATTTAAGAAAGGGTTTTTTTATGCAAGGCAATCTTTTTACGTAGGTTAGGTTAAACCCGAAATATGCATTAGAGAGTCTATTCCGAATCTAACTATCTGCAAATCAGTCGCTTTGCTAGTTTAGCCAATTTAACCCTAGCGGTGCTAGGCTGAAATGAGCTAAACCCCTGATTTCTTGCTAGTTAACTTC
>JBGCEI010000079.1:0-2778 GCA_045106295.1 Cyclobacteriaceae bacterium
CTTTTCCAAGCATTCTTGGGTCAGTAATTTCTTCTATCATTGTTAATATCTTCATCTTTTACAGCTGCATAAAAGAATCAATTATTATCTTAATATTACATTAATTGCTAATACTAAATTTCATGCAATCGCCCTGCAATACTTCCCAATCTTCAGCCATAAAAGTAACTAACTTCTGCTCCTTAGACCCTTCAATATGTTGTATTAAATTAATTATCTCTCCTTTTAAACCACGATGGCCGTAGACATAAACACAGGATTCTTCATCAATGAAAAACCAACTTTTGCGTCTTATCTTTTTACCCTCATAAGCTAATTTAACTGCTTCGATTATATTCATATTAATTTCTCTATTTGATTAAAAACATTCTTGAGCCTTGAGTATAATCAATATATTTTGAATATATATCCTGACATTCTTTTTTTAATCTTTTTGTATCAAAAAATGATCTAGGAACTGTATTTTTCCAAGTAGCTACTACCGAGCCGTTATTATCTAGTAGTATATCATAGTCTTGCATGAATTCTTGAATATCGACTTTCAATGCATCAATTTCCTTATGCAAGTTACTCTCTTGTTGTTTGAGAGTTTTTAACTCATATATTTTCTTGGTAATGTTTTCACTGGCTGTTAGTTCCTTATGATTACCAACTGGAAACAAATGAGAAGTATCGGCTAAATTACTACATTTTGGCGGTATTCTTTTTTCAATATGGTTATGCCAGAAATTACACGCTATCTTAATTAACTTCTCTTCAAACTCTCTGTTTCTCTCGTATGTGTAGATTCTAAAGTCTTGGCCACCTATTAGGACTGCAATATCTACTTTTGGCACATCGCAAATGCCTGCATACCAAGCTACTTGGACAAAATAAGATTCTGGTATTTGATCAGTTCCCTCCTCTCCCCAATCACGCGCCATCATAAACGAGGCAGTTTTGCATTCTAAAACATATTCTTTGTTTCCTACCCACCTATCGATATTAGCACCTAAGAATTCGTGTTTTTTGTGCCGTAGGAGAGTTGTTTCTGTCTTTAATGGTAGATCAAGTACGTCTTGAGTATTCTTGCGCTACAACCTCCTCTAAAACGTTTCCCCAGTATGTTACATACATAGACAGACTATGAGTAGAGATATCACCCCCCATACTAAAAAGCAGAGTAGAGATTTCTTCTCGTTTAATTCTACGATCTTGTATTTTGTAAAAATTATCCATATTACGCCTCCAATCCACGAGTTTGAACAAAGTAGGCATAGAGATCACTCCTCTCTTGTCTATAGTAACAATCTTGTTCATCAATTGCCTGGCTCAAAGCGACTGGATCATACTGTGAAATATCCCAGCTAATGCCTTGTTCTCTAGCTTTTCCCAGTAACTCTTCATACTCGTCAATTTTTTGCTCAAGCTCAAGGAAGTTGACGTTTTGAATATTAAACGGAATGTTATATTGAAAAGCTCTCGCCGATTGCTGCTCTATAAACTCACGTCTAGCTCTAGCGCCAATTCTTGCAAAGGTTTCTTTTGTGCTAGCTGATAACTCAGCTCTTTCTATTGAAGCTTGAAAAAAACTAGGCACTTCCTTTATATTTTCTGGTAATTTCTCCGCGTTCCTTTCTTCAAAAATAACATGAGCTTCCTTTAATTTCTCAAGGTTTTCAAGAGTTTGCATAGCCTCTTTAGGCAAAATAGTATTTTTTATTAGAGCATCTTTTGCCTTAGAAACGCTCATAGCTTCTTCTTTAATCATGATAAATGATTCATTATTACTAGAATCAATTTTACCATAGCTTGCGAAGAAATTTATTTTGTCGTGATTTTTTGCCTTGAAAAAAGGCGTGATTTGGGCAATACTCATTATATCCTCCTTTGATTTGGGTTGATGTGATAAGAATAAAAGTTTTTAACTCTGTCTTTTATTCGATTGTTTATAAAACAAGGAAAACGTCTTAAGTGTCGAGCTTAGGGCGTTTTTTTGTGCCTTGCTTATGAGATTAGTATATAGGAGAAAAACAAACAAGTCAATTGCTTTTTTATAAAAAAGTCAAAATTATTTTTGTTTAGCTTGAAGCTTCTGGTTATACCTTTCTACTAACTCCAATATTCTTATTTTATTAGGTTCATATACAAATACTCTATCTTTTTTTCTTCCGATAAAGTTTCTATCAAGCAATCTTTTAATACTAAAGTGAACAGCTTGCTTTGAACTTCCCATCATATCTAAGATAGACGATGCTGATAATGGATAATCAGAATTACATATAATATTTAGCACTTTTTTTTGTCCAGACGACAAAATATCTGCATCTTCTATAGATTCAATTAACATTTTTTTATCTTTTATCCCATTCATTGTTAATAACTTAAAATACCTTATTTGAATTGTATATAATAATCCTAACACAAAAAGTCAAAATTATTTAATAAATTTATTTGACAAAGTCAATTACAATAATTAGTTTACAAATGGTAGCAGATTTTAAGATTTCAAGAAAGATTTGTTACTTGGTATATTCTCGAATGAGAATTGTTTTTGTAATAAATGTGGAGATTGTACGTAGAATTTGTTTATAGGGGATTTTATAGAGAATTTGTTTATAGAGAATTTTTAGATAAAACTTGTCGGTTCGATTTCTAAAATTCTCTCAAACATCAAAGGCGTTTTGCAGTAGTAAAGCGTCAACCGTCTTTTTGTATCTAACGACTAACTAACAACTGCAGTAGTGTGTAGTAATGTTAGAATAAGAAAGTATTGCCAAGTAGTCAAGTATTTTTTTT
>JBGCEI010000080.1:0-12206 GCA_045106295.1 Cyclobacteriaceae bacterium
ATTCATCCAATCACACAGGAAAACTTAGTAGTAGAAAAAGAAGTTCCTGAGAAGTTTAAAAAGATATTTTCAAATAAACTAAATGGAAACAATACAAAGACAAAAAATCTTAAAGCATAAGGAAACGATTCAATCATAAATACTTAAATTTAAACACTTGAAGAAATTATAAAGCTAATAGCTAACTGCTAGAGGCTGACAGCTACATTTAAACACATGAAACTCAACCTATTAGTCCTTACCGATTTTACAGAAATAGCAGAAGCGGGTTTAAAAACAGCATTACAATCGAGTAAAATGTTAAAAGATGCTACTATTCATTTGTTACATGTAATGGAAGACGATGAATCTAAAAGCATACTAGGTTCTGTTTTAGATATTTTCAACAGAGACAATAAAGACGATAATCAAACTCAAACAGAAGTAAAAAACAAGCTACGCATTCTTGCTTCGACTTATACTGATAAGTATCAAGTAACGATAACTCCTCATGTTTTATTAGGTGCATTTAAAGAAGGTCTTGAAGCTTTTTTAAATAAGAACAAAATGGATTTTGTCATCATGGGAACTGAAGGTGAAACTTCCGTATCAGAATTACTAACAGGAAACAATACAACTCAAACCATACACCTAGCTAATATCCCTGTTTTAGCAGTAAAAGACATTTTTTGTCTTTCAAAATGTAATGACCTTTTATTACTGATAGATGACCAAGGCTATGATGATAAAACAATTAAAATGCTCACCAAGTTTATCCACCACTTTGGGCCTAAGATACATCTAGCCCATATTTTAGACAAAGATGTAGATACTCCTGAAGAATACAGTAACACTAAAACAAGTATTGAAAACTTCATGATGCATCATCGTTTTCAATTTACTGATTTAACTTTTATCGGTGAAAAACAAGAAATAAAAACGATTGAAAGCTTTATTGAAAAAATAGGAATCGATGTAGTTACAACTATTGCTTCAGAGCAATCAGGATTACAGAGATTAGCTTACGGAAGCAGAACGGATGATTTCTTAGATGATTTAAAAATACCTTTACTATCTATTAAGGAACAAAAGTATAATTATTCATACTAAGTCAAACCCATTATTACCGAATATTTAAATAATCGTCTTACCAACTAACGAACAGATCAACTCTACTGCAATTCGTGCAGATGTCCCTTTATTATCTAAATAAGGGTTGAGTTCTACGAAGTCTGCTGAAACGATTTTATCTGTTTCATGCAGCATCTCTAAACATAAATGAGCTTCTCTAGCTGTTAAACCACCAGCTATTGGTGTGCTGACTCCTGGAACTAACAATGGATCCATTACATCTAAATCAAACGATACATGAATACCGTCTACATGGTCTATTACATCTGATTTAATGGTGTTCATTAATTTTTGAATCCCTATTTCATCCACATCCCTCATAGTGTAATATGTCACACCACTTTCCTTGAGGTTTTCTTTTTCTCTAGCATCAATATCTCGTAACCCAAGCATTACAATATTCTTGGGTTGAAAAGGACTATCTTTTGGAAATAGATTCACTAAAGACTCATACCCTTGTCCTAATAGAACACTAATGGGCATACCGTGAATATTCTTAGATGGAGAAGATTCCGGTGTATTAATATCTGAATGCGTATCTATCCAAATCAAGCCCATAGACTTTCCTTTGTGATGCTCCGAAACAGCAGCAAGTGAACCAATGGACAAACTATGATCTCCACCTAAACAAATAGGTAAACGATTGTTATTCAATGAAGTGAGAACTTCTTGTTTAAGCTGTTCATTTACTTTCTGAATCTCAAACAGACGGTTTTTCTCAGGAGATTGATCTACAATACTATTAGCTGTAGGCACATCAATATTCCCTTTGTCCTTTACATCTGTAACTAGCTCTTTTATTTTTTCAAACACACTAGCTACACGCAAACAATCAGGTCCTAACCTACTGCCTTTTGTATTAGCTCCAAAGTCTGAGGGGACGCCTATGAGATCAATTTTATTCATTTTTTTTAGCTGCTAGGATTTAGCGATTAGCTACTAGCTCTTTTAAGTCTATTTTCTGTACGTTTTTTAGCTAGGGGCTGACTAATAGCTAAAAGCCAAAAATCACAATACCAATCCCTTAACCAATGCTCTTGCTGTAGCAGGGTTCGTTGCTAATGGAACATTATGTAAATCACATAGTCTCATGAGCATTTGTACATCCGGTTCGTGTGGGTGCTTGCCTAGAGGATCTCTAAAAAAGACAACTAATTTAATGTCGTGTTCTGCTACCATAGCAGCAATTTGTGCATCACCACCTAAGGGCCCAGACAATTTAGGATCTACGTTTAATCCTGCTTGTTGTACAAATTTCCCTGTAGTACCTGTAGAAACAAGTTCTTCATCTTTGAACTGTTCCCAATGGTCTTTTAAGAATCCAACCATTTCTGCTTTCTTGCCATCGTGCGCAATAACAGCAATTTTCATTTTTTTTCGCTCATATTTTCTTTGCTTATCTATCAAATATAAAAAATGCTTGTTAAAAGCAGTCTCTTTTTACACGATAAACTTTATATTTGAAGTATTAATTAATATTTTATGTATTTGTACGGTGCTAGCGGTCACGCTAAAGTAGTAGTAGATTGTTTATTGGAATTAGGCTTGCCAATAACTGGTATTTTCGATGATTTTTCGGATCTCATGTCCTTAAACGGCGTAAATGTATTGGGCGAATACGATACAGAGGAAGGGGTTGAAAACCAACTTACCATTACAGTAGGAGATAATATGACTCGAAGAAAGATTGCTGAAACGATAAAACACAAAATAGCTCCTGCAATAGTGCACCCTAGTGCAACGGTCTCTCGCTATTCACATTTAGGAAACGGTAGTGTAGTATTCCACCATTCTGTTGTGCAATCTGGTGCTCAAATAGGGAAACATTGCATTATCAACACAGCAAGTTCAATAGATCACGACTGCGAAATAGAGGATTATGTACATATTTCACCCAAAGTAACACTTTGTGGTAAAGTGAAAATTGCTGAAGGTAGTCATATTGGTGCCGGTGCTACAGTAATTCCAGAAGTAAGCATTGGGAAATGGTGTGTAATAGGCGCTGGTGCAGTCATAACTCAAAACTTACCAGACTATTCATTAGTAGTAGGTGTACCAGGAAAAATAATCCGTCAAGTAGAGGTTTAAACCTATGGACAAAATATACTTAGCTCCTCCTTTTCAAACGAAATACGAAGCTCAGTATTTTTCAAAAGCATTAGCTTCCAATTGGTTAGCACCCAACGGTCCTTTTTCTAGTCAATTGAGTAAAACGCTTACTCGTTTATCAGGAGCAAAATACGTCTCTCTTACAAATTCAGGTACTTCTGCTATTCACTTAGCTCTTCAATTATTAAATATTGGCAAAGGAGATGAGGTGATCTGCCCTACTTATACATTTGCAGCTAGCCTATTCCCTGTTCTGTACCAACAAGCTACCCCTATTTTAGTTGATTGTGACTCAACGACATGGAATATCGATCTTAGTTTACTCAAAACCTGTATTCTAGACCGAATCAAAAAAGGGAAAAAGCCAAAAGCAATTATTGCTGTACATACGTATGGCAATCCCATTGAATGGAAAAAACTAACCAAAATAGCTAGTAAATTCAAAATACCTATCATTGAAGATGCTGCCGAATCGGTTGGTTCTACCTACAAAAACAAACCTACAGGAGGATTAGGTGATTTTGGTATTTACTCATTCAATGCCAACAAAATAGTAACAGGTTCTGGTGGTGGTTGCTTACTTACTGATCAGAAAAAGAAGGCTAAAACAGCCGCACTCATTAGCCAGCAGGCAAAAGACCCTGAACGAGTTTTTTACCACCATACACAAACAGGCTATAATTACGCCATGAGCAATATCCAAGCAGCTATGATAGCCGCTCAATTAGAAACACTAGAAAAAAGAGTTAGTAAAAAGAAAGCTATTTTCTCTACTTATCAAAAAAAGGTTACCTCCGTTTCTTTCCAGAAAGAATGTAATGATGGCTTTTCCAACCGCTGGTTAACAGCTGTTCAATTTAAAAAAGAAGGAACGGCACATAAACTGAATACGTTTATGAACGAACGACAGATAGAAACCCGTCTGAGTTGGAAACCAATGCACATGCAACCCATTTTTAAACCCTACCCCAGCTATTTAAATGGAAATGCAGAAAAGTTATTCAATTCAGTACTTTGCTTACCTTCTGGAGTAGGGCTTTCTAAAAAAGAACAAAAACACGTCATTGAATCGTTAAAAATAGGAATGGACGATGGTTAATGAATTCAAGAATTAAAAAATGAATAGATTATAAAAACAATCAAACACGTATAGCTAGTTTGAAGTTTATCTTAATACTAAATACTACTACATGAAATACTCTCCAATCGATCCCTCCTTATTCCAACTAAATAGAGAACGTTTTACAGCATTAACTCCTAAAAACAGCATCAGTATCTTCAATTCGAATGATATTCTCCCTACCAATGCAGACGGAGTACTTCCCTTCCGTCAGAACAACGATTTGTTTTATTTAAGTGGAATAGATCAAGAAGAGACTATTTTACTACTTTACCCAGATGCTACAAAAGTCGCTGATAAAGCCATTCTTTTTATTAAAGAAACTAGTGAGCTAATTGCTATTTGGGAAGGACACAAACTCACAAAAGAAGGAGCCAAAAACGTTTCTGGAATACAGTCGGTTTATTGGTTAACTGAATTCGAATCAATATTAGATCGTTTAATTACATCTACTGACCAAGTGTTACTTAATGCCAACGAACACAAACGAGCTTCAAAAAAGGTAGAAACAAGAGACGACAGATTCAGAAAATGGATTCAAGCAGCTTACCCTTTGCATCAATATAGTCGTCTGGCTCCTATTATGCATGAACTACGAGTAGTAAAATCAAAAGGGGAAATAGACTTGATGAAACACGCCTGTAGCATCACAGAAAAGGCATTTAAAAAAGTGTTGCAAACAACTACTTCGAATAGCTACGAATACGAAATACAAGCGACTATCCAATATGAATTCTTAAAGAACAGAGCTAACGGACCAGCATACCAGTCCATAGTAGCCTCTGGAAAAGATGCTTGCGTACTACATTACATAGAAAACAGCAAGCAATGTAAAGATGGAGACCTAATCCTAATGGATTTTGGCGCTGAGTATGCCAACTATGCATCTGATATGACTCGAACTATTCCTGCAAACGGAAAATTTACTAAACGGCAAAAACAAGTTTACAACGAAGTACTCTTTGTAATGAAATATGCTACTACCTTATTAGTAGTCGGCAATACATTTGAAAAGTATAATAAAGAAGTCAACCAAGTAATGGAAGAAGCACTCATTCGCTTAGGCTTAATTACACAAGAAGAAATAGATGCTCAAAACGCCAATATACCAGTGAGACGAAAGTATTTTATGCATGGTATCTCTCACTTTATTGGCTTAGATACACATGATGTAGGAGATTATTCTATTCCATTCAAAGAAGGTATGGTACTCACCTGTGAACCAGGCATTTACATACAAGAGGAGAATATAGGGATCCGTTTAGAAAACAATATCTTAATCACAAAAGATGGACCTGTTGATTTAATGAAAAGCATCCCTTTAGAAATAGATGAAATAGAAAAATGGATGAGGGATAAATAAAACTGTAGGTTCTCATCCAAGCTGACTCTGATGGCGCTCGTTTAGTGTAGCGTAACGAGTGATTAATGAAATAGGATGACAAATGAGATTTATGATATGAATAGAATAAACACTCGTTGCAAACGAGCGCCATATAGGTAATAACTAGCTTGATCCATTACACCTGCCTGCCGAAGGCACGGAATGCTTTTAAAGATTTCAGTCGCATTGTCCTGCGGAACATGCGACCGAGCGGGGTTTCTAAGAAAGTCCTCTTTACTAAAGCACCATTCCTGCAGCTACGGTTTCGTTGGTAAACTCATCTACGAGAACCAAACTACCTGTATTCCTATTCTTTTTATAGTCATCTACAAATAGTGGCTTAGATGTTCTAATTGTAATACGAGCAATATCGTTCATTTTAACAGCTAAATCATCTTCTATTTTATGAAGCGTATTGATGTCCATTTTATATCGTACACCTTTCATCATAGCTCTCACTTCCTTTGACGTATGCTTTACCACATATTTCCCTGAAGGATTTAATGGTGTATTAGACATCCAACAAATCATTAACTCTAAGTCTTGTTTTACTTCTGGCTTATTCAGTGGTTTGGCAATCATATCCCCTCTAGAGATATCAATATCGTCTTCTAAGGTGATGGTTACAGACATAGGTGTGAATGCTTCTTCTACAGGTCCATCAAATGTATCAATAGATTTAATTTTAGAAGAAAAACCCGAAGGCAACACCGTTACTTCATCACCTGGTTTAAAAACTCCTCCTCCTATTCTACCTGCATAACCTCTGTAATCCCTAAACTCATCTATTTGAGGTCTAATAACATATTGAACAGGGAATCTAGCGTCTACATGATTTAAATCTGCTCCTATTTGTACATTTTCTAGTGTATGCATCAAAGTAGAACCGTTGTACCAATCCATATTTTCTGATTTATTCACTACATTATCTCCTTTTAAAGCAGAGATAGGAATAAATCGAATATCTGGAACATCTAATCGAGAAGCAAAGTCATTAAAATCACTTTTAATTTTACAAAAACCTTCTTCACTGTAATCGATCAGGTCCATTTTGTTTACACAGACTACTAAATGTTTGATCTGTAAAAGAGAGGCAATGAAAGAATGCCTTTTTGTTTGCTCAATCACACCATGTCTAGCATCAATCAAAATGATCGCTAAGTTGGCCGTAGAAGCTCCAGTCACCATATTCCTAGTGTACTGAATGTGCCCTGGCGTATCAGCAATAATAAATTTACGCTTAGGAGTAGCAAAGTAACGATACGCTACATCTATGGTAATCCCTTGCTCACGCTCTGCTTTACCACCGTCTGTTAATAACGAAAGGTCTACATCATCTTGTCCCTTCCTTTTACTTGTAGCTTCTATTGCATCAATTTGATCTTGAAAAATAGCTTTGGAATCGTAAAGCAACCTACCTATTAACGTACTTTTACCATCATCTACACTACCTGCTGTCGTAAAACGAAGCAAGTCCATGTCTAAATATCCAGAAGATTTTTGTGTGTTTTCCATCTTATTCTTTTTTAGAAATCAGTCTAACTAACCTTAATTTCAATTCTTTTTATTCTAAAAATAACCTTGTGCTTTTCTGTCTTCCATAGCAGACTCAGATCGTTGATCATCTGCTCTACCGCCTCTTTCAGAAACAGTAGCTGACGCTACTTCTTGAATCACATCATCTAAAGTAGATGCTTCAGACCGCACAGCACCTGTACAGGTCATATCACCTAAGGTTCTGTATCTGATAATTTCTTCGTTGATCTCCTCCCCTTCTCTTAGGTTAAGGAATTCGTTTTTAGCTAGCAACACACCATCTCTTGTAAACACCTCTCTCTTATGAGAAAAATAAATACTTGGGAGTTCTATTTCTTCTTGTTTGATGTATTGCCATACATCCATTTCTGTCCAGTTAGAAATAGGGAAAATTCTAAAATGCTCTCCTACAGCTTTCTTACCATTGTAAATATTCCATAACTCTGGACGTTGGTTTTTGATATCCCATTCACCAAATTCATTTCTATGAGAAAAGATACGTTCTTTTGCTCTTGCTTTTTCCTCATCTCTACGAGCACCACCAAAAGCAGCATCCCATTGATGTTCTTCAAAACCTTCCATTAAAGTAACTGACTGCAACGCATTCCTACTAGCATTAGGTCCCGTTTCTTCAATAGCTGTTCCTTTGTCAATAGAATCTTGTACAAGACCTACCATTAAATTAGCATTGATATCTTTAGCTAGTTTATCTCTAAATTCAATGGCTTCTGGGAAGTTATGCCCAGTATCTACATGAAATAATGGAAAAGGAATTCTAGCTGGATAGAATGCTTTTTGTGCTAAGCGTACAATACAAATAGAGTCTTTCCCTCCAGAGAACAATAAAACAGGCTTCTCGCACTGCGCTACGGTTTCTCTTATGATATGAATGGCCTCAGCTTCTAGCTGTTTTAGGTGTGATAAAGAATATGACATAATATTAAACTAGTAGTCTTTAAAATTTAATAATCGGCAAAATAGCTCCGAGTAATTTATCTTTACTGATTTCTAACTCTTCTTTATCCGTTTCTACTTTTACAAACGGATTTTTGGGTTCGTCAAATGGAGCGTCTAAACCTGTAAAGTTTTTGATCTCTCCATTCATTGCTTTTTGGTATAAGCCCTTCACGTCACGCTCGGCACATACTTCGAATGGGCAGCTAATAAATACTTCATAAAAGCTATCACCAATAATTTCTTTTGCCTGCTCTCTGATATCTTCAGTAGGGCTAATTAACGAACAGATCGTAACCACTCCTGCTTCAGCAAATAATTTGGACACTTCTGCTGCTCTTCTAATATTTTCCTTTCTGTCTTCAGCCGAAAAACCTAAGTTATTAGTCACTCCTGTTCTTAGGTTATCTCCATCCAACAGTTTAGTTAAGAAACCTTTCTCATGGAGTTCATTTTCAAGCGCTCTAGCAAGCGTACTCTTACCTGAACCAGAAAGTCCTACCATCCACAAAACAATTCCTTTTTGCTTTAGTAAGGCTTCTTTATCTTCTTTTTGAAGAATAGTGTCGAATATGGGGTGAATATTACTCATTACAGGGGGCAAAATTAGTATAAAAAGTAAAGATTCACGCCTTATTACAGAAATATTCTTCTCTTTTCACATTTTTTTTAATCTACAAATCAAAAAACAAGCCTGAAACAAATATTATTTCACAAAACAAACATAATTCAGAATATAATTCTGTTATAAGTAAGTAATTAAATTAAAAACGAAATATTATTTTGATTACCTTTGTCAAAATTTTAATTCAATGCAAGATTCAAAAGGAAGAAGTTTAGCAAAAGGAGTAAGCTGGAGGGTAATAGCATCACTTACCACACTTGTACTAGCTTACATCTTTATTGACAAGGATCATGTAACTGATCTAAAGTATATCGTATTACTAGAAGTTATCGGAAAACTCTTGTTTTACTACGGGCATGAACGCATTTGGAATTTTGTTCCTTGGGGAAGGACATCTAAAGGACCATCTTATGCCAGAAGTGTTGTAAAAGGAATAATATGGAGAGGGATTGCCACAGGAACTTCTGCTTTGTTGTTCTACATCTTTACAGGAGATGGCATGGTAGCACTTGAGTTTGGAGCAGTAGAACTTTTAATTAAACTAGCAGTTTACTACTTTCACGAACGTTTCTGGGGAAACATCAAGTGGGGGAGAATGAAAGGCAACGTAAACCCAACATTGAACAATATGGATTTAATAGAAAAATTAGACATCGAAAAAATAAATGAGATTGCTAAAAAAGCAGGTATTAAGATTTTAGACATCTACGAAAACACTGATTTTGAAAAAACAGTAGATTTTAAAGCGGACGACTCTCCTCTTACTATTGCAGACAAAGAAGCACACCTCATCATAGAAGCTGAATTAGAGAAATTGAACTTAGGTATCCCTATTCTTTCAGAAGAAGGAAGAATAGCAACTTACCAAGAACGCCAAAAGTGGGAATACTTCTGGTGCGTTGATCCGCTGGACGGAACAAAAGAATTCATTAAGAAAAACGGCGAATTCACGGTTAACATAGCTTTAATAAAAGACGGAAAACCAGTAATGGGTGTTATTTACGCTCCTGTTTTAGACACTATGTATTATGGTGACACCAATGGTGCTTTCAAAGAAATAAATGGTACTAAAGAAGAGCTTAAAAGCCAATACAGAGATTCCAACAAAGTAGCTGTAAAAAGCAAATCTCACGCCTCTAGCGAAGAAGATGCTGTATTCAAGAAACACGGTGTAACCGAAGAAATATCAGTAGGGAGTTCATTGAAATTCTGTATGGTAGCCGAAGGAAAAGCAGATATCTACTACAGACACGGACCAACTATGGAATGGGATACCGCAGCAGGACAAGCCATTGCAGAAGCAAGTGGCGCTACTATGTTCGATGCTGACATGAATCCTTTCTCCTACAACAAAGAAGTACTCAGAAACGGAAGTTTCACCTGTATTGGTAAGAAAAGGTAGTTAAGGATTTGGGCATCACCCTAGCGGGTCGGGCTATCCGTTACAAGTCCTCGCTTCCTTCGTCAGCTGTGGGCTTTTCACTTCTATCCCTAATGCATATTTCGGGATAATAGTAGGTAGATTAGGTTAGCTCTATTAAAGCGATAAAACAAACCATTTATTTATCCATTCATATAGTGTTGCCACTTCACTAACACAAACTTATCTTTTTGATTTTCCTTTAAGGAAAGAAAACCGTACTCATAACAAAACAAGTAGACCTGACCTTTATTGTTTTTCCAGTAATGGGTAAAATAATTGGGATCGAACCCTTCTTCCAACAAAAGTGCTTTCCGCACAGTAGACTTACCTGCTTTATTATACTCTTTTAAAATTCTTCTATTTGTTTTAAGTTGACGATCTACCTGCTCAAAAAAACTGGGCTGTTCTGCTTTTCTTTTTTCGTAGTGAAAAGCCGTTTTACAATACGAGTTACAAAACTTCTTATCAACCCTTCCTTCAAGTGGTTTAGAACAATAGCTACATCCTTTCATTCTATAAAAGTGTTTATACTAACCGTTTTTTATCCGTTTAAATATACGGTTTACTTTTATTATTACACCTCTAATTACGTATTTATTGAGATGCAAAACACCTTAACAAAGAAAATTAACTTAACTCATGTACTGGTAAACAAGCAAAAGATGATTGGAATAAAATTTTATACCGATAAGGTAATCCAATCGCTCATAAAAACACATTTCCCAGAAGCTAAATGGCATATACCGACCAACCAAGTAATCATCCCTAACCATAGCACCAACCTAAACAAAGTATTTCAAACATTTCGAGGCGTAGCATGGGTTAACACAAAGTATTTCTACAAGAAACAAAAGATAAACGAAGTGGGGAAGTTATCCTTAAGCACCTACAAAAAAAGAGTAACAAAGCACAGAAAAGTACCCGAATCATTTTTAGAAAAATTAGAATTGAAAAATTATGCCTCAAATACGGCACGCATTTACATCAGTATGTTTGAACGGTTTATAAATCACTATGAAACGATGGAAATAGATCATTTAAATGAAAATAACATACGGGGCTATTTGAAACACATTAAGCAACACGAAAAAAGATCTATTCCTTACACACACCAAATGATAAATGCCATTAAGTTTTACTATGAAATAGTACTTGATATGCCCCATCAATTTTACCAACTAGAACGCCCTCAGAAAAAGGAAGCATTGCCTAAAGTGATTAGTAAGCCACAGATATTGGCCATGATAAACAGTACGAAAAACTTGAAGCACAAATGTATTTTAAGCTTATTATATTCTGCCGGTTTACGCAGAGGTGAGTTGCTACAGTTAAAAATAGAAGACATCGATTCAGATAGAAAACTAATTAGAATTGAGGATTCTAAAGGTGGAAAAGATAGGATGACACTCCTATCGGATACGGTATTAATGGACCTACGCTCCTACTATAAAAAATGGAAGCCAACACACTATTTATTTGAAGGAGAAAAAAAAGGAACCCAATACAGTGAAACTAGTGTGGCTAAAATAGTAACAAATGCAGCAAAAAAAACAGGTATAAAAAAAAGAGTCACTCCACATACACTTAGGCATAGTTTTGCAACCCATTTATTAGAACAAGGGGTGGATTTGAGGTATATACAAACACTATTAGGGCATAACTCTACAAAAACTACCGAAATATACACTTTTGTGGCACAAAATTCTTTTAAGCAAATTAAAAACCTATTAGATTAGTGTTTCTATAAAACAGATAACAGCACCTAAAGGTGTTGTTATCCAATTGTTATGATTAATTAGAGTAAACTGAATAAAGTCTGAATAAGCCGAAAAAGACTCTAAATAGAAGTAGGCGAAAACTTAATTAAATAAATAAAGAGATGATAAACATTCTTTCTCAACATAAATCAGTATTTTTACTTCCAAGTCCATAAAATAATAAACAA
>JBGCEI010000081.1:0-2780 GCA_045106295.1 Cyclobacteriaceae bacterium
ACATTTTTTCTAATTAATCAGTTATCTACTGATGGTAATTATAAAAGATAGCTCCGCTACTATGGTTTTCAATAGTTGACAACTCTCTTTTCTCTCCAATTGGGAGAAGATTAGCGAGCTCTTCTCCGTATTCCTCACTCAACATATCTCGATGATAATACGTTCGCTCTCCTGTTAAAATTAATTGTTCTAAGGTATCTGAACCATTTCCTTCTACAGTCAATACCTCTTTTCGAACTACTGAGGTAATCTTCCCTTTTGCCGTATCAGGAATTCTGTGATACATTACGCCTAGTTCTATAGGGTAATCACAATAATCTTGAATAATAATATCTTGTTGAAAGGCTTTATTGAGGTAATTTTTGAGGTCTTCTTCAGTATCTATTTTCTCGACTCCGGTTCCACGTTCACCAATATCTGGCTTTGCAATTAACGGATACTGAAAGCCTAATTTTGAAACTTCTTCTAGCCGATAAGGATAAGTTAACAAAATGGTTTTAGGGATATATTCTTTATCTATCTCTTTTAATACATTGTATTTAGAGTAATTACTCATACCTCCATATTTCATCAAAGGATTGGCGGCAGCGAAAAAGCCCATACTTCCTGCTTTCGCAGAAAGGCGCAGATACTGAATGTAAACAGGGAAATAGAACAACCAAAAGGGCCAAAACTCCCATTTCAACCATTTCTTTTTCTGAGTAGCCATCTTTACGCTATTTCTAATACACCTTCGTGAAAACTGTACATATGATCGGCAAATTTCTCTAGCCCTCCCAGCAATTCTCGAAAGAGAATACTTTCTTGCAAACTCATATTGGCAATACTCTTTTTCTTATTCAACCTTACTTTCAGGTTATCTACCTGATCGTTTATGGTGTATTGTAATTGGTCAGACTTTAAGTCAACCTTTTTCCTTTTCCCTCTTCGCATGAGGTACAATGTATCTTTTAAGTATTCTTCTATCAGATCTCCTGTTTTCACTAAATTGGTATTCAGTTTTGGGATAAAGTGAGCGTCAGACTCTTTGATATTTCGTAGGTGTTGAATTAGGTTAATGCTTTCATCAGCCAATAAATCTAAGTCTTTTAGCATAATGAGCATATTCATTACTTTATTAGACGTCTCTTCACTGATATTCGTCCTGGATACTTCCATCAAAAAGTTAGCCGTCGATTTTCGTGTGTTTTCAATGTTCTGTTCTGTTAGGTCTAAATCGTTGATCAACAATTCCGAAAAGTCTTTTCCCTTCATTACCTGCAAAGCATCTCTGTAAATCGTTTGAATTGTTTTAGAGAGCTTTTTTATTTCTTGCATGGCTTCTACTGTTGCCATTTCAGAAGTATCAATGATGTTTTTTCCTAAAATAAGATCTGTTCTAAACGAGTCTTTGTCTCTATCTGGGACTAGTTTAACCACCATTTTCTCTAAAAAAGGAACTAAGCCAAACCATAAGCAGGTATTCCAGAAATTAAACGCTGTATGAAACATCACTAAAACAGACGAATAATACAGTGGGCTTTCCACGTCTACCATCTGAGCCATTATTCCTTCGATTAAATGAATAAATAATGGGAGTAATAGCAGGACTAATGCTACTCCGAAAAGGTTGAAAATAAGGTGTACACAAGCTGATCTTTTGGCGGAAATATTCCCTACTAATGAGGCTAATCCTGCCGTAATGGTTGTTCCTATATTTTCTCCTAATAACATAGCAATAGAGCTTTCTATAGGCAATAAACCTTGTGCTAAGAGCACTAAATTAATAGTCAATGCCACACTGGATGATTGAACAATTACAGTCAGTAACACTCCAATAAAAACAAATAAGATCGTATTTAAGAAACCTGATGAAGAGACTTCTGCCAAGAAACTGAGTACTTCTTGATTGTTGCTTAAATCAGGAATGGCATTCTTCATGAAATTAAGCCCCATAAATAGCAAACCAAATCCTATGGCAAATTCACCAAAAGATTTCCATTTCTTAATTCCTGAAAACAGTAAAGGTGCAGATACTCCGATAATTGGTAACGCCAAAGAAGAAATGCTTACTTTAAATGACAAAAGAGGCAAAATCAATAACCAACCAGTAATGGTAGTACCAATATTCGCTCCCATGATCACTCCTATGGATTGCCTCAAGGTCATCAATCCTGCATTTACAAAACTGACAATCATTACGGTAGTTGCTGAAGAAGACTGTATAACAGCTGTTAGACCAAATCCTGAAAAAACTCCTCCTAAACGGGTTTTTGTCATATAAGTCATGATTCGTCGAAGTTGAGAACCGGCTACTTTCTGAATTCCTTCACTCATGAGTTTCATCCCATAAATGAAGATCCCTAGTCCTCCTAGTATTTCCAGAAAATTATAAACTCCAAACGAATTCATCTCTTATAAATTTGCTGCTGCTGCACTGTCTAAATACCAACTCAATCTCCCACTTGTAGGTTTTACATGAGCTGCTGGATAGCTTTCTGCTCTTCCTTTTTGATAAAATATCTCGTCTATTTTTTCTGCTTTCCCTGCTCCTGTTACTAAGAATACAACTTCTTTAGCTGCATTGATTACAGGGCCTGTAATACTGACTCTCTTTTGTCCTGACTCTGGATGTTCTGCTACTTCGCATATCTTGTTAGAAGCTAATAACTCCATCTGGTGAGGAAAAATAGAAGCCGTATGCCCATCTCCTCCCATTCCTAGCATAATCATATCAAAAACTGGAAGTCCTGCTTCGTTAGCAGGTAAAACATCTTTTAATTCTTGTTCGTGGCGCACAG
>JBGCEI010000082.1:0-19268 GCA_045106295.1 Cyclobacteriaceae bacterium
AAAAAATTTCCCAGAGTTTCTCTTCTCATTTCTCATCTTTTTTTATGCTCCTGACAGAATTACACTGAATACCATTGAATTGGATTCTTTTTTTAGTATGTTCGTGTTTTAAATTTAAACTAATATTTATGAAAACTATCAAATCTTTAGTCGCTGCTGCAGGTGTTGCTGCAATGATGACAAGTTGTGCATTAACATTACCTGTAAATGCAACTAGTAACAAAGTAGGTTCAAAAGTAGGAACTGCTACAGCTAAAGGATTCTTTAGTATCTTATTTTTCGACCAAGATGCTAGTATCAAAACTGCTGCTAAAAATGCTGGTATCAGCAAAATCTCTACAGTTGATATCAAATCTACTAACATTTTAGGTATCTTAACTAACTACGAAACTATCGTTACTGGAGAGTAATTTGAATCGTATTATTTTACAAAAGCTAATAACGTAAGTTGTTAGCTTTTTTTATGTCCATTATTATGTTGAAACCTTACTACCTGTTTACTTTCCTATCATTAATACTATTTTCATGTAGTAATCATTCTCGTAAAAACATTAACCTACCGAATAGAATAGAGTTTGAGGTAAAAGATAACGAAACAGTACACCAAACACTTTCTAAAGAGACAACCAACGCATACTTTTCTTTTTTTAACTCAAAAAGCCGAAGAATACCGCTATTTAAGACAATAGAAACTGAAAAACATACTCTTTACCTTGGTATGCCATACAATACATCACTAAAGGGCTTATTCAAACATGATTTACTGAAAAACACTTCTAAATTAATCCTATCTAAAACGGATAGCTCTACCTACTTTTACAAAAAATATCACCTAGGAGATACTACTATTATCAACTATGTAAATCAAACAAATCAAAATTTAATTTCTGTACTCTTAGTATCTACTAATTTATCTAATACAGATAGCATCTCAAGTTTAGAGAACTTATCTAAACGAATCATTAAAAAGAACTAAATTACTCCCATGAATCTTACTTATTACCCCAAATCCGTTTTTGCTTTTTGTTTATTCCTAATACTATACGCTTGTTCTCCGATGAAACCTGGAGGGAGTAGCGAAGCTTCTAAGTCGGGATCAAACTTATTTGAAACTTTCTATGTAGGTGAAGGTAATACGCAGTATTTCATCAAACCCATTGTTTTTGAAAATGAAAACAAAGAACAATTCATCCTAGATTTCACTTTTAAATATAAAGACAACTTGAATGAAAAAATGATACTAAAGGCATCACTTCTAAGTAACCTCCTCACAAAAGAATTAGACCAGGTTATTTTTACAAATGGTAAAATAAAAAAGAACATTGACCTCGAAAACATTAAACTTCTTTTTAGTGAACGAGACAAAAAACTGTTTTTATCTCGCTTCTCTATGGAGTCTAACTTAAGTCAATTCAAACAATTATTTAACAGCCCTAATTGGAAAATCAAGATTAAAGGATTTAAACCATTTACTCCAAAAAATAGTACTCACAAAAAAATCAGTAGATTAAACTATTCTATATTTGAATTAATGTAGAAATCTAACACACGGTTATTTTTATTTAACTTTAAACCCCGCCTAAAATATTAATTATGAAAAAAATCATTTTATCACTAGCTATTATTACTAGTACACTTACTGCTAATGCACAAGGTTCTAATGTCGTAAAAATTAATCCTTTAAGTTTAGTATTTTCAACCATTAACCTTTCTTACGAAAGATTAATTTCTAATAACGTCAGTTTACAATTGCAAGGGATTTATTTTGGAGCAAAAATCAGTGACACTAAATTGGTTGGTTTAGGAATATCTCCTGCGGTTAGGTTTTACTTAAGTGACGAAGAATCAGCGTTAAGTGGCCTCTATGTCTCTCCCTTTTTAAGATACGGTAAGTACACTTATGATACTGACATTACAACATCTTCTACATCACAAAGTACAGAGGTTGATTACACAACTATTGGTGGTGGTTTTGATTTTGGTTATCAGGTTGTAACAGATTCTGGATTTATTTTCGAAGCTTTTTTAGGCGCACGATACGCTAACGGAAAAACAGACATACGTACTGATGGAGTTAATGAAGACGACATTAACTCAGTAGACTTTGATGGTATCTTACCAAGATTCGGTCTTAAATTAGGATACTCTTTCTAAATCTTAGAAAAAACAATTTTTCTCAAAAAGGGATACATCAATGATGTATCCCTTTTTTTATGAATAAACACCTAATTTTACACCATGATAGACTCCCACGCTCATATTTATTCTGAAAAATTCGCAGACGACAGAGAAGCTATGCTCCAACGAGCTTTTAATGGGGGTATTTCTAAAATACTGATGCCCAACATAGATTACGACTCTATTGAAGGTATGCTGGCATTAGAAAAAGCGTACCCTGCTCAATGTTTCGCCATGATGGGAATTCACCCCTGTGCGGTGACTACAGACTACAAACAACAACTACAAGAGGTAAGTGATTGGTTAGAAAAGCGTGATTTTATTGCTATTGGAGAGATTGGACTGGACTATTATTGGGATAAGTCTTTAGAAAAAGAACAGAAGTTGGCTTTTGAAGCACAGCTTAAATTAGCAGAGCAGTACAAGCTACCTATTATAATCCATACAAGAGATTCTATTCCTGATACCTTGGCTATTTTAGAGAAGTATCCAAACGTAAACGGAATCTTACACTGTTTTTCTGGAACGGAAGAAGAAGCACAGCGTGCCGTTGAGTTGGGTTACTTATTGGGTTTTGGCGGTGTAGTGACGTTTAAAAAAAGCCACTTACCAGAAGTAGTTGAGAATATCTCACTTGATAACATCGTTTTAGAAACGGATGCTCCTTACTTGGCTCCTACCCCTAATAGAGGCAAACGCAACGAACCTTCTTTTTTGATTCACATTGCTGAAAAGATAGCAGACATAAAAGGCGTTTCGGTGGAAGAGGTAGCTAAGGTAACGAATGCCAATTTGGAGAGACTGTTTGGGGAGATTTTAAGATAATAAGGCAGTAAGATTACCGTGCCTGCGGCAGGCAGGTCAGATCTTAAAGACACCGTACGGCAGACAAACTGATTTTTCAGTGATAACAGTAAACATCATAGCTCGTCATCCGAGTAGTCGTGAATCCCAAACAGTAATGCCACAATCAAAGAAAATAAGCGGTAAAATTGATCGTCATCCCCACGTAGGTAGAGATGACGTACTTTTTTGTTGGTTTCCTGAGACCCTTATTTTCATGACGACCGCTTTCACACCTACTATCTAGTTCTTTGTAGAAACGAAATAGGATGATTAAGCAGGAAATACAGAACTCTTTTCTTACTTTTGTGTTTTTACAATAAGACATATGCAGGTAGAGGTTTTAAAATCAAAAATTCATAGAGCAACTGTTACTCAAGCAGATTTGAATTATGTAGGAAGTATTACATTAGATGCTAATTTAATGGAGGCTGCCGAAATGTTTGAGAATCAAAAAGTTCAGATCTTAAATGCAGATAATGGAGAGCGTTTTTGGACGTATGTAATCCCAGGCGAAAGAGGTAGTGGCGTGGTTTGTCTGAATGGTCCTGCCGCTAGAAAAGTACAAGTAGGTGATACCGTTCTGGTATTGGCTTACGGATTGGTGGAGTTGGAGGTAGCACCTAGTATTAAACCTGTGATTGTTTTCCCAGGAAAAAACAACCAACCGAATTAATTAAAAACAGGTGAAGAAAAAATTAAAAAACATACTGCTCTTTTCTTTTACAGGAGCTTTACTTTGGGTTACTTTAAGCAATCTTCCTTTTGAAAAACTAAAAAGTGATTGGGAACAAACAAATATATTTTACCTGATCCTCTCCTCGATAGTTGCCGTGATAAGTCATATATTACGTGCTGAGCGGTGGAAATTACTATTAAAACCTTTAGGGTACACTACGGACTTACTGACTAATTTTTATGCGGTGATGGTCGGTTACTTCATTAACCTAGCGATTCCAAGAGGTGGTGAGGTTTCCCGTTGTATTTCTTTATTTGGTATGAAGAAGGTTCCTGTAAATACTTCTTTAGGGACGGTAGTAGCTGAACGAGTGGTTGATTTATCTTTTTTACTAACTCTATTTGGTATTTCCTTTTTAGTAGAGTTCGAAAAATTATATACTTTCTTTTCTGATTTATTATCCAAAAAGGCAAAAGAAAGTGATTCTACAGGCATCTCTAGCCTTACAATAGTAGGAGTAGTTGCATTAGTAGGAGTGATAGTGATTTACATTTTATGGAAAAAAGGGAAATTAAATGCTTTTATTGCTGCTGCTTTAGATTTCCTAAAAGGCTTAAAAGAGGGTATTCTTTCGATATTTAAATTAGAGAAAAGAGTCTTATTCATTGTTCATTCGTTATTGATTTGGATCTCTTACTTTTTAATGACTTATTTGGGTTTCTTAGCGGTTCCTAGTACGGAGAATCTGAGCTTATTGGCTTGTCTCACTTTGTTTGTAGCTGGTGGTGTTGCCATGTCGTTACCATTACCTGGTGGTGCAGGAACGTATCATGCTATTATTCCAGCCGTATTGGTACTGTACGGGATCAAATTCGAAGATGGGCTTTCTTTTGCTACCATCTTTCATTTATGGCAAACATTAACTATCATTTTGATAGGTTCTATTAGTTTATTGCTGAGTCAACTAAAAACAAAACAGCATGACACCACAACGCAGTCATCATAAAATCCTTACGGACGAATCTTTGCCTTCTGCTCTAAAAGAATGGAGAGATACTAATCAAAAGATTGTATTCACCAATGGTTGCTTTGACCTTTTGCATGTAGGACATGTAGATTACTTGGAAAAATCTCGCTTATTGGGTGATAAATTAATCGTTGGATTAAATACTGACCTTTCGGTAAAAGGGAACAAAGGTGATAAACGACCTGTTAACAATGAACAGATTAGGTCTATTATGCTCAGTGCACTTTGGTTTGTAGACGCTGTGATCCTTTTTGGAGACAAAACCCCTTTAAAACTAATTGATACCGTACGTCCTGATATATTGGTGAAAGGTAAAGATTACGAGATTGAAGAGATCGTTGGAAGTAAGGAGGTAATAGCGTACGGTGGTGCAGTTGAACGAATAGATTTGGTTAATGGTTTTTCAACTACTAACTTAATAGAGAAAATAAAAGATTTGTAACTCAATAAACAAACAGCATTATGATGATTCCTTATGGGCTTTCGCCTCTTTATATTGGTATTACTGTCGGTTTTATGATCTTAGGTCAGATAGTAAGCTACCGACTAAAAAGTAAGTTCAAAAAATATTCAAAAACACAATTGGCATCTGGGATGTCTGGAAAAGAAGTAGCCGAAAGAATGCTACGAGACTCTGATATTCATGATGTTCAGGTAGTTAGTGTAGGTGGTCGATTAACAGACCATTACAATCCTGCTAACAAAACAGTCAACTTAAGCGAAGCGGTTTATCATGAACGGAATGCTGCAGCTACTGCTGTAGCTGCTCACGAATGTGGCCATGCAGTACAACATGCACGAGCGTACAGTATGTTAAAGCTACGTTCTTCTCTAGTACCTATTCAAAATATTGCTAGTAAAATGATTAATATCATTGCCATAGGTTCTTTATTTGGAGGGGCTATGTTGGGTGTATTAGGAAATGGAATACTGTTGGCAATCATTGCTGTGTATGCGGTATTTACTTTATTTAGTATGGTGACACTTCCCGTAGAATTTGATGCGTCAAACAGGGCTTTACAGTGGATTTCTGCAAACGGAATAGTAACGGATGAAGAATATAAGAAAGCAAAAGACGCTCTTTTTTGGGCTGCAATGACGTATGTAGTGGCTGCTTTAGCTGCTCTAGCTAACTTATTGTATTACGTAATGATGTTTTTAGGCCGACGTGATTAATCAAAAAAAGGTCTTTCCTAGAAAGACCTTTTTTTGATACCTTGTTTTATGTCTCCTCTAAAACTTCTTAGCTACAATTTCGAAAAAGTCTTGTACCTCTTTAGTTTCAGTATCCCATTCGTATTTTTCTACATAGTTTTCTACCAATACAATACTAGCAGAATCAAAATCACTACACTGTTCTAGTTTATCTATTGCTTCATCAAAGGTGTCAAACTCGCCCTTAAATAGTTCATTAACAAAATTAAAACGTTGGTTAATAGAAATAGAAGAGCGAATTTCTGTTACTACAGTGGCTTTTTCTACAACAGGCTTATCAGCTGTCTTAGTTTCTTGCTTTTCTCTTACCTCCTCTTTTTCTTTTTTAGGTGTTTCCTTACTAGGAGAAGCAGGTGTGGTTTTAACAATATCAGGTTTTGCGTTTCCAGCAGCAGCGGGAACTGAATAATCTTCTTTTGCTGTATTAGTAGAAGTTGGTTTCTCTCCTTTCTTTAATAGGAAGTCGTCTAAAGAAGCAGGTTTAATATCAAATAATTTTTTAAGTATGGACTCAGCTGGTTTTAGCTTATCTCCATGTTCTTCCAATATGCTATAATTGATTTCGTAAATCCGTTCTATGTTAATAGACGTGTCACCATACCAGCCGTCGAACTTACGAATTAAGGATACAATAAGTACTTTATGTAATTTAATGTACTTGGCGTGACTTTTAATATTTCTTACTGTTAGTTGCTCCAAATCTGACAACCCTTTACAGTAATTATTTAAGAATTTTAGTGGATTGAAGGTTAAGTTGATACTACTTTTAATCGCATTTTTAAGCAATGGATAAAAGTGATCTCTCTTCATTTGGATATGGTGAGAAAGGACAATCGCCAAGTCATTCATCACATTTTTCACCTCATCATTCTGATAATCAAAATAAGGCTGCTTTAATGTTTCCAGCTCAGTCTTCCACTCTTCAAATAATACTTTTAAAACAAAAAAGTTTACTTGACTTAGTGAACAAAAATCTACGACATCATTTCCGTCGATCAATTCTTTCTTTGAAAAGAAATCGTCTACAAGAATATCTGCTACCTCTGTAGCGTAAGATTCTATGAAATCGTTGTTTAATTGTATTGTTTCTATTGCCATATCTACTTGAATAGTACCAATTAACGCTAAACATAGCAAAAAAATGCCAATTCAACACGCCATTAATCTAATAAACAAATTTAGTTTATTATTTTTTACTTTTAAAATCCGTATGATGGTATGTATTAATGGATGTTAAATGAGTTATTTTTCCGTTTTGATGAAAGGATTCAGCTTATTTTTGATTTTGTAAGAAACAAAAATAGGGTATTAAAAAAGGCTTCTTTACTAAGTAAAGAAGCCTTTTTTAAAAATAGTAAGGTATTATTTATTTTGCAATAACTGCAATTAAGACTAGTACTTTGTTTGAGTAACCACATTCGTTATCATACCAAGATACAACTTTGACGAATGATCCATCTAACTGAATACCCGCTTTTGCATCGAAGATAGACGTACACGTTTCCCCTCTAAAGTCAGTTGCAACTACTGCTTCTTCAGTATATCCAAGAACTCCTTTTAAAGTAGTTTCAGATGCTTTCTTCATAGTAGCACAGATATCTTCGTACGTAGTGTCTTTCTTTAACTGAACAGTTAAGTCAACTACAGATACGTCAGATGTAGGCACACGGAAGGCCATACCAGTCAGTTTCCCATTTAATTCAGGAATTACTTTACCTACTGCTTTAGCAGCACCAGTAGAAGAAGGAATAATGTTTTCTAATATTCCACGTCCACCTCTCCAGTCTTTCATAGAAGGACCGTCAACTGTTTTCTGTGTTGCAGTAGCAGCGTGTACGGTAGTCATTAAACCTTTATCTATCCCGTAAGTATCGTTCAATACTTTAGCAAGTGGTGCTAAGCAGTTGGTAGTACAAGATGCATTAGAAACAATATCTTGTCCAGCATAAGAGTCTGTATTTACACCTACTACAAACATTGGAGTAGCGTCTTTAGAAGGAGCAGAAAGTACTACTTTTTTAGCACCTGCTTCGATGTGCTTACGAGCAGTTTCATCAGTTAAGAAGAATCCTGTAGATTCTACTACTACTTCAGCACCAATTTTATCCCAAGCTAGGTTTGCAGGATCTCTTTCAGCTGAAACTCTGATTTCTTTTCCGTTTACGATTAGCTTTCCCCCTTTTACTTCAACATCACCAGCAAATCTACCGTGAACAGAATCAAACTTTAGCATGTATGCTAAATAGTCTACATCTAATAAATCATTGATCCCTACTATTTCAATATCGTTACGAGTAGAAGCAGAACGAAAAACATTTCTACCGATACGTCCAAACCCGTTGATACCAACTTTAATTTTTGACATTTCTTTTCTTTTAAATTGTTTACTTAATTTTTCTAGCACGCAAATGTACAATAAGTATTACCCAATTTCAATTCAAAGACTTTATAAAAAAACAATAGCGTCCTAAACGTTTTATATTTCCTCTAAAACGTTTAAATTCTGTAAAGTGAACCCAAATCATGAGTCTAATTCGTAATGATTTTTAAGTAGCTATTCAACAACCTTTTGGTCAATTATTAGTCAAAGAACAAACATCATTTAAATTATTAGTTATGAAAAAAGTCTTTTTTTCACTTATAACCCTTTTCATTTCAACCCGAACTATGGGTTTTAAAATAAGCGTTTTCTAAGATGACAAAGTAGGGTTAAAAATTTAAAATCGTTTCTTCAATAATAGCACAGCTTTTATCTAACTGCTTTTTAGTAATGACTAAAGGTGGTGCAAAACGGATAATATCTCCATGAGTGGGTTTAGCCAATAAGCCGTTTTCTTTTAATTTCATACAAACGTCCCAAGCTGTTCTACCATCAGCTAGTGGTTTTATGACAATAGCGTTTAATAACCCTTTGCCTCTAACTAAAGAAATAAGATTTGTTTTCTGCTGTAAATCAGTCATTCGTTTTCTAAAAATAGCGCCCATTTTCTGTGCATTTTCTGCTAGTTTTTCTTTTTCAACAATGGATAAGGCTTCTACTGCAATGGCACAAGCTAGTGGGTTACCACCAAAAGTAGAACCGTGTTCACCAGGCTTTATGGTTAGCATAACTTCATCATTTGCCAAAGCAGCAGATACTGGATAAAATCCACCTGACAATGCTTTTCCTAAAATTAGGATATCAGGTTTTACATTTTCATGATCACAAGCTAAGCGCTTACCTGTCCGCCCCACACCTGTTTGCACTTCATCCATCATTAGAAGTACGTTATGTTTTTTGCACAATTCAGCGGCTTTTTTTAAATAGCCATCCTCGGGCACGTAAACTCCTGCCTCTCCTTGAATGGGTTCTACCCAAAAACCACAAACAGTAGGGTCACTCAATGCGTTGTCTAACGCTTTTAAGTCATTATAAGGAATAATTTCATATCCTGGCATAAACGGACCAAACCCTTTTCTTGAGTCAGGATCGGTAGAAGCAGAAATAATTCCTGTTGTACGACCATGGAAGTTCCCTTCTACAGCTATTATTTTGGCTCTGTTTTCAGGAATCCCTTTTACATCATATCCCCAGCGTCTAGCTAATTTAATGGCAGTTTCATTTGCCTCTGCTCCACTATTCATCAATAATACTTTGTCGAATCCAAAATAGGTGGCGATGTATTTCTCTGCTTCGCCTAGTCGATCATTGTAAAATGCTCGTGAAGTTAAGGTTAGCTTTTTTAATTGTTTGGTGGCAGCTTTTACTAATTTTGGATGGCAGTGTCCTTGGTTTACGGCACTGTACGCCGATAAAAAATCAATGTGCTTTTTGCCTTCTACATCCCATACATACACTCCTTTCCCTTTACTAAGTACTACAGGAATAGGGTGGTAATTATGTGCTCCGTATTGATCTTCTAACTGGATAAAATCTTGACTACGCATAGGCTTTAGAAAAAGTAACTGATTAAGAAGTGTTTTGGCAAATTAACTAGTAATGACAGAATTAAAAAAGTAGTGATCGGAATTTTAATATTTTTAAATAACTCCTCATTAGTGGATACAGCTATTAAAACAGCAGCAAACGCTACAATTGAAAAAGGAGATAAGAAACGATAATTAACCGTTTCAATATGGGGCATAAATCCCCTTATTAATAAGTAACAACCTAAATAGAAAAAAGAAACGATAAATAGATGCTTAGATAAATAAGGGATTCGAAATGTTAAATTTTTCTTTCTAATTAAAAACCAACAATAAGAGATAAGACTAATCTGAAAAAAACAGAATCCATAAAATAAGATATGATTACTTGCTCCTTCTCTAAAATGAACCGCTAGACTCAATTCTTTTGCTAAAGCTGAGAAAAAATTAATCAAATAATCTCCTAATAATAGCCTCTCCGGAAGAAACCGTTCTTGTCCTGTCATATAATCCCCTTGTAGCTTATTCCATATTAGATAAGACCCAATAAATAAAGAGCAACTAAATAAAATAATAACGAACTGCCAATTTATTTTTTTTTGTTTAATCCACTCTTGAACTAAATAATAAAACGGAATTCCTAGACTAACTATGCCTATGTATCTATAGAAAAAGAGAAAGAGAAGAGATGGTACCCATTGATAAGAAATCAACTTACCGTTTTCTTTATACTGACACGATATAAAAGAGATAAGAAACAAACATGTGATAAAAATCATTTCAGACCAGCTGTAACTAATAATCTCTAATGAGGTATATGTACCAAATGCTAATACGTTGAACCAAGCATGTTTCGTATGCTTATAAAGTAGAAACGCTACAAAGGCTAAACCTAACCAGTTCACTATTTTAGAAGACCAAAGAAGGTTTGCCTGTGTTATTTTTTGTACAACAAGAATACTCAAAGGATACCCAAGAGGCCATAAGGAAAAATGGACTTCTTCTGTTGCTTCTTCAAAAGGGTATTTGTTTGGAATAATAGCTTCACCTCTTTCTAGTAAGTTCTCTGACACTTTCAAATAAAATTCAGAATCAGGGCTTACATAAGAGGTTTCTTCTACAGATACTCTAACAATAGAAACACCTACAATAAGTAGGTAAATTAAAATAAGATAAATAAGTTCTTTATTCATTAGTCTGTTTATTCACCTAAAGATAGTTTATCTATTGCTTTTTGTGAATTAATCCACATTTATCTGCCCAATGGTGTTGCAAAGTAAAATAAAATTATGGATATTTGCAGTCCGTAAAAAAACAGGGTATGTCTAGAGTTTGCGAAATAACAGGAAAAAGACCAAGAGTGGGTAACAATGTTTCTCACGCGAAAAACAAAACAAAGAGAAAATTCTTACCGAATCTTCACAAGAAGCGATTCTACATCCCTAGTGAGGACAAGTGGATTACATTAAAAGTGTCTTCTACAGCGTTAAGAACAATTACCAAAAATGGTATCGAAGCAGTATTGAAAGATGCTGAGCGTAAAGGATTTAAAATCGCTAAGTAATGGCTAAGAAAGGAAATAGAGTTCAAGTAATACTACAATGCACTGAGCATAAAGAAAGTGGTATGAAGGGGATGTCTCGTTACATCACTACTAAGAATAGAAAAAATACAGCAGAGCGTCTTGAATTAAAAAAATTCAACCCTGTTTTGAAAAAATATACTGTTCACAAAGAAATTAAGTAATCATGGCTAAGAAAACGGTAGCAACATTACAAAAGAAAGATTCTGCAGGTTTAGCAAAAGTAGTTAAAGCTGTACGTAAAGAAAACGGAGCTTATACTTTTAGAGAAGAAATGATTCCTGCTGATCAAGTAAAGGAATATCTTTCTAAGAAGTAATTCGATAATATTATATTAAGTTGAAGTAAAGTCCCTTTTTAAGGGACTTTTTTCGTTTATTAACACTGGTATTGCAACTATTCCTCTTGTAATATGGTTCAAACTAGTATCTAAAAATTCAAAGAAAAAGTAAGCTATGGGTTTATTTAAGTTTCTTTCAAAAGACAAGAAAGAAGGACTAGACAAAGGGTTAGAAAAAACAAAGACCTCTTTATTATCAAAAATAGGAAGAGCCATTGTAGGTAAATCTCAAATTGATGATGAAGTACTGGATGAATTGGAAGAAATTTTAATTACATCAGATGTAGGAGTAGATACTACCGTAAAAATTATTGAGCGGATCGAGGCTCGTGTAGCCAAAGACAAATTTATTAGTGCATCAGAACTAGATGCCTTATTGAAAGAAGAAATAGCTTCTTTGTTGTCCGAGAACGAATCTACTGGCGTAAATGTTGAAAAAGTAGATGGCCCTTATGTCATTTTAGTTGTGGGTGTAAATGGTGTAGGTAAAACGACGACTATTGGTAAACTGGCTGCTCAATTATCTAAGCAAGGGAAGAAAGTGATTTTAGGAGCGGCAGATACATTCAGAGCTGCTGCTGTTGATCAATTAAAATTATGGGGAGAACGAATTGATGTGTCTGTAATTGAGCACGGCATGGGGACAGACCCTGCTTCTGTTGCTTTTGATACAGTGAAACAAGCGGTAGACGAAAAAGCTGATGTAGTTATCATAGATACAGCAGGGCGACTGCACAATAAAGTAAACTTGATGAATGAATTATCGAAGATCAAACGAGTGATTCAAAAGTTCATTCCTGAAGCTCCACATGACGTGATGCTAGTCTTAGATGGTAGCACAGGTCAAAATGCTTTTATCCAAGCAAAGGAATTTACCAAAGCAACAGAAGTGTCTTCTTTAGCCATTACTAAATTAGATGGAACAGCGAGAGGCGGTGTAGTAATAGGTATCTCTGATCAATTTAAAATACCCGTACGCTACATTGGCGTAGGTGAAGGAGTAGAAGACCTTCAATTGTTTGATAGTAAAGTGTTTGTCGAATCTTTATTTGATAAATAAATAGTCATTTAATACTCAAATACGTGAAGACAAGACAACAAGAGAATAAAAAAGTAAATATCATCACACTAGGATGTTCTAAAAACCTAGTTGATTCAGAAAATTTACTTACTCAACTAAAAGGAAATGGAATCGAAGCACAACACGAAACAGAGGAAGACGATTCTGATGTAGTGGTGGTAAACACATGTGGATTCATTGACTTAGCCAAACAAGAGTCTATTGATACCATTTTAGGTTATGCTGATGCAAAAAGAGAAGGAAAAATAGAAAAACTGTACGTTACCGGTTGTTTATCTGAACGATACAAAGAGAACCTAGAAAACGAAATTCCTGAAGTAGATGCTTTTTTTGGTACAAGGGAACTCCCTCAACTATTACAACGCTTCAACGCTGATTACAAACATGAATTGATCGGTGAGCGAATGTCTACTACGCCACAGCACTATGCTTACTTAAAAATTGCGGAAGGGTGCGACAGACCATGTTCTTTCTGTGCTATTCCGATTATGAGAGGAAAACACGTTTCCAAATCAATAGAGGACTTAGTGACTGAAACAAAAGCATTAGCCAAGAAAGGTGTAAAAGAAATTTTACTCATTGCACAAGATTTGACTTACTATGGCTTAGATATTTATAAAAAAAGAAATCTAGCTGACCTTTTAAGGAGTTTATCTGATGTTGAAGGAATTGAGTGGATTCGATTACACTATGCGTATCCTGCTGGTTTCCCTTTAGATGTCCTAGATGCTATGAACGAGCGTGACAACATCTGTAACTATTTAGATATGCCTTTGCAGCATGGTTCTACCAGCATGCTTAAAGCCATGCGAAGAGGCATCACAAGAGAGAAGACAGAAGAGCTAATCAAAACAATCAGAGCAAAGGTTCCTAACATAGCGCTTCGAACTACTTTAATAGCTGGTCATCCTGGAGAAACAGAAGAAGACTTTGAAGAGATGTTGACGTTTGTAGAGCAAATGAGATTTGATCGCTTAGGAATATTCTCATATTCTCACGAAGATGGAACACATTCTTACTCAATGGAAGACAGTGTTCCAGAAGAAGTAAAACAAGAACGTGTAAGTGAGGTAATGCAGCTTCAAGAAGAAATTTCATTAGAAATTAACAAACAAAAAGAGGGAAAAGTCTTGAAAGTGCTTTTTGATAGAAAAGAAGGTGAGTACTTTGTAGGCAGAACAGAAAGTGATTCTCCAGAAGTAGACAATGAAGTATTAGTAGAAGCTGCAACCAACTTTGTTCGCTTAGGTGATTTCGCTAACGTAAAAATAGAACGAGCAGACTACTTTGACTTATATGGTTCGGTAGTGGAATAACATTATGCAGTCATCACAGATACTCTTTGAATCTACCAACTCTTTTTCACCCCTTTTTCTTGATTACATCAATCAAAAAGAAAAGTTAAAACCTTTTTATCAATTCACTCCTTCTAAAGAAGGAATTCAACACGCTTTAGTTTCGAGAGCTTTTACAAAAAGACCTCGGAAACAACTTGTAGAGAGTTTAATCCAACAATACAAAGAAGATAGGCTTTCTTCTGCTACTGAGAAAAATATTCATGCTCTCAGTAACGAAACCACTTACACAGTAACTACAGGACATCAACTAAATTTAGCTACAGGACCACTTTATTTTATTTATAAAATAATAACGACCATTAAATTAGCCGAAGAACTAAGCACTCCTGACACAAAAGTAGTTCCTATGTATTGGATGGCTTCTGAAGATCACGATTTTGAAGAAATCAATCACTTTAGTCTATTCGGGCAGCAATACGAATGGAATACTGATCAAAAAGGTCCTGTAGGTAAATTTGATTTAAAAGGCTTTGATGAGGTACTCTCATCTCTTCCTGAAGAAATCGAGTTACTTCAATCGTCTTATAAAAAAGGAAAAACATTAGCTCAAGCTACACGAACACTTGTTAACAAGATATTCGGAGAAAGAGGCCTTATTATTTTAGATGCTGATGATGCAATCTTAAAAAAAGAATTACTACCCATAGTAAAAAATGAACTAAAGACACAACAGTCTTTCCATGCTATCCAAGAGACTTCCAACAATTTAAAGACAGCAGGTTATTCTACACAAGTAAACCCAAGGGAAATAAATCTCTTTTACATGAGTAAAGGAGTAAGAGAACGTATTGTCGTAGAAAACAATAAAATATCTGTTTTAAATACAGAGATTAAATGGACAATAGAAGAAGCTATTTCTTTCTTTACACTCTACCCAGAGAAGATTAGCCCAAACGTAGTCTTACGTCCTTTGTACCAACAAATCATTTTACCAAACGTTGCTTACATTGGTGGACCAGGTGAATTAGCTTATTGGTTACAATTAAAAGGTCTTTTTGGTTCTTACAGTCAGTCTTTACCCGTATTATTCCCTAGAAACTTTGCATTATCTATTCCTACACATATTCAGAAAAAAACTAAAAAACTAGAACTCACTAATGAAGACTTATTTAAGAAAACATACATTCTAAAAAAACAGCTAGTTGCTAAAAGACAAGGAGACAATAAAATCAATCTTAACGAAGAGCAATCAATACTTCTAGACGGGTTTGATAAATTAAAGAAAAAAATAACTCCTCTAGGTAACGGATTAAATAAGCAAGTAGAAGCAGAACAGAAACGAATTCAGAACTGGATAGAAAAGTTACAAAAACGTATTGAAAAAGAAGAAGAAGGTGCTTTTGAGAATGAAATAAAGGCATTAGAAACAATTAAAGAAAAATTATTTCCATCAGGAAACCTGCAAGAACGTACTGACAATTTTTTGAATTTTCACTTAAACAACCCTTTATTTATTGATCAAATCTATGATCAATTAGATCCTTTTGATTTCAGAATGAATATTCTTAAAAATGACTAAGCAAGAGATTAGAAAAGATCAATTACTTAAAAGGAAAGCTCTTTCTAAAAAAGAAATAGACACCGCTAGTCAAGAGATTAGCGATCTTTTCTTTCATTCTTTTCCCATAAAAGAATCTTCTGTCATCCATATTTTTCTATCCATAGAAAAACAAAATGAAATCAATACCTGGAAAATCATTCATAGATTATGGAAAGATTTTCCTTCCATTCAAGTTGTCACTTCAATCAGTGATTTTGAAAAGCTTGAAATAAAGTCTGTTTCAATTACTCAAAATACTAAGGTTAAAACAAACAAATGGCAAATTCCCGAGCCTATTGAAGGAAGAAGCATTCCTAATAATTTAATTGACATCGTAATTGTTCCCTTATTAGCTGTAGATACTAAAGGACATCGAGTAGGTTATGGAAAAGGATTTTATGACCGCTTTATTACTACTTGTAAAAAAGAAGTCTTGCTTATTGGCGTAGGGTTAGAAGCTCAAAAAGTATCCTTTATTAATGATATTAATACTTTTGATAAACCCTTGCATTCTTTTATTTCGGAAAAAGGATTGACTGTTTTCTAAAAAATCCAGATTTTAAATAAGTATTTATACTAGGTATTTTAACTATTTTTTTGATAACTTACTGACTGTTAGATTGTTATAGGTGTTGGAATTAGGGGTATTAAATAAAAAAAAATTCTTATTTATAAGTGCTATTAGTTGGGTCATTCTTACCATTATGACCTTAAACATAGCGCCTAATTTTTCAAAGAATAATTTTGAGAGCCTCAAACTCTATTATTTTTGGCTAGAACTCTTTCTAGTAATCTTCATTGCATCTACTCTTCTTTATTATAAAGTACATATCCGGCGAAAAGAGGAAGACGGCTTTTTTAATCTAATTTATGATCTATTCAAAAAAGGAACCATCATAGTCATATGCTTATCTCTCATCTGGTTTTGCATGCATTTTTTAGGTAAGTCTACGTATACATATCATAGGTATTACATCAACATCCTGAATAACCTTAGTTTGATTACGGTAGTAGTTTTTATGTCTAATACATTTTATGTCTTTAGAAAAATGATTATTTACCACAAATCTAAAAATATGCGCTTCACGTGGCGTGTTTTTGAATATGCCATCTTTCTAAGTTTAGCACTCGTTTTTGTACACTTTGATTATTCAGACACTTTTTTCAAAGGTTTTATCATACTCTTCTTCATTTTTGGTTTATTATTGTCAATGAATCAAACCTGGTTAGTTTATTTAACTATTAATAAAAAACTAAAGGGTATGTTAATGTTATTCTTAGTTTTAATTGTCTCTTCATTATTCGCTTTTTTTATTTATGAACAGTCTATTGAATACGGTTCTTTATCTATACACAATGAGCAAGTAATAGATATTATTCATGATGTTCCTATTGTTTCTTTATTTGTATTCATAATCACATATAGCTTATCTTCTATACTAATTATTATTTTTACTCTTCCCGTTTCTTCTGCTTTTGAAAAAAGAATAAAAGAGACTAATAATTTTCAACAGCTTAATGAAATACTTAAACTAAGTAGTAATGAAGAAACAATATACCCTCTCCTATTAAATACGAGTTCAGAGATAACAAAATCGACTTCATCTTGGCTTCAAATAACAACTCCTAATGATATTAGAATTCTTTCGAATAACAGTACTGAACTAGAAATTCAAAACGTTACAAATTTTCTGCAAACATTAGATAATACACAGCAACACGTTATTAGTACTGATAATATTGATAAATCACAGATACTCACCTTTTCCAAAAAGAAAATTCGTTCTATTCTCTACCTCCCTCTAATTTATAACAAAGAAAAATTAGGCCACCTCGTTTTAACCAGAGATCTATATGGTGCTTTTGATAAGGAACTAATCAAAAGCGTCTCTATTTATGCTGATCAAGCCGTCTCAACGATACTAAATTTTAGACTATTAAAAGAAGCATTGCATAACCAACGGTTTATTGAAGAAAAAAACATTGCAAAGGCTGCTAAAAAAGCGCTAATAGCTACATCAATACCTAAAACAGACCAATTAGAAATCACTATCGAAAGCAGGTCTTCCGGAGATGTAGGGGGTGATTATGTAGACTTTTGTTCTTTGCAAGGCGGTACCTATTTAGCAATAATTGCAGATGTGTCTGGTAGTGGAATAAAGGCAGCTTTTCATATGGCTCAATTGAAAGGGGTATTAAAAACATTAATCCATACTTTTTCAAATTTAACCTCTTTCATATATGAGTTGAATACAATCCTCAACGAGATATTACCTAAAACTTCTTTTATTACTTTATCAGCTTTAGTAATAGATACAAATACAAAAACGTTTGACCACATACGGGCAGGACACTGCTCTCCTATTTACATTTCAGGTGAAGAAATAAAAGAACTAAAAGATAAGGGCATTGGCTTAGGAATGGTAAAAGCTGATAAATTTAATAATAAAGTAGAAAAAGTTAGTTACTCATACAAAAGTGGTGATATACTCTTGCTTTATACTGATGGTATAACCGAAACAAAGAATGAGATAAGGGAAGAATATGGAACAGAGAAATTAATGAAATTTATTTACACCAATCAATCGCTAAGCACCAAAGAAATCACATCTAATTTATTTGAAAATGTATCTACATTTTCAAATAAAGAAAGTGAGACAGACGATTCTTCATGTATTACTATACGTTTTATCTAATTTTTTTGTATATTCTATAAAATTTTTTTCATTTTTTATGACTATCTCGACATCTACTACTTCAAGTTATTCATTAACCAAGATAAATGGTGAAATAGACGCTAGTAATTCTGTGTTACTTGAAAAAGAACTTGATCATATCCTTACAGAGGAAGAAACATCGAATATTTTTATTGAATGTAGTTTATTAAAATACATTTCATCGGCTGGATTAGGTGTTTTTATGTCTAAAATAGATGATTTTGCCGAAAAAGGCATCAATTTTGTGTTAATTAACGTACAATCTAATATCCAAGATGTATTTAAGGTCCTAGGAATTAATGAATTCATCAAAATGGCGAGTTCGGTTAATGAAGCTGAAAAGATTGTGTATGGCAATAAATCAACTGACAATTAATGGCGTATTCGAAGAATTAAAGTCTGTTAGAGATTTCGTATCTCAACATACAAATAAGATATTCAGTCAATCTGAAAAAGATCTAATCATACTTGCTGTAGATGAAGTATGTGCTAACTTTATTAGACATTCTAAGTCTACTAATGTATATCCTATCACCTTAATTATAAGTGATAATGAATACAATAGAGTAACTTTTATTATAAAAGGAGTTGGTTCTCAATTTGATTATAAGGAGTATAAAGAACCAAAAATAAGTGAAGTTATAGAAAAAAAGAGAAAAGGAGGAATGGGTTTAATCCTTGTACGTAGAATTATGGACAGTGTACAGTTTAAAACCATAGATAACACTATAGAATGTACTCTTATGAAATATTCTTCCTTGAATGAAAAAGATCTTTCTTAATTTTTTCGAGTAATTACTTT
>JBGCEI010000083.1:0-36437 GCA_045106295.1 Cyclobacteriaceae bacterium
GGAGCAAGTCGTTCTGGTTTGTCTGATGATGATTTCAGAAAAAAAGTAGTGTTCGATAATCCTTTCGTGACCAAAAAAAGTAACGATCAAAAAGAATTAGAAGACTTTGCATCTAAACTGTATTACGAACCGACTGATACCAAATCAGATGAGTCTTTTGTAGAGTTTAAAGAACGCTTAAAAAAGTTAAACTCAGACTGCAACGGAGGTAACAACTACATGTTTTACCTATCTACTCCTCCAAGCTTATACGACCCTATTGCCAAACAATTACATGCACAAGGTCTTCATAAGCAAGACGATGGCTGGAGCAGGTTAGTAGTTGAAAAGCCATTTGGTTACAACCTAAAAACGGCTAAAGACTTAAATAAGAAATTACAGAGTTACTTCACCGAAGAACAGATTTACAGAATAGACCATTATTTAGGCAAAGAGACGGTACAAAACTTATTAGTGACTCGTTTTTCTAATGCTATCTACGAACCTTTATGGAATAGGAATTACATTCACCATGTAGAAATTACTTCTGCAGAAGATATGGGTGTAGGCTCTAGGGGTGGGTATTACGATGGATCTGGTGCGTTGCGAGATATGGTACAAAATCATTTGCTTCAATTGGTTGCCTTAACGGCGATGGAGCCGCCTGTTCAGGCTACTGCTGATGCTATCCGTACAGAGAAGCTAAAAGTATTTCAATCGTTACGCCCATACAAGCCAGAAGATATTCATACCCATGTGATCCGTGGTCAATACACAGGTTCTAAAGTAAAAGGTGAAGAAGTAACAGGCTATAGAGAAACGGAAGGCGTAGCGGAAGGATCTAAAACAGAAACCTATGTCGCTTTAAAGTTCTTTATTGACAACTGGAGATGGGCAGGAGTTCCTTTTTACATCCGTTCGGGGAAAATGTTACCTACTAAAGTAACTGAAATTGTGATTCACTTTAAGCGTTCTCCTCACCATATTTTTATTGATGAAGGGAATATCGAAAACTCAACTAATCAGCTAATCATCCGAATTCAACCGAATGAAGGGATGCTATTGAAAGTAGGTATGAAAGTACCTGGCGAAGGGTTTAAGGTAAAGAGTGTCAATATGGACTTCCATTACAGTGAACTTACTGATGCCTATGTGCCAGAAGCTTATGAACGTTTACTACTTGACTGTGTTCAAGGTGATGCTACTTTATATGCACGAGGTGATGCTGTGGAAGCAGCTTGGGAATTTATAGATCCTATCTTAAATGCTTGGAAAACAGATGATAGTATTAAGGTATTTGGCTACCCCGCAGGAACATGGGGACCAGAACATGCAGATGACCTGATCAAGGGAGAGCGTACATGGAGATACCCATGTAAAAATTTAACAAGTGATGGTGAGTATTGTGAATTGTAAACATAATGCTCATCTACTGTTAACTAGTTTTTAAACCCTACAAAATCTCCCTTAAAACAGGGATAGAGTTAAACGCTCTACCATCACCAATAGCTTGTTTGTAGAAAGTAATCAAAATATCAAATACCTTTTTTTTATCAATAGGTTGTAATTCAATAGGGCTTCCGGTGAGTAGGTTCTGAATGAGTTGTTCTTCGAATACGCTTAATTTAAAAGAATGATACTCATTTACCTGTTTCATTAATTCATCCACTTCTTGAGGAAGCACCCCCTGAGCCTTGCTCATACTTACTATAAATTGAGTAGGGAAAAAACCAATTTCTCCTTTTTTAGCATGTTCTAAATCTGAAATTACTTGATCTAAATAATGAAATAGGTACTGGTCTGTGTTCTCGTGCGTAAGAGCTTGTTGTAGCACATCTACCATAAACATAGCTACACATGTTTTAGGAAAGTAGGTAGCTATTTCGTTTAAAGGCTCATTGCACTTTACTTCAGAAATTCGTTGTAAACTACGTGTTTCTTTGTAGTAGATGACTAAATCTAACTTCGTGAGTGGCTGAAAGAGACCTATTTTAGTTTTAGAAGACTTAGCACGAATACCGTTAATGATAAATGATTGAAGCCCATGCGCTTCCGTAAATATTTTACAGATAATAGATGTTTCACTGTATTTGATGTAGCTAATGACAATTCCTTTCGTTTTAGCTAACATTTACCGAACGATTGCCAGTTTACCTACAAAGGTTTCTTCCCCATCGTCAGTGCTACTAAAAATTAAATAAACACCTGTCTGAGGCCTGTTCCCTTGATAGTTTTTCCCATTCCACGTGGCGGTTCCTCCTTCTGCATCTACTTCAAACAGTAGGTTACCCGAAATATCAGTAATTTTAACGGTAGCATCCGTTGCTAAACCAGAGATACCAATATTTCCATCATAATTAGGTGGAATAGGGTTGGGAAATACTTTTACATTTTCATGGACACCAGAACTACTGCTTGCACCTGTACGATAAGAAAACAATCCTTCGTCAGTAGCGACAAATAATTCCCCCGTGCTGCTATTTAATTCAATATCATTGATTGTCGATGAAGTAGGAGGAGCATTGCTTAGTGTAAATGAGGTAATATCATTTTTACCATCATCACTGAGTAAACGTAGATACGTTTGATCGTCTTTGGTAATCACCCACTTTCTATTCCCTCCATCAACTAATATCTGACCTACAGATACAGAACGTAGTTTTGGGAAACCATTTGAAAATGGTCTCACTACATCCGTGCTATTGTTATTTGGAACATTACTTACCTTGGAGTCTAGACTAGGGTTAGGGAAATAACCAATCCCATTGGATGATCCAACCCACAGTTGCCCTTCTAAATCTAAAGCAATATCATTGGTAAAGTCTTTTTCATCCTTTACATGTATTACCACATTAAGGCCTAGTAAATTAGAACTTGTAAAATTCGGAGACCATATTTGTAATTTCCCATCAACTCTTACAAACCAGTAATTTCCACTATTATCCTGTACTATTTTTTTACTATCAGTATCTAAATTTAAGTAAGAGTAAAATCCTGTTAGCCCAATCTCAGATACCTCTCTTTTATCTGCCAAAATAAGCACAGATCCACTATTTGTAATTAGTAAATCTGTGATTTCAGATGTCCCTAAAGAAGCGACATGTGTCGCAGCTTCGTCTAATTCACTAGCGCTGTACAAGCCTTCGTTAGTAGCAAAATAGTACTGCCCATCAAATGGAGCGTAAACTACTTTCTTAAAATTAACAGCTGAATCTTGAGTAACCGTACGCCAGACGCCACCTTCAAATATATCATATTGAGAAGACGGTCCATTATTACCTGGTAAAGCGACAATAGAACCATTTACCAAATCAATAGAAGCAAAATTAGCAGACGAAACACCGTTTGGTAAACCAACACTATTTAGTGCCCCTTGGTAATTACTTAATACAGCCTTATCACTAGTTGAAGCCATCCATAAAGAACCATCTTCTCTAACAGCAATATCACTAGAAGTACCTAAGAGCGTATTTGTTAATTGTGTTTTTGCAGTATCCGTTCCTGTTGCATGTAATACTGAACTATCCGTCAAAATAAACAAGGAATCAGTAATCGTTTCTAATGAAATAATTTTTTTGTTTTCTGTTCCCGGTAGTGTATTCCATATAAAACTACTCCCGCTGGATACTCCTGCTAAAACACCATCTCCATCTGTTCCCACATATACTGTATCATTGAAAACGACTAAAGAAGTAAGGCTACTACTAACTGGTAAAAGTGAGTCATTCCAATTAGAAATTAATCTAGGATCTACAGAATCTCCTAATGTATCACCTTCCCAATAGATGGTACTACCTGTAATACAATAATATTCACCTTTGGTTTTTCGATGAGCAACTGATAATATATCAAAACCAGGCTCTCCAATAATTCTATTAGTAAAAACAAAAGACTCACCAAACACATTGTTTACTAAGTCATATTCTAAAAACCCAATACCCGTTGCAAACAAAGCCGTATCTGTTCCTCTAAAAGAAATATCATTTATTTTTTTTGACCCATTTATAAAAGTAGAAGAGAAATCTCTAAACGAATTAACAGCCTCTATTTCATTATCTTGCAAAAAGTTAATGGCTCCGTTTTCAAACCCAATAATTACGTTGCCTGTAGTAGATACTGCTACCGCAGAAGGTTTTATTTCTGACAAGGCATTTTGAGAAGTAAGCACTGTATTAGATGTAATGGTATTGTTACTTATATCCATTAAAAGCAGTCCGTCATTAACCACTGTGTAAACAGCAGAGGAAGAGCTAGCGATAGATTGACCATTCGTTGTAGAAGGGTGAAAACGCCAACTCCCAATAGGAATGTTTTCTTGACCAAAAACAGTAAAAAGTGAAAAAAGAAGGAGGTAACTAATATTTTTCATAAAATAAGTAATAGCCCTCAATACAGGACTGGTTTGTTTTAAATGAGTGAATCCCTCTGTTTTCATTGAAGGGTATTGAAGATCCTTATGAAAACACCTCTTCGACTCTTAACCTATGTTAAATTTACTAACTAACAAGAGGTTAACCTAACAAACCTCTAACATTTAGAGCGTTAATCCCTTTAAGTTTACTTATCTTAGTGTTATTCAACAGTTCGCTGATTCAATGATAAAAACCCTAAAAATGATCGGAATCTCTATTACAGCACTTATCCTATTACTAGTCATTGTTGGTGCTCTTTTTATAAAGTTAAGTCCACAGTTTGGAAGAGGGGTAACGAAAGAACAAAAAAAGGCATACGCCAAATCTGGACACTACGAGAAAGATAAATTCATTAATCATTCAGTTACTAAAATGAACCTCAACTATTGGGAACTCATCAAAGAGCAATTCAAAAAAGCGCCTAATAGAAGCCCTCAACAAGAAATCAAAGTAGATAAAATAGATTCACTAACTATTGAGAACCATGAAAAGACCGTCACACAACTGACTTGGTTTGGACATTCCGCTTTTCTATTAGAAATAGAGGATAAAAAAATCTTATTGGACCCAATGCTCGGAGACACACCCGCTCCGCATCCTTTATTAGGCACAAAACGCTATTCAAAAGAATTGCCAATTGAAATTGAAAAACTTCCGTTTATCGATGCCGTCATCTTTTCTCACGACCATTACGATCACTTAGATTACGAATCAGTTCAAAAATTAAAAGGGAAAGTAAATCACTATTACACACCACTAGGAGTTGGAAACCATTTAGTAGGTTGGAGTGTAGAAAAAGAGAAAATAAGTGAGCTCAACTGGTGGGATACTATCACACTAGATAGCATACAATTGGCTTGTACGCCAGCAAGGCATTTTTCTGGAAGAGGATTGTTTGACCGGTCATCTACACTGTGGTGTTCTTGGGTGATTAAAGGAAGAAAAGACAACATCTTTTTTAGTGGAGATAGTGGCTACGACACTCACTTTAAAAAAATAGGCGATAAATATGGCCCTTTTGATATCTCTTTAATGGAATGTGGTCAGTACCATAAAGACTGGCAACTAATACACATGATGCCAGAAGAAACAGTACAAGCAGCTATTGATTTAAAAAGTAAACTAGCCTTACCTATCCACTGGGGAGCATTTACCTTATCACTTCATGATTGGACCGACCCTATTGAACGATTTACAAAAAAAGCAACAGAACTAAATTTAGCGATCACCACTCCAAAAATAGGTGAACCTGTTATTGTTGGAGAAGAGGTTTATCCTACAAGTAGCTGGTGGGAGCAATATGAGACCAACACGGTTCAATAAATCTAATTTAGTTTGTAATTTTACACATATAAAACAATCATATAGAAAGTAATCAGCGTTGAGTCTTAATACTTGATACTAGAGGCATGAAATCACTCACATTTATATCACTTCTTACTTTTCTGATCTCCTGTGGAACGAAAAAGCGAGAGCTAAAAAAGACTATGACTAATAAAGGACAAATTTCTCTCTCTCATGAACTCAACGAGGTTTCTGGACTTACTTTTTTCAAGGGTGATTTATTAGCAGTTCAAGACGAAAAAGGAATTATTTTCACCATAAGTTCTACTGATGGGTCTATTATTAAAAAACAAAAAGTACTTAAAGGTGGCGATTACGAAGGAATTACAACCGATGAAAAAAAAATCTTTATTCTCCGTTCAGACGGTGCTGTTTACGTAATTGAAAATGGTCAATCAAACAAACTAATCGACAAACAAAAAGGTAAAGAATTTGAAGGAATTTGCTACGATAAAAAAAACCACTACCTTTTATTAGGCTTAAAACAGCATCCTGATAATAAAAAAGATAAAAGTTTACGAGTGTATGCTTACGATTTCACTAAAAAGAAACTACTCAATGATCCCGTCATTAAACTAGAGAAAAAGGCATTTGAAAAAGACTTTAAAATCTCTGGAATGGACTTCCATCCAAACGGAAACTTATTCATCCTAAGTAGCCATTCTTCTAGTTTATTGGAGTTAACTGCCGACTTTACTGTCATGAGGCATACAAAATTAGCTAGAAAAACATTCCCACAGGCAGAAGGCATTGCTATTAGAAAAGATGGCAGTATCTTTATTTCTAATGAACGAACACCCGGTAAGCATGCTAGTTTGCAAAGGCTCTAAGAATTTAAGATTATTAAACTTTAAGACAATAAGACTGTAAGACTATTAAAGTCTTGATACTAATTACTATTCAGTTAAAGAGATGAACAAACTTCTTCTTTTCATTTTCACTATCACTTTATCAGTCGCTACTTTCTCACAAGAATACGGACAAAAAGATATTGCTTCTATTGTATACATGATTGGTGATGCGGGAGATAATAATTCGACTGCTTTGCAAAATTTCTCCTTGTTAAAAGCTAAACTAGAAAAGGAAAATCCAAAAACAACAAGTATCATTTTTTTGGGTGATAACATTTATCCGCATGGGTTAACAAAAAAGAAAAACGCTTCTCGCCAGCAAGATGAAGATAGGCTAAATGCTCAATTAAAGGTTGTACGACAATTTAAAGGGCAAGTCACATTTATTCCTGGAAACCACGACTGGGAAAAGGGACATGAAAATGGCTACAACAATGTAAGAAGACAACAAAAATACATTGAGAAAGCATTAGACAGAAAACATGTATTCTTACCTGAAAATGGTTGTGGTGATGTAGCGGTAAAAGAAGTTGGAGACAATGTGGTGACTATTTTTATAGATACACAATGGTGGCTTCATACGTATAAGAAAGGGAGAGGAGAAGAAGACGGCTGTACTGTCCATTCAAAGGAGGAATTATTAATTACGTTTAAAGAATTACTGAAAAAGTACAGAAGAAAGAACGTAATCGTAGCGGGACACCATCCGTTTTATTCCAACGGATTACATGGTGGTAAATTTCCTGCAAGTGACCATTTATTCCCTTTACAAAATGCTCACCCTCCTAAAAAGGTACCATTCCCCATTATTGGTTCTATTTACCCCTTGTATCGTTCTATTTTAGGACACAGGCAAGACATTAGTCATCCAGAATACACCAACCTAAAAAAAGAGATTACTTCTGCTATGAACCAGTTTGAAAATGTAGTTTATGCGGCTGGTCATGAACACAGTTTACAGTATTTCAATAAAAACAACAACCACTACATCGTTAGTGGGTCTGGTAGCAAAAACACTCATGTAAAGAAGACAAAAAAGACACTATTCGGATCTTCTACTGTTGGTTTTAATACAGTAACCTATCTAAAGAATGGTGATGCATGGCTTCACTTTTATGACGTAGTCAACAAAGAGACCCCTGTTTTTTCAAAAAAGCTATACACCAAACAAAAGGAATCTGATTTGGTAACGGATGTAAAGACTATGGCTGACTACCCAGGCGTCGTAAAAACCTCTGCCGATTCTACGTTTAAAGCAGGGACGTTAAAAAGACTATTCTTTGGACGGTTAAACAGAGATTTTTGGACAGCAGAAGTCTCTGCCCCAGTTATTGACTTAAACACAAAATTAGGTGGGTTAACACCTTCAAAGCTTGGCGGTGGATTCACCACTAACTCTCTTCACCTAACAGATAGTTTGGGCAATAAATATGTATTACGTTCGGTTAAGAAATCATCTCGTTTTCTGATTGATTACAAATACAGAAACACCGTAGCACAAGACATTCTGTACGATGGAATAGGTTCTTCACATCCTTATTCAGCTTTGTTGGTGCCTCACTTTACAAAGGCAACAGGTATTTATGCCGCTACTCCTGAACTGGTGTATGTTCCTAAAACAGCTGCTCTTGGTGAATACATTGCTTTTGGTGATAATTTATGCCTGTTTGAAATGAAACCAGACGATGACATACAAGGTGATGATTCTTTTGGAAATAGTAAAGACATAGCCAGCTCTGCTAAAGTAGTTGAGAAAAGGCACCAAGACGCAGACAACCTAATAGATGTTCCATACGTCATAAAAGCACGAATACTGGATATGTTTCTGGGTGACTGGGATAGGCATGATGACCAATGGAAGTGGGCTGCTTTCAAGGAAGGTAAGAAAACAGTCTATCGAGTAATTCCAAGGGACAGAGATCAGGCACTGTTCAAAATTGACGGGGTGTTCCCTTGGCTAACGGCTAGAAAATGGTTGGTCAGAAAACTACAAAATTTCGATGAAGAAATAAGGGACATTAAAGGATTGAATTTTAATGCCCGTTACTTTGACCGTGATTTCTTATCAGAAGCAAATCGAGAACAATGGATTGAAGGAGCATCAACAATGCAAAAGTTACTAAGAGATAGTTTAATAGAATCTTGCTATGACAACTACCCAGAAGAGCTACAAGGCATCAGAAAGGCATTTGTAATTAACACCTTAAAAAAGAGACGGGATCAACTGGTAGAAACAGCAAAAAGACATTACAAAGTATTAAGCAAGGAGGTAGACGTAGTAGGAACACTAGGAAAAGATTATTTTAAAATCAATCGAAAAGAAACTGGAGAAGTATTGGTACAAGCCTTTGAAAAAAAGGATAGTAAAACTCCCTTCTATGAACGTACATTCACAAAAGAAACCAAAGAAATTCGTTTGTATGGATTGGATGGAAAAGATGAATATGAAATTAGTGGAAACGCAAAAAAAAGTGTGCTTGTACGGATTGTAGCCGGTGAAAATGACGCTAAAATTGTAGACGATTCTCGAGTAAGTGCTTTTGTAAAAAAGACCAAAGTATATTTACCTACGGACAAAGGCGAGGTAGTGAAAGGAAAGGAAACTCGCGTCATTAGGCAACAGCCAGAAGAAAGTTTTATTTACAACCGAAAAGACTTTAAATACGATAATCTAAGCCCCATTCCCTATTTCGGATTCAACCAAGATGATGGGCTCTATTTAGGAGGAGGATTTAAATATGTAAAACACGGCTTTAAAAAGTCTCCGTACAAATACTCTCATTCTCTAGCAGCAAACACAGCGGTTAACTCTGAGGTTCAAAATATTAAATATCAGAATGAATACACTGGGGTAATAGGAAAATTAAACCTTGGGCTAGATGCTGAGTATAATGCTCCTTTGGTATTTCAGTTTAATGGGTTGGGCAATGAACCAAACAAAAATCAGATCAATACGATCAGAGTACGGATGCAGAACTTTATGTTCGCTCCCTTCCTTTCTAAAAGATCCAAAAACAATACATCTGTTCTTACATTAAGCCCTTTTTACCAACGGGTAAAGTTTGAAAATGAGTTGACCTTTGTGAATAAAGCAGAGTTTAGAAGTTATGATATGGCGGGAGCAAAACTTTCTTTTCGTTATGAAAATGTAGACTTTCCAGTAAACCCAGTCAGGGGAATAAAGTTTAATGCTTCCTTAGGGTACACTAAATCGTTAGACATTGATGAAATTGATTTTTTAACTACCACAGCAGATGTCACGTTTTTCCTTCCACTTGGTTTCATGCCTAGAAGATCAACCTTGGGGTTAAAGTCTGGTTTTGGGCATAACACAGGAGACTTTGCTTTTTTTCAGTCTAACTACTTGAGTGGCTTAACCAATTTTAGAGGGATTACGAGAAACAGGTATGCTGGAAGAACAGGTTTTTTCAATACGATGGAACTTCATAGCAGCTTTACACAGTTAAAGACGTATATTACACCACTAGATATTGGTGCTTTGACTCATGTAGACTTGGCTAGAGTGTGGTTAGATGGCGAGAATTCGTCTTTATGGCATGTGTCTGTAGGTGGTGGTTTGTATGTAGTAGTATCTGATGTGGTATCCATTGTTTCGGTCTATTCCGTATCTGATGAAGATAGAACATTTACCATAGGAACTAAATTTATTTTGTGATGAAGCAACTAGAAAAAAAGGTAGAAGCTTTTGTACGAGATTATTTTACAAAAGAAGGAAGTAAAAAAAGGCATTATCACAACTTGGAACACACCATTGGTGTGGTAAATAATACGGTGATGATTGCCAAAAATTCTGGCTGTTCCAAAGCAGACACTTATCTACTAACTATTGCTGCTTGGTTTCACGATCTAGGTTACTTAGCAGGTGGTTGCAAAGGACACGAAGTAAGAGGTTGTGAGTTGATTTCTAGTTTTATGGACAAACAAGATGTCGATGAATCCACTGTGACAAAAATAAAGTCGCTCATTATGGCGACTAATTTAGAATTAGAACCTACTACCCTTCTAGAGCAAATCATGAAGGATGCCGATACACTTCATTTAGGTGATGTGAAGGCGTTCTTAAAATCGTCTAACAAATTACGTAAGGAAATCAAAGAAGAAGGAAAAGCACTTTCTAAACTAGAGTGGTATGAAATGACCCTAAGTTTCATGAAAAAGCACAGCTTTTACAGTCCTTTTGTAAAAGAGAATTATGATGCAGGCAAAAAATTAAACATAAGTGTAGTAGAAAAAGAGATAGAAATGGCAAAAGAAAAAAAGAAAAAAAGCGAAGCAGAAGAGTTACCAGCTAAGGGGATTGAAACCATGTTTAGAATTTCGTTACGTAACCATGTAAACTTGAGTAGAATTGCCGACAATAAAGCCAATACGTTATTGAGTGTCAATGCCATTATTGTGTCTATTGTGTTGAGTACGCTCTACCCTAAGTTAGACAATAATGCTTTCCTGTTTTACCCTAGTTCTATCTTACTGATTACGAGTATGCTCACTATTTTTGTGAGTATCCTTTCTACTGTTCCTAAAAATACGCACGGTAAAATTAGTAGAGACGAAGTGTCTGCCAAAAAAGGAAACCTCTTATTCTTTGGGAACTTTCATAATATGGATATTAAAGACTACGAATGGTCTGTTAATGAGTTAATGAAGGACAAAACGTATTTGTACAATACGCTAATTCGTGATTTGTACTACCTAGGAAAAGTATTAGAGAAAAAGTATTCGTTACTAAAAATTGCTTACTACATTTTTGTAGTCGGCATCTTTATCTCTATCTCTCTTTTTGTGTTGAGTATTAATAATGTAATTGGTACTGGAGTAATTGAGTAATTTTTTTTCACTCAGTCAACCTCAGCTGATTGTGGCGATACGTTACTTCTTCCCAAGGAATGTGAAGCAAATCCATTTTCTTCATCATGTCTTTTAATGTTTTATCAAATAGCTGGGATCTCATCGCTTTTGTGACTTTTTCCTTTGCTTTTTCTGACAAGAAGTAACCAATACCTTTTTTATTAAAAATAATTTCTTGCTCCTGCAAGTACGTAAACGTTCTCATGGCAGTATTTGGATTTACTTCTTTTGCTATTGCAAAATCTCTTACAGAAGGAATACGCTCATTTTCTCTCCATTGATTGGTTAATACTTCTTCGTAAAAAAGTGTGGCTAATTGTAAATAGACAGGTAACATGTAATCATGTTTAGGGTGGTGTGATGTACTCACAAATCTAAGCGATACCAATTAAAAAACAAGTGAGACCCTTTCTTTTGTGTACTCCATCGATAGTGTAATTGGATACTTTTCATTAACTTAATGATTTCAATTCTAAAAATTTAATTTTTAAAATTAATAGTCGATATGAAAACAGCATACAATGCACTGGTTGTTGCATTTACAGCCATTTTAGTTACTTCTTGTGTAGCTAAAAAAGAATACCAAAAGTCTCAAGCAGACCTACTTACTGCCAGAAACGAGATGGGTAGATTCAAAGAAAAATTAGCCGAAACAGAAGGACAATTACGAACCTGTAAAAATGACTTAGCGGCGGCAAATGCACAGGGAAGCACTTCTTCTTCTTTGCGTCAAGAACAAATTGCTGATCTTAAGTCACAGATTGCTGACTTAAAAAAACAACGTGATACACAGGTAGAGCAAGTAGGTAACCTAACAGTGCTTTCTAAATCTGCTAACGATAATATCAAAGAAACATTAAGTCAGCTAGAAGGAAAAGACAAATACATCAATGCGCTAAGAGATGCTCGTTCAAAAGCTGACTCCATCAACTTAGCCTTATCTGTTAACTTAACAAACGTATTAAAAGAAGGTATTGCTGACGATGATGTAGACATCAAAGTAGACAAAACAGTGGTATTTATTAACCTTTCGGATAAAATGCTGTACAAAAGTGGTAGTGCAGACATCACTTCTAAGGCAGACAAAGTATTGGGCAAAATTGCTGCTATCATAAAAGCAAAACCAGATTTTGAGGTAATGGTAGAAGGCTACACAGACAGTTTACCAATTAAGAAAGCAGGTATTAAAGACAATTGGGATTTAAGTGTATTGCGTTCTACTTCTGTGGTTCGTTCGTTACAACTAAAGCATGATGTTAACCCAAATAGATTAATAGCAGCGGGTAGAGGGCAATACAATGCCCTAGCGTCTAATTCTACCCCAGAAGGACGATCTACTAATAGAAGAACTCGAATCATTATTCTTCCTAAAATAGATCAGTTCTATGATTTACTGAAGCCTACAGGAGATATTAAGTAAATCAATATTGTCTAATTAAGCATTATCGTCATTCCCTATTTTTCGGAAATCTCGAACTGTTGACCGTTTAGATACCATTTAAAAATGGAAGCCTAAGCGGTTTTTTTTCTAAATAATCTTGGTCAAAAAACACCCTTTATGGAAAAAAGATGTGCTTGGGCTACAAAACTTGAAGTAGACAAAAAATACCACGACATAGAATGGGGTGTCCCTATTTATGATGACAGGTTATTATTCGAATATTTAATACTAGAAGGCGCTCAAGCTGGATTAAGTTGGACAACCATACTGGCAAAACGAGACAACTACAGAAAGGCTTTTGATAATTTTGAAGCGAAAAAAATCATCCAGTACAATCAACAAAAGATTGACGAACTGCTAAACAATGTGGGGATTGTTCGGAACAAATTAAAAATAAATTCTGTCATCACTAACGCAAAACAGTTCCTTGAAATTCAAGAAGAATACGGTAGTTTCTCAACATTTATTTGGGGTTTTATTGGAGGAAAACCAGTACACAATAAATGGGCAAGCGTTGAGGAAGTACCAACAAAAACAGAAGTCTCGGATTTAATGAGCAAAGCCTTAAAGAAAAAGGGCTTTAAGTTTATTGGAACAACAATTTGTTATGCTTTTATGCAAGCAGTAGGAATGGTAAATGACCACACAACAGATTGCTTTAGATATGAAAGAGTAAAAAGTATAAAATGAGTGTCTTAGAAATTGACATTTATCCTCGCATAGCTACGCAAGAAATCTCTATTAAAACATCTTTTGGTAGTCTGCTCACTTCTACGGTTTCACGGGCAGGGAGTGACTGACCAAAAAAAGAAGCATATACCTCATTTATGGCAGAGAAATGTTTCATTTCTTTAATGAAAATACTACATTTCACTACCTGCTCTACCGTGAAATTAGCTTCTTTTAGAATGGCTGCAATGTTTTGTAAAGTTTGTTGTGTTTGTTCTTCAACAGTAATAGGCACTTGTCCAGAAACAGGATTTACAGGAATCTGACCCGAAACAAAGAGCGTATCTTTCACCTGCACTGCCTGACTGTATGGACCAATAGCAGCTGGTGCTTTACTAGTCTGAATAAGCTTTTTCACTATTCTACTGTTACTGACTTGGCTAAATTTCTTGGTTGATCTACGTGACAACCTCTCATTACCGCAATATGATACGATAACAGCTGTAAAGGAAGTACCGCTAATAGAGGCATTAACGCTTCGTGTGTAGAAGGAATCTCTATCACAAAATCGGCCATAGATGGAATGATATCATCTCCCTCTGTTACAATGGCTATCACTTGTCCTTTTCGTGCTTTTACTTCTTGGATATTCGATACTATTTTTTCGTATGATCCATCTTTAGTAGCAATAACAACTACAGGCATTTCCTCATCGATCAAAGCAATAGGTCCGTGCTTCATTTCCGCTGCTGGATATCCTTCTGCATGAATATAAGAAATCTCTTTTAGTTTTAATGCCCCTTCTAATGCTACTGGAAAGTTGTAACCTCTTCCTAAATATAAAAAATTTTTAGCGCCCTTAAACAAGCTAGCTATCCTCTCTATCTTCTCATTTCCTTCTAAAATCTTCGCTATTTTTGATGGCAGTTCTTCTAGTTGTACTAATAAATTACGATAGTCTGTTCCTGTGATAGTTCCTTTTTTCTTCGCCATCATAAGCGCTATCATAGTCAAAACAGTCACTTGTGTGGTAAATGCTTTAGTGCTAGCCACTCCTATTTCTGGTCCTGCATGGGTATAGGCACCTGAATCTGCTATTCTCGAGATGGACGAGCCTACTACATTACATACACCTAGTATCGTAGCTCCTTTTGACTTAGCCAATTCAATAGCTGCCAATGTATCCGCAGTCTCTCCAGATTGAGAAATGGCAATCACCACATCTTTCTCTCCAATAATTGGATTTCTGTACCTAAACTCTGAAGCATACTCTACCTCTACAGGAATACGTGCAAACTCTTCAAAAATATACTCCGCTACTAAACCAGCATGCCACGATGTACCACAACCTATGATGATAATTCTACTCGCATTAACTAAAATATCTTCATACGCTTGTATGCCACCTAGTTGTAAATCAACAGAGCCAGGAACTAAGCGTCCACGCAAACAAGTTTCTAATGCTTGTGGTTGTTCAAAGATTTCTTTGAGCATAAAATGATCGAACCCACCCTTTTCTATGGACTCTAACGAAAGCTCTAACTCTTCTATGTAAGGCGTTTTTTGAACATCCTCAATGTTGTTGATACTCAGTTCACCATCTTTTATGACTGCTATTTCATAATCATTTAGGTAAACTACTTTATTGGTGTATTCAATAATTGGCGTAGCATCCGATGCTAAAAAGAATTCTCCTTCTCCTACACCTATTACTAAAGGGCTACTTTTACGAGCTGCTATTAATTGATTGGTATGATCTTTAGATAAAATTACAATAGCATAGGCTCCAATTACTTGATGAAGAGCCAAACGTACAGCTTCCTCTAATGCACAAGATGTATTGTCTCTAATATCTTCGATCAGATGAATAAATACTTCTGAATCGGTATCGCTTTTGAAAGTATGTCCTTTTCCTTCTAATTCTGTACGTAGGGTAGAATAATTCTCTATGATTCCGTTGTGTACCAATGCCAAGCTACTGTCATTAGAATAATGTGGGTGTGCATTTACGTCGTTTGGCTCTCCGTGTGTTGCCCAACGTGTATGCCCTATCCCTGTACTGCTGTTAAGCGGTGTTTCTCCGATGAGATTTTCTAAATCAGCTACCTTTCCTTTACATTTATAGACATTTAATCCACCATTTAGCAAAGCTATTCCTGAACTATCGTACCCTCTGTACTCTAACCTTTTTAATCCTTTGATAATAATTTCTGATGCCTGCCTATGACCAGCGTATGCTACAATTCCACACATAAATCAACTACTTATTCTAGTATTGAATAAAAGACTTTGAGTTTTACTCCTGATATTCTTGAATCGTTCAAGCTTTGTTTTGTCGAAAGAGGGCTAGCACCCATAATGAGTTTAAAGTTATCTTTTTCTCCTTTAACTAAAGCAGCTACGTAATTAGTAATATCAAACGTATAGATAGATTCTGTTTCATTGAAAGTGGGTACAATTGAAGAGAATCCTCCAATTTCAAATACATTGGTGCTACTTGCATCAGGATTGGCTGCTTCTTGTAATAATAGATCTCCATTATCTTGTTTAATGGTATTCCCATCTGCCTCATAAAGTGTAAGGCGGTTCAAAACAGTATTCTCATCTAAGCTAATAAATGACGCTTCCAATTCAGCAAAGTCTACAAGAACTGTTTTACCTGATGTGGTGATGGTATCCAATATAGCTTCTAAAGAATCTAATTCAATTAATGTACTTGCACCATACCCGGCTTTTATAAAAGTATAATCATTGGCTAGTGTAGAAGAAAGAACTTTATTCGTTCCTGCTGTAACTCCTTGTAAACCTGCTAAAGGTCCAGTATATGTAGTAGCAATATTATTGAAATGATTTCCTATTGTAAACTCAACAGACTTTGCTGTTGAATCACTTGAAGTATGGTAATAAGCTACCAATTCAGAACCTGAAGGAAGAAACCCTAACACAAGGTCCGCACTGTTACTTTTTAACTTTACACCAAATTTTTTATTCTCGAAAGTAGTATTAGTAGCTCCACTAGACGAATCAATAATTGCTCTAGCAAATGCAGTATCAATGCGAACGCTAAAAAATTCAGAACTAGGAAATGCTCCAACTGGTGTCGTAACAGTTGATATTAACATATCAACTGTTAGTGAATCATTATTGTAATAATCCTGACTTCCAACTATTTCATTTAAGGAATAAGCTTCAATTGTATGTGTATTGGTTGACGTATCCCCAAAGTAGTAAGAGTAGTCTAATTTCAATACAGCAGAATCACATACAAACGAAGGGTCTATAGTAACATCCTGATTTTTAATTAATAACTGAAAATAACTTTCACAAGCAGATTGAATAGTATCCGTACCGCTCATGTTACCTACTAAAATTCTTGACTGATTATCAGTAATGAAAGTATCCCGTACATTTATGGTAGAACGAGAAATGTTAGCAGAAGAAATATCGAAAGAGAAACCGGACGATGTTTGCCCTTGTTGACTTTCTCCTATTTCATCGTCGTGCTTTTCACAGCTTATTATAAAAATAGCTGATGCGCTTATGCACATCAGCTGTAAAAGTTTTTTTATTTGCATATGAAGTAGATCGATTAACTAGCCAATTCGTTGTACAGCTCGAAGTAAGATTCAATCCCTTCATCGTCAGCATTGATATGATCTACTTTTGTTTCTTTAGATAGGTTTTCTACTACTTCTCTAAATGCATCATCGTCATTATTACTGATCACAGCATCGGCATATTCAGCTCCTATTTTTATGAATCCATCAAAATCGGCAGACTCTAGGTTACCTAACATGCTGTCTTCTATATCGAGCATTTTTACTTTATCTAATAAGTCTGATCCAAATTTATGTTCAAACCTGTTGTTGTATGGCGTAAAGATAGATTTTGCATTAGCAAAAATAGGATCTTGCTTATATCTCGTTTTCAAATACAAAGGTACTAAACTAGACATCCAATCATTACAGTGAACCACATCTGGTGCCCACCCTAATTTCTTTACCGTCTCTAATGCTCCTTTACAAAAGAAAATAGCTCTTTCGTGATTGTCCTCGTAGAACTTATTTTCTTTGTCTACAAATACTGACTTACGGTGAAAATAGTCTTCGTTGTCGATAAAGTACACTTGTAACTTAGCATTTGGGATAGAGGCTACTTTAATTACCAATGGCTTCTCTTCATCCCCTACTGATATGTTAATACCAGAAAGACGAACTACTTCGTGTAATCTATTTTTTCTTTCATTTATTAAACCAAAACGAGGAACGAGGATTCTAATCTCCATTCCTTTTTCTTGCATCGCTTGCGGTAATTTTCTAACGTAGTCGGCTACTTCGGTGGTTTGTAAAAAGGGATTGATCTCGCTGGAAATGTACAGAATTCGATAAGACATATATGACTGAATTAAGTTTAATTTTTCGAAATGATTTGCAAAATTAATCATTTTAGGGCAAATTTCCTTATATTTTGCCCTAAATCGTATCTATTCTCTTTTTAACTGCTTGTTTCGCCATGAACATACTCACTTCTGTAGTTGAATTAACCACTTATGTGGCAGCAATCAAGAAAAGCAGTTCTTCGATTGGCTTTGTCCCTACCATGGGAAACTTGCATGAAGGACACTTGTCTTTGATACGGACAGCAAAACAAAGCTGTGATGTAGTGATTGTCTCTATTTTTGTAAACCCCACTCAATTTAATAAGGCAGATGATTTAAAGAAATACCCTAGAACGGTAGAAAACGACACTAAATTATTGGAGGTAGAGGACTGTACAGCTTTATTCTTACCATCGGTAGAAGATGTTTACCCATCAGAACCGACGCTCCGTTTTTCTTTTGGAACGCTAGAGTCTGTATTGGAAGGCGCTCATAGAACTGGACATTTCAATGGTGTAGCACTAATTGTGAGCAAATTGTTTCATTGGGTACAGCCCAATATTGCTTTTTTTGGAGAGAAAGATTTACAACAGGTCCGTATCATAGAATCTATGGTAAGAGACTTGTCCTTTCAAATCAACATAAAAGTATGTCCTATTCAAAGAGAAAATAATGGTTTAGCCATGTCGTCTCGAAACAATAGATTATCTGCTGATGAAAAGGAACAAGCTAGCCATATCTCTGTAGCGCTTACCAAAGCACGCCAATCGTTCAGTACACGCGCCATCACGGAAGTAAAGAAAGAAACCATTTCTTACTTGGAGCAAAATAGAATAAAGGTAGAATATGTAGACATTGTTGATGGCTATGATTTACGTTCCTTAGAAGAAAAAAGTGAATTGACTTATATGGTCGTTGCAGCTTATGTGGGCGATGTGCGTTTAATTGATAATATGGCTTTAAATTAATTTTTAGCAGCTAGACTTTACTTCAAGCATCTCAAATTCTAACCCTAAATCACTTTCGTGGAATGGCGCACTTTTATGTTTGGAATCAAAAATTAGGCTGAAGACATAATCAGGATTGCTTTTTAATAACCACCACACTAACGATTTCCGTCATTCCCTTTAGTTGTCGGGAATCCCAGCCAAGATTAGTGCTTCTTTTTCCTATGGAGGTAGTACTGTTCGAGATCCCTGACTTCTCGGGGATGACGTCAGATGGAAAAATTTGGAGTTCCACGAAAGTGGTTTTTTATTTCTATCCGTAACAGATATTGCCAAACCAAAGGAAGTCTGTATCTTTGTACCCAATTAATTTTTCAGCTTTTGGATACAACATTTAAACATGCGTCAGAATCTCAGGTAGTAATCTCTGAACTGATGCTCCCTTCACACTCTAATTTTAGTGGCAAAATTCACGGGGGATACATACTGTCCTTAATGGACCAAGTGGCTTTTGCTTGTGCAGCTAAATATTCGGGTCAATACTGTGTCACCGCATCGGTTAATACCGTAGATTTTATTAATCCCATAGAAATAGGTGAATTGGTGACGCTCAAAGCGTCTGTGAACTGGGTAGGAAACAGTTCTATGGTGGTTGGAATTCGGGTAGAGTCAGAAGATATTACGACAGGAGAAAAAAAGCATTGCAACTCGTCGTACTTCACTATGGTATCTAAAGATGAAAATGGAAAAAATGTAGCTGTTCCAGGTTTAGTGTTAAGAACGGATGACGATATCCGTCGCTTTTCGAAAAGCATTAGAAGAAAAGAGATGCAGTCTACCCGTAGGAAGGAGTTTACCGATACAAACTTTGCCTCTAAGGCATACATCGATCAATTAAAAAATTATAAAGTAAAGGTAGAATACCAGCCTGCTTCTTAAAAAAAGATAACCGTATGAAATTATTTTCTGCTGCTCAGATTAAAGCATGGGATTTAGTAACGATCAAGAATGAGCAGATCCCTTCTTCTTCTTTGATGGAACGTGCTGCCGAGCAATTGTTTTCTTGGTTCGACCAAAATGTAGACAAACAGGTTCCGATAGTTGTTTTCTGTGGTCCTGGAAATAATGGTGGCGATGGGCTGGCTTTAGCAAGAATGCTTTGGCAGGCACACTACAGCGTGCGGGTATTTTCGATTACAGACAAGAGTTATTCTATGGATAACTTAGTGAATCAAAATAACCTGCCTCCAGAAATGGAGAAAACAGAAATAAAAAGTACAGAAGACTTTCCTGAACTAATTCCGCAGGAACTAATTGTAGATGCTATTTTTGGGAGTGGGTTATCTAAACCATTAAAAGGAAATTTTGCTGAATTGGTAGATTACCTGAATGAGGTATCCAATCTTATTTTTTCGATTGATGTTCCTTCTGGAATGTACGCTAATAAGCCAAATGGTATAAACGACGCTATCTTTGTGGCGGATATGACGTTTAGCTTTGAGCAACCGAAACTTTCTTTCTTTTTAGAAGGGCAGGGCGATGCTACTGGAAATTGGCTCATCATCCCTATTAGCCTAGATCAGAATTTTTATGAAAATGAAGAGACCTCTTATCATTGGGTTTCTCCTCAGTTTATTGCTAGTTACTCGCAAGAGCGCTACAAATTTTCTCATAAAGGAGATTATGGACATGCCTTGATCATTGGTGGGTCGTACGGCATGTTGGGGGCAGCTACTTTAACGACTCAAGCTTGTCTACGAAGTGGTATTGGTAAAGTAACGGCACACATTCCTTCGTGTGGGTATGGTGTGATGCAAAGCAGTGTTCCAGAAGCGATGGTCACTACACCTACCTTATTAGATGCAAAAGCAGATCCTAATACAGTCAGTGCTTTTCCTGAAGAAGTAGCTGGCTATGACGTAATAGCGATAGGCCCAGGTTTAGGAACGCATAAAAAAGTAGCCAAAGGCTTACTAGAATTCTTACCTAAAATAAAGAAGCCCTTGGTGTTAGATGCTGATGCCTTGAACATCATAGCAACAAAGAAATCGAACATCTCTTTAATTCCTGTGTACAGTATTCTTACTCCTCATCCAGGTGAGTTTAAGCGATTGTTAGGAAAGGAATGGAAAGATGAATATGAGAAGCTAGATTTACTAAAAGCATTCTGTAAGAAATACTCCTTAATCGTGGTATTAAAAGAAGCGTGTACGACTATTGCGACACCAGATGGAGACCTTTATTTTAACTCTACAGGTAATCCGGGTATGGCTACGGCTGGTATGGGTGATGCCCTTACGGGAATAATAGCGGCTAAACTAGCACAAGGGTATGAATCGTTAGAAGCAGCTATTTTTGGTGTCTATTTACACGGACAGGCAGGAGATAAAGCGGTAGGAAAAAAAGGGATGGAAGCATTGATTACAAGTGATCTGATTGATGCTCTTTAACGTAATTAGTAATGAATAGAATGAAATAAAAAATGAAACTGGTTTTATGTTTCTTCTGTCTAAAGACTTCTAATCTAATGTCTCTAGTCTAACTATCTTAAGATCTAAAAAAATGAAATCGAACGTTTGAAATTCTTAGGTTCAAAGACTAGAGAAGCTAGCAACTAGTTGCTAAACGCTAAAATATGAAAGAGTACATCACATTAAAATGGTTAATTAAAAAAGAGTTTCTCTCGTTTAAAAGGAATACGGCTCTTTTTTATAGCTATTTGCTCTACATTTTAGGAGTTAGTTTTATCTGCTACATTGGTTTTTTGGGCTCTGGGGGCATTCATCCACGGACGTGGAATACATTATTTTGGATTAGTTCGTTGTTTGGAACCATGCATATTTGTTACCGAAGTTTTTCGAGCTCTGAGAAAGGATTGTTTTACTACTATTACACCATTACTTCGCCAGAGGCTTATTTACTTTCTAAGATAGTCTATGGGTTTGTAGTGAGTTTTATAACATCGATTTGTAGCTATTTGGCATTTTCTCTTTTTCTGGGTAATCCAGTTCAAAACCAATTTTTGTATTTAGGAGCCATCGCTTTAGGGACGGGTTGTTTAAGTATTATTTTTACGCTTACTACGGCTATTGCCGATAAATCGAGTGAAAAGAGCGCTATGGTTCCTATTCTCTCTTTTCCTACTTCGTTACCCGTATTGATTCTAAGTGTAAAGTTGGCAAAAAATGCATTAGACGGAATAGCATTGAACGAAAGTATTGACGAAATTGTATTACTTGGTGCCTTATTCCTTATTATCTTTACACTGTCTATTTTACTGTATCCTTTTATTTGGAGATCGTAACCGTTTAATGGGTAATTAAGAATGAATAATTAAAAAAATAGAATTTTAGATTATGAGGCAATAAGATTTTAAGTTAAGTCTAATTATCTCAGAGTCTTACAATCTAATGACCTAACTAAATGAAAGTTTCTACTGCTCTAAAAATCACATGTATTCTCTTGCTAGTGTATGTCTATGCAGCTGGTTTTCTGATTGAAGTACCTCGTCGAGCGATTTTGAATGAAACAATTAGAAATCTGTTTTTTCATGTGCCGATGTGGTTTACCATGATTACGCTACAGGCTATCTCGTTGTACTATTCCATTCGATTTTTGAGAAAGAAAAAAGTAGAAGATGATATCAAATCGTACAATCATGTGACGGTCAGTATTTTCTTTGGTTTGTTGGGTTTTGTAACCGGTATGTTCTGGGCAAAATTTACTTGGGGAGAATGGGTGGTAAATGACCCTAAGATCATAGGTTCTTTTATTGCTTTATTGATTTACCTTCCTTTTTTATTACTACGAAAGTTTATTCCTGAAAAGGAGCAGCGTGCTGTGATTAGTGCGGTCTACAATATTTTTGCCTTTACAATGGGGTTTATCCTGATTTTTGTAATTCCTCGTTTAACCGATTCTTTACATCCTGGAAATGGAGGAAATCCGGGCTTAAATATGTACGATGTAGATAATACGTTACGCATGGTGTTTTACCCTGCTGTAATAGGATGGATTCTATTGGGACGCTGGATCACGAAATTAAAAATTGGTGTAGATTATTTAATTGCTAAGAAAAATGAAGAACTGGATTAAGAAAATTGTTGTTGTAATGGCTGTACTTTGTCAATCTGTTGCTTTTGCACAATCAGACAAAATAGCCATGGCAGGTACGTTTAGAGCAGAAGGAAAAATTTATGTAGTAGTCGCCGTTTCACTGATCTTATTAGCAGGTATTTTTGTTTACCTGTTTAGGATAGAAAAAAAGCTGAAGAATCTTCAAGAAGATTAAGAGATTTTAGATATTAGCTACTCGATACTAAATACTATTCAAAACATGAAACTAACACACATCATAGCCCTTATTGTACTGATTATCAGTATTGTGATTGTCGTATTTACGCTGAACGATGCTAGTACGTATGCTGACTTTGCAACTGCACAGGAATTAGGAATGAAAGAGGAAGGTGCTGAAGTACACATTGTAGGTGAGCTAAAAAAAGATGGAGCAGGGAATATTGTAGGAATGAGTTACCAACCTACGGTAGATGAAAACTTATTCAAGTTTGTATTGATAGACGAAAATCAGCGAGAAGAAGAAGTGATCTATTTTGCTCCTAAACCAGCAGATATGGACAAGTCTGAGAAAGTAGTAATTGTTGCGAGCTACGTAAAGGGTAAGTTTATTGCTAAAAAAATATTACTGAAGTGTCCTTCTAAGTACACAGAAGAAGAAATAAAAGAAGCTACATGAGAGAGTACATCGGTGAGATAGGACATTTATCTGTCGTATTATTTTTTGTTTTTTCGTTACTCTCATCAGCTGCTTATTTTGTAGCAACTAAACGAGGAGATGTTTGGAAAAAATTTGCTCGCTTTTCTTTTGGTGTGCATGCGCTCGGCGTATTTGGAGTAGTGATTTCACTCTTTATTATTATTCAAAACCATTTTTACGAATACCACTACGCATGGAGCCATTCATCTAACTTTTTACCTTCTGAATACATGATTTCTTGTTTTTGGGAAGGGCAAGAAGGAAGTTTTTTATTGTGGTCTTTCTGGCATGTGATTTTAGGAGCTTTCTTATTACTGAAAGCTAAGTCATGGGAAAATCATACGATGGCTATCTTCATGGCGGTACAAGCTTTTTTGGCTTCCATGATTTTGGGAGTAGTTCCTTTTGAGGCGTTTAAGATTGGTAGTTCTCCTTTTATCTTGATGAAAGAAGCAATGGCTCATTTGCCTATTTATGCGCAAGACCCCAATTTTATCCCCGAAGATGGAACAGGCTTAAATCCCTTATTACAAAACTACTGGATGGTGATACATCCGCCAACCCTATTTTTAGGCTTTGCTTTAACCTTAATCCCTTTTGTGTATGCGATGGCTGGTTTATGGAGAAATAAGCTTACAGAATGGATTACACCTTCTCTTCCATGGATTTTATTAGGTGGCGGAGTCTTAGGTTTAGGAATTATGATGGGGGCTTACTGGGCATACGAGACTTTGAATTTTGGAGGGTACTGGAACTGGGACCCTGTGGAAAATGCGGTCTATGTTCCATGGCTTATTTTAGTAGCTTCCTTACACGGAATTACGATTTACAGACGGAAACAAACGGCACAGAAGCTTTCGCTTATTTTAGTGATGTCTACCTTTTTACTCATTCTGTATTCTACTTTCTTAACCAGAAGTGGAATTTTGGGTAACTCTTCTGTCCATTCGTTTACGGATTTAGGGCTCTCTGGTCAGTTATTGATTTACCTACTATTCTTTATTTTTTTAGCTATTGGCTTATTAGCGTACAGATGGAAAGAATTCCCCGTCTCAGAAGAGCCCAAACCGAATAGTTTAACCTTTTGGGTCTTGATGGGCATCATATTGTTGTGTTTGGCTGCTTTTCAAGTAATTGTAGCTACTTCTTTTCCTGTTATCAATACCGTATTTGGTACTAGCTTGGCTACACCGACCAATCAAATTGCGTTTTACAGTAACTTTCAACTATGGCCAGCCATGCTGATTGCCATTCTTTCTGGAGTAATTCAATACTTATGGTGGAAGAAACAAGGGAAAACTGCTCTACTAGTGAAGTGGGGCATGGTAGTACTAGGAGTTACGCTTATTAGTTCTTTAGTGATTGTGTTGTGGTTTCAAGCCGATACAGAAATGATGGCTGAACAACTTTCTGGTAAGCAGTCTTTAGTAGATAAAAAGATTTTTAATTACATCCTTACCTTATTTTCACATACCGCTCTTTTAGCCTTATCAATTGTCTCTTTAATAGCCAACGGAATAGTATTAATCACCATAGCCCAATCAAACTGGAAACTAACAGGTGGCGCTTTAGCTCATTTGGGTTTAGCGATGATGCTAATAGGTATGCTGTTTTCTGGAGGATATTCTAAAGTGATTTCACTAAATCAATCTGGTAAAGTATACTCTAAAGATCTTCCTCAAGATATTAACACAGAGAATGTATTACTTTGGAGAGGGAAGTCAGCTAAAATGAGGGGATACGAACTGACGTACAAAGGACCTCGAATAGAAGTAAAAGGAATCTCTCGTTATGTGAAACCGTCTGAAATACGATTAGGAGCAGAGCCACACACTGCTTTTGCGAAGAAAGATTTAGTAGCTGATGAGCAGATTTATTTCGCTACTGGTGATTCTTTACGAATCTACCCTGAGAATACATACTACGAAATAGAGTACAAAAAAGAAGGAAAAAAACTGTTTACACTCTACCCAAGAGCACAAGTAAATCCTCAAATGGGATTATTGGCATCACCGGATATTAAGCATGGGTTCACGAAAGACCTTTACACGCATATCTCTACTATTCCAGACCCAGAAGATAATTTAGGTTGGAGGGATACGGTAACCGTAGATGTACGAGTAAAGGAAACGGTTTATGTGAATGATTATGTATCTACTATAGATAGTGTGATGACGGTATCTACTATTGCTAACCAACCTATTAAGGAAGGTGCTTTGGGAATAGCGGCTTTTATTTCACATAAATTATCTGACGGTCCACTTACTACTCGTTTAGAGATGCTGATAGAAGAAGGAAAAGGATACAGTATCCCTAATTATGTGGATGAGATAGGGGTGAAATTGAATTTATTAAATATTGACCCTCAAACAGGCTTATTTACTCTTCAATACAGTACGCGCCAATTGGATTACATTATTCTAAAAGCAGAGGAAAAACCACTCATCAATGTATTGTGGATAGGTACTATTTTAGTCGTTCTAGGTTTTATGATTGCCTTTTTTAATAAAAGAGCGCTTGCTAGTCAGTCTGTATAAGATAATTATCAGCTGACCACTTCTAAACCAACTGTAATCTGTTGATCATCTAGTTCAATAGAGTGCTTTGAAGCAAATGTATCTTTTAACCCAAAAGAAACCGCTTGTACCTCCCTACTGATGTAATCAGAGAAGAGTGTAATTGCTTCATTGAATTGAGGTGTTTGTTCCTGTAACACCACTTGGATTTTATCTTGAACGTCTAAACCAATATCTTTTCTAAGATTCTGAATTCTATTGACTACCTCTCTTGCAATACCTTCTTTTTCCAGTTCTTCAGTCAAGTTAATGTCTAATGCAACCGTCATCTCCCCGTCAGTAGCTACTTTCCATCCTTCAATGTCTTTGAAACTGATTTCTACATCTTCTAGTGTAAGCATTACTTTCTCCCCTTCTAAATCAATTGCTAGTGAATCGTTCTTCTCTAATTCTTGAATCTGTGGTTGATCCAATCCATTAATTACTGCAGCTACTGCTTTCATCTTAGGACCAAATTGTTTACCTAGCTTTCTAAAATTAGGCTTACAGTTTTTCACTAATAACTGATTGTCACGATCAGCATATTCTATCGTTTTGATGTTTACCTCCGTCTGAATTAGCTCTTTTACTGCTTCTATATTTTCCTTCATCTGATCATTGATCACAGGAATCAAGATTTTAGCCAATGGCTGACGTACTTTTAACTTCTCTTGCTTACGAATGGAATGTACCAGAGAAGATATTTTTTGAGCCAATCCCATTCGAGTTTCTAAGGAGTTATTTATTTTCTGCTGATCAGAAACAGGAAAATCTGTTAAATGAACAGATTCATGTTCAGACAGATTAGCTAATGCATTACAATCTTGGAATACTTGTTCAAAATAGAACGGAGCAATAGGAGATGCTAACTGAGCTACCGTATGCAAACACTCAAATAAGGTATGATAAGCTGCTAATTTATCGGTAGAAACTCCTTGTGTAGAAGGTGTCCAAAAACGTTTTCTATTTAAACGAACGTACCAATTACTCAAGTCATCAATTACAAACGACTGAATAGCTCTTGCTGCTTTAGTTGGCTCGTAAGCTTCATAATTTTCATCTACTAGTTGTATCAAACTATGCAGTTTCGATAGAATCCACTGATCGCTTTCTGTGTAATCTTCTGGTGCTATTTTTTCTTTTCCTGTAAAGGAGTCAATATTAGCGTAGACTGCAAAAAAATTGTACACATTGTAAAATGTACCAAAGAAGCGACGTTGTACTTCTGCTACTCCTTCTAAGTCAAACTTCAAGTTATCCCAAGGATTTGCATTGGATATCATATACCAACGAGTGGCATCAGGACCGTATTTAGCTAATGTCGTAAATGGATCGATCGCATTTCCTAAACGCTTAGACATTTTCTGTCCTTTTTTATCTAATACTAATCCATTAGAAACTACATTTTTATACGCTGCTTCACCAAATACCATCGTTGCAATGGCGTGTAAAGTATAAAACCAACCTCTTGTCTGGTCTACTCCCTCGGCAATAAAATCTGCTGTTTTCGCACCATTTTCTACGGCTTCTTTGTTCTCAAATGGATAGTGCCATTGGGCATACGGCATAGAGCCTGAATCAAACCAAACGTCTATTAAGTCAGACTCTCGTTTCATCGGTTTTCCACTTTCTGAAACCAATGTGATTTTGTCTACTATGTTTTTATGAAGATCTACTTTATCGTAGTTCTCTTCTGACATATCTCCTACTACAAAGTCTTCATAGACATCACTATTCATAATCCCTGCAGCAATCGATTGTTGCATTTCTTCTTTCAGTTCAGCAATGGAGCCGATCATTTTTAGTTCTTTTCCGTCTTCTGTTCTCCAGATAGGTAAGGGGATACCCCAAAAACGAGAACGAGATAAATTCCAGTCGTTCGCATTCTTTAGCCAGTTACCAAAACGCCCTGTCCCAGTAGACTCCGGTTTCCAGTTGATCGATGTATTGAAGTCATACATCTTATCATTTACATCCGTTACTTTTATAAACCAAGAATCTAATGGGTAATACAAAATTGGCTTATCCGTTCGCCAGCAATGAGGGTAACTGTGAACATATTTTTCTACTTTAAATGCTTTGTTCTGTTCCTTTAGTTTAATAGCTAATTGAACATCAGTCGATTTTTCTGGTGCTTCGCCTTTGTCGTAGTATTCGTTTTTGACATACATCCCAGCAAATTCAGCCATTTCTGGCCTGAACCTACCCTGAAGGTCAACCAATGGTACTAGGTTGTCGTCTTCGTCTTTTACCAATAGAGGTGGTACTTCTGGTTTTGCTTGCTTAGCTACCAAAGCATCGTCTGCCCCAAAAGTAGGAGCTGTATGTACAATACCCGTTCCGTCTTCCGTCGTTACAAAATCACCTGATATCACTCGAAATGCATTCTCTGGATTATCGTGAGGCAAAGCATAAGGCAATAACTGTTCGTATTTTATTCCGACAAGGTCAGCTCCTTTACAAGTAGAGCTAACACAATAAGGAATCTGTTTGTCGTCTTTTTTATATTCAGTCAAAGAAGCTTCATCTTCTGTTTTAGCAAACTTTTTACCTGCAAACTGCTTCTCTACTAAGTTACTGGCTAAAACAACTTGAATAGGCTCAAACGTATACTGATTGAATGTCTTTACAATGGAGTATTCAATTTTTGGGCCTACCGTCAAAGCTGTATTACTTGGTAATGTCCATGGCGTAGTAGTCCATGCGATCAAGTGTACATCTCCTTGAATATTTAAGGAAGCAGGTACTGTTTCATTAATGGCTTTAAATTGAGCAACTACGGTAGTATCTGTTACATCTTGATATGCTCCTGGTTGGTTCACTTCATTGGAACTCAAACCCGTTCCAGCTTTTGGAGAGTAGGGTTGAATAGAATAGCCTTTGTAAATCAGTCCTTTATCAAAAATCTGTTTAAGCAACCACCATACACTTTCCATGTATTTTGGTTTGTAGGTAACATACGGGTCTTCCATATCTACCCAATAACCCATTTTTTCTGTTAGGTCATTCCAGATACCTGTATATTTCATTACTGCCTTTTTACAAGCAATGTTATACTCTTCTACAGTAATCTTTTTCCCAATATCTTCTTTGGTAATACCAAGCTCTTTTTCAACACCCAATTCTACTGGTAGACCATGTGTGTCCCAACCTGCTTTACGCTTTACTTGATATCCTTTTTGTGTTTTGTATCGACAAAAAATGTCTTTAATGGCACGCCCCATTACATGGTGAATACCCGGAAGACCATTGGCAGAAGGTGGTCCTTCAAAGAAAGTAAAAGAAGGTTTCCCTTCCCTAAGACTTACTGATTTTTCAAAAACATTATTTTTTTTCCAAGATGCTAAAATGGCTTCGCCAACTTCAGCATAGTTTATCTGCTTGTATTCTTTAAACTTCACTTTTTACAGGGACTTTGGGTGTTGTTATGGTAGTAGTATTGAGTTTACTGTTTGTCACATCAACAAGCAGGTCTTGGGATTCATCATCTGTATCGTCATTATACCCATCAATTAAACGACGAGTATTTTTCCTTTTTCCAGTATCAAACGTCATCAATAGAGAAGGCAATAAAATAAGGTTCGTAAACATCGCAAACATCAAGGTAGATGATGTAAGCACTCCCAACATTAAAGTACCTTGGAAAGTAGAACCCGCAAATATGATGAACCCAAAGAATAAGATAATAGAAGTATAAATCATACTTGCTCCTGTTTCCCGGATACTCACTGTTACTGCCTTCGCAACTGAAAATCTACTTTGTATCAATTCTTGACGATACTTTGCTAAAAAGTGAATAGAGTCATCTACAGAAATACCAAATGCAATGGTAAAGATTAATGCCGTACTTGGTTTCAAAGGAATACCAAAGAATCCCATTAATGCTCCTGTAATCAATAGAGGAATCAGGTTTGGGATAAACGAGATCACTACAATTCTATAATGCATGAATAGAGCAGTCATAATAAAGGCAATCAATACAAAGGCAATCAACAGACTCGTCCTCAGGTTCTTTATTAAAAACTTATTGCCTTTAATAAACAAGGGTGTAGAGCCAGTAATGTGATAATCCATTGGCTTATTGCCTGCCTTAAAAATTTCTTCTGCTTTTGGAACAATTACATTGTTTACTAATGCATTCAGTTTCTTTGAACCGATATCAGCTACTTTTAACGACAACCTAACCTGACCTGTTGTATCTATTAAAGATGCTGTACTTATACTTGTATTATCATTACTATTTTTTAAATACGGACGCAATAAAAGCTTACTTTGCCCTTTCGGTAAGTCATAATACAATTTATTCCCTCCCATAAATGCTTGGTTAGATGTCTTTATTAAATTGATAACAGATATTGGCTCAGATATTTCAGGTAAGCCTGCTAAAAAAGTCTGAAATTCATTCAGATTTCTTAGTGTACTTGTTTTTGTAATGGCTTTTTTATCTTTGGTGTCTATCACTATTTCCAATGGCATAATTCCCTTAAAGTTTTTCTCGAAGTAACGAAGGTCTTGCACCACCACACTCTCCTCTGGAATGTCATCAACCATATATGAGAGAGCTGAAATTTTCCAAACCCCTACGCTACAGATTATAACTAAGAATATAGTCGCTACATACACCCACTTTCTCTTTGTATGTACTATTGTGTTAAGAGATTCTAAAAATGTATTTAAAAATTTAAAGTCTAAATGTTTTAAATGTCTTGTCTTCGGTGATGATAAATAGGTATACACCGCAGGAATCATAATGATACTAATGATAAAAGTGGCCATAATGTTGATACCTGCTACTGTACCAAATTCACGTAAAATATCAATGTCATTAAATGTAAGTGCTAAAAATCCTATCGCCGTTGTAAAATTCGTAATCAATGTTACCATTCCGATTTTACGAATAATGGTACTCAATGCTTTTATCTTATTTTCGTGCTTAGCAAATTCCTGATGATACTTATTGATTAAGTACACACAATTAGGAATTCCTATCACTACAATAATAGGAGGAATAAGTCCTGTTAATAAAGTGATTTTATAACCAAGTAAAACGATAGTTCCCATCACCCATATCACAGCCATTCCTATAATAACCAAAGGGACAACTACGGCATTAAACGATCTGAAAAATAAAAATAGAACTAGGGCAGTAACACCTATTGCCAAGAAAAGAAATAGATTTAATTCTTTTGCTACTTGTTTAGAAAGAACCGTTCTTACGTATGGCAACCCGGTTATGTGTGTTTTAATTCCAGACTTTTCCTCAAATGTAGACACTCGACTATTGATTTCTTTGATAAATGCCAACCTCTTTTTTGACTGATAGTAAATAGGCTTTACTTCCATTATTATATTCGCAGCACCACTTACTGAATCAATTACCTGACCTTGAAACACCTGCGTATTTCGAATATCAGCCATTATACTATCAAGCTCTTCCTGGTTAGTTAGTTCATTCTGGAAAAAATCTGCTTGTACAAACTTCTTTTCTTTTCTATTTGGAACAATTTTTTTAAGGTTGGGAAGCGATAAAATAGTCTTTGAACCAATTAGATTATCTAAATCATCACTAAGCTTCTTATATAGACGGAAGTTCTCTACTTCATACAGCGATTCATCACTTACTCCTATCACCAAAACATTATCGTCCTGTCCAAATGTTTTTATGAATTGTTGGAAATACTCCATATCAGGATCATCCTGAGGAACTACTTTAGCAAATTTATAGGTCATTTCAAGACCATTCTTTGCTTTATACCCCATAAATGCCGTAATAAGCAGGAGAGAAAGGATAAAGAATACCCTATATTTAATAACCGTATGAGCGAATTTTAACCACATAGAAATAGACTGACAAAGGTAGGTGTTTTAATACTAAATAAATAGCTTATTTAACAGGATTAGGTAACTTTTGATGAAGTTAGTCTTGTTCCTTAGTTAAACAAGGTTATTATCTCGATGAATAAGTTGTTTCTCTGAAATGGAATCGTTTATTTTAAATCTTAGATAAACCATTTAGCTTTTAATTAGACATTTAAAATTTAAAGACATGAGAAAGACAAGTAAAATAGCAGTTGTTAGCTTAGTAGTAGCATTCACATTTATTATTTCTAGTTGTGAAAACACTAGTCATGGAGTAAAAAAAGGCGCTATAGGAGCCGCAATTGGTGGTACCGCTGGTGCCATTGTAGGTAAACTAACAGGAAACACTGCTGCTGGAGCTATTATTGGTGGTGCAATTGGTGGTACTGCTGGTGCATTAATTGGTAAAAAAATGGATAAAGAAGCTGCCGAAATGAGAGCGGACTTAAAAGGTGCTAAAGTAGAGCGTGTAGGAGAAGGGATCAAAATTACATTTGATTCAGGTATTCTTTACGGATCTGGATCATCTGACTTAAAAGCAGAAGCAAAAGCTAATATTACTAAGTTATCGACTATCCTAAAAAAGTATAGTGATACTGATATCTTAATTATTGGTCATACAGACGCTAGCGGTAGTGAAGAGTTAAATCAAACATTATCTGAAAAAAGAGCGCAGTCAGTCGCTAATCACTTAACATCTTTAGGTGTAGCTAATACAAGAGTAAACACTCAGGGTGCTGGTGAATTATCTCCAGTTGCTGATAATAATACCGAAGCTGGAAAAAGAGCTAACAGAAGAGTTGAATTAGCTGTTTATGCTAACGAAGACATGAAAAAAGCTGCTAAAAGAGGTGACATTAAAGTAAACTAACCTCTTATTAATTCACTTAATAAAAAAACCTTTACTGTTCGAGAACAGTAGAGGTTTTTTAGATAAACAGAACTGTTTCAAAAACAACTCTTTGTTGCTACTACTGGTAAGCTTTTCTTTGGAAAGTGAACCCGTTTTATCCATTAGAAAATCTATCCGTGACTAACTCTCTGCATACCAGTCGCTTTGCTAAGTTTTTTGATAGTTAGCCCCTCATTACGAAATTCTAACGCATAGTCTAGGTTAAAAATTGTTTTCTTACAATTCCTTACTGGTTATTTACCTTTTATACTTTTTTAAGTTTACTTTTAGCACATGAAAAACGTAATATTCATTAAACTCTTGTTCCTACTTAGTTTAAGTATCTCCTTTTCTGCTTCTATTTCGAATGAACTAGAGGGAATAGAAGTGAAGGTCTATACCCAAGGGGATGGGTTAAGTTACAAAAGGGTATTAGATGTAGTGCAAGATGAAAAAGGGTTTATCTGGATTGCTACCCATTACGGTCTGAATAAGTTTGATGGCCATACCTTTACACAATTTCACCCTGAGAAAAACAACCCAAACACACCTTTGAGTAATGATATCAATGCGCTTGTTTTTGATGAAAAGGGTATCTTGTATATGAGTCAATACAACACTGGCTTAAGTTCCCTTAATCTTAAAACGGGGGAATTTACCCACTTAGTTACGCTAGACAAGCTACATGGTCTGCCTAAAAAAGCGCTATCTACTTATAGAATTGAATTTGCTAATAATAGAGTCTGGTTAAGTGGTGCAAATGGGGTTTATTCTTATCATACAAAAACTAAAGAGATAAATTATTATTCAAAAGCAACATATGATAAGGACAACAGTATTCTGGTAGATTTAACACCTAAAAACCTTGAAAAAGATTTAGACGGAAACCTATGGGCTCGTATGAATGCAGCTATTTTCAGATACGATTCAGAGAAAGACAATTTTATAGGATATGAGATACGTGAAATAGCGAAAAAAAATAGTCAAGACATGACTGATAAATATAAAATTACTACTAGTGGATCATCTGTAATTTTATTAAAAGACAAAACACCCTATCTCTTGAATTTCGATAACCAATTAGCTCAAAAAAGTAATCTAAGAGGAATAACAACATGGAATAATACATTATGGGAAAGTACTAATGGAGGTTTATTTACCTCAACATTAAAAAAGGTTACTTATCTAGATCTTAAAAAATATTTCCAAATTCAAACGGATTTCGTATTTGATAATACACTCATTGATAAAGAAAACAACCTTTGGATTAGTTCTGACTTTGGTTTAGTGAAGTTAACTAAAAAAGAAAGCCCAATAAACTACCTCTTCACGGAATCTATCTCTGACATAAAGTATAAGTACATATCAAGTATTTCACAACTAGATTCCAACTTACTATTTAGCATTAATGAAACATTTTATAATCAAGGGAGAATCATTAACTCATTGTCTGATAATTCTCAAGTAACGTATAAGTCACAATATAAAATTTGTGATGATCAATCAAGCTTAATATGGATTTGTAAAAACAATAAAGTGTATGAATATATCTCCTCAACTGAAAACATGCGGCAAATTAAAAATATATCTCCTTCAACGCTAATAGAATTTGATCACTACAGAAAATTATTGTGGGTGTTCTCAGGAAAAAAAAAATAATAGCGTACGACCCCTACAATGAGTATAAACTAAAGTATACAATAGACTATAATATATCAGTTGGTTTTGAGAATATTCTTTTTGATAAAAAAGGAGATGTATGGATTTCGAATAGCATTATAGGAACTATAAGGTATACACCCGAAACTAATTCATATAAAAAGATAATGACTGACATCCCTCTTTCCGATGGAGCCAGGTATGTATTAAGTAGTACTCAAATATCTGATTCAAAAATTGCTTTTGGAACACGTGACGGTTTAATCATTTATAATACCTTACATGATACATATAATCTTTATCAAAAAAAGGATGGCTTGATCAATACAATTATTGGAGAACTAGTCTTGGGTAAATACGGTCAATTGTGGTTTTTTTCTGAGTGGGGTATATCCAAGTTTGATATCAATAATAAGAAATTCTACAACCTACATAAAACACAAAACTTATTTAGTTCGAGCGTCTTTATGAAGGCTATTTATAATAAAGTACAACACTCTATTTATTTTACCTCCTTGAGAGGGCTTGGGAAGATTGACTTAGCAACACTTGAAAAAAAAGAAAAAGAGCGTATGTTTTTTCAATTTACAGATGTAACGCTAGATGGTAAAAGAATATCTTCAATAGAGAGTAACAAGGTGATTTCATCCGAACTACCTTATGTTTCCAATATAACGATACCTGGAAATATAAAGGATGTAAAAATAAATTTCTCCAAGAATACCTTTACTACTAATAAAACGATTTATCGGCATAAACTAGTAGGCTTTGATAAAAAATGGATAAATACGGCTCATAATCCAGAAGCTACGTATTCTTTTTTACCAAAAGGCAACTATTATTTACATGTTCAATATACAAAAAGCAATGGAGAGTGGTCAAAAGAAGAGCCATTTATAAAAGTAAAAGTATTACCGCCCTTTTGGCAGTCTTCATTAGCAATTATTATTTATTCCTTACTCGTTGCGCTTATTCTTTTGTACATCGTATATTCTATTTATCTCACAAAAAAAAGGGTCAAGTCTAAAAGAAAAGAGTATTTAGCTCAAGAACATGAAAATAAAGTTTTTAGATTAAAGGAACGGCTTCACAAAGATGCCTTACTTAAAGGGGGCACTTTTTTTGAACGAATAAGAAATGAATCCATCTCTACCGATTTAGAAAAAGAAATAATTAAAATGGAAAACAGTACCTCAAGAATACTAAATGAGCGGTTAACTACAAATGAAGACCTCTTTGAACTCAATACAAGAAATATAAGTTTCTTAGAAATCGCAAAAAGAGCGTTTAACAACTTTAAAGACCTTGCGTCATTGAATAAGATAAAATATCAATTTATAGAATATGATATTCCAGTAACATCAATTGCTGATCAAGAACTGGTTTATGAAATATATTCAGGAATACTTTCTATTGTCTTTAAATACATGGATGAAGGAAATAATATCACTGTCACAATAGCTAACACAATTAGTAAAAATGAAAAGGAGATTATTCAATTGACTATCGATGATAATTCTAAAGGCTTTCCTCTCACAGTAAAAAATCAATTATACTCTTCGTCTAACTCTAATCAAGACGAATTCAGAATACAGATTCTTAGAGAAATGATACGTGCTCACCATGGTAAGTTAGAAATATCATCTAATAAGTTGGGGGGAAATCACCAGGGCAATCGCCTTTAAAATTTGCTAAGTATTGAAAATTGCATTATTTTTATTGTGTAGTTGATTCACACCGAGTCTGCATTAAAAAAAAATGCATTTCTCAAAATCAACAGAAAAAATTTCCCAGAGTTTCTCTTCTCA
>JBGCEI010000084.1:0-24566 GCA_045106295.1 Cyclobacteriaceae bacterium
TCTCTGCGTAATTAGCAAAAAAATCTGCTTTAGACTCTACATTAACATTTTTGAAAAGCTCTTTTTTGAAATGTAATTTCAAATAAGAACAACCTTCAAATCTCCATGTACTTCCTGCGTCTAACCCATAAGACGTTTCATCTATGTTGTCATGAGCAGTTACCCATGTGTTTTTATTCGTCAAGGGAGAAAAGTAAATAGAGAAAAAATCAACAGGTTTATACTCTAAACCAACTGTGATAAATAAATAGGCTGGTGCAGCAAATTGAGAAATAAGGTCGGTTCCTCCTGCTTCAGGGTATGCAAACCCATTGGCTAACTGAGACCTGAAATTGATGAATGTAGAAAAGAATAACTTATCGTTATTTAGTTGTCTGCTGTACTTTGTAATAAAGTCAATCTTATCATCACTTTTCACAGGAGCAGATTTATCTTGACGTAGTAGTCCATAAGCTAACTCTAAAGAGTTTTCCCAAGAATTTTTATCTTTTTTGTAATTAGCAAAAAGTTTCCCGTATAAATTCATGGATATAGCATTCTGACCACCTGCAGCCCAATTGCTTAAAGTAGTTTGAGAGAATGTAGCGGTAGAAATAATTCCTTTTTCCCAAGGTCCTTTGGGTGTGGTTGCTTCTTGAGTAAATACACTGGAGAATAACCCTAGTGAGAGTAATATAAACGATATTTTTTTCATTTCTGTTTTGTTTAAAGTGTACAAAAATAGTATTGTTGAGAAAATATATGACCATTTTTAGTTAAATGTTTTTAACTTTTCTTTCAAAAGGGCGTTATTCAAGCTGTAAATTAAATTAATTATGTCGTTAAATAAGTTAAACCATCTCATTGCTGCCGTATTGGTCGTAATAGGAGTGATTAGTCTAGTGTACAGACTAGTTTTAGGAGAAGCGTCTTATTTTGGAAGTATTCCGATTCTCCTAGGAGGGATAATTTATGTATTGTCTAAGAAGGTTAAGGGTGATAAAGTAAATTATCTTTTACTAGCGATCACAGTCTTATTAGTAATCAGTTGTATAGCTACGTTATATGCTCTTTCTCTGCGAGGTATTGTATTTAACCTAAAAACGTGGAGCTATATGTTGGTATTATTTCTTAGTTTTTTATCTTTATCTAAACAGGTAAAGCAACTTATTTTAAAGAATTTAAAATCTTAGTCAGGCAGCTCTAAATACTTTGATAAGTAACTTGTACCGATATAAAAAGGGATCGTATCCAATAAAGCAGCAACTACTTTAAATACATAAGATGAAGCAATGAGTATCAATAGTTTATTCATTATTTCAGGCTTACCTTCGTATCCAAAAGCATTTGAAAAGTAGTGTGCTATTAGCATAACAGCCATAGAATCTATCAGTTGACTAGCTAGAGTTGAGGCATTATTTCTCAGCCATAGCTTTTTCCCTTTTGTTTTTCGTTTTAAGTAATGAAAAATATGTACGTCGCAAAATTGTGCTACTAAATAAGCAATCATAGAAGCAAAAGTAGTAGCAAATGTTAGGGAACGAATTTGGTAAAATACTTTATCTGCTCCAGAATAGGTGTTTAACTCTTCATTTAGCGTAGGAGGGAGTACTCCACCTAACCACAAAATAAAAAGCAACCAAACATTTAATGCTAGTCCAACCCAGACAACTAAATTGGCTTTTCTTTTACCGAATAGTTCACTGATAAAATCGGTACATAAAAAAGTGATAGGGTAGGGGAGTACACCTACTGTTACGGCAAAAGGAATTTTAAAATCACCTAAGTGAAAGGATAAATCAATGATTTTAGTAACGCCTAAAATATTAAGCATAGTGAGTGTACCTAAAAAAAAGCCTGCTAGAATTAAGAAAACGAATTGTCTTCTCCATTCAATTTTTTCTAAAGTGTGTGGAGTTGTCATGAGGTGGATGATTTGTCTATTATTTTTTCTGTGAGTTCTATTTTAACATCTGGATAAAAATGATCTCTTAAAAAGTGAACAAATTTTAATACTTTGAGCCCATCAAACCAGAAGTAGAAATTCTTCTTGAAATCTTTTAGTGTTCTAGAGTCTTTTCTTATTCTTTCTAAAACACGGTTTATTTCTTGATTTGTAAGAAATGACTGCACTGTTTTAGGAAAAATAGTTAAATCATCCGAATGGAATAATGAATCGAGCTGATCTATGAAACTTTTTAAATCTTCGAATGTTTGAAAATTATAAGTGTAAAATTCTGCTTCGTTTTTCCAATCAGCCATTTTTTTTCCTGTACCAAAAGGCACCCGATCAGAAATTCTGGGAGAAGGAATAGTGTGTGTTGTTTTAATCTCTCCAAAATTTCCATGAGGAATAAACTTATGGAGGAAATAAAAGTCTTCTCCTGCCTTTCGTTTGTTCATACCTCCTCGTTTTTGGTAAGCATTAGAGCGTACTGCCATACTAGAACCAATGGTTTGATAAGCATGTGGGTAGCCTGCGTATCGGAGTGACTCTACGTAGTAATTGAGATGATATTCATAAGCCGCAATTTGTTGGCCGTTTTCTCCATTTAGCGGATGTTTGTAATCTATGCTTACCGCCTCAATAGTAGGGTGCTCCGTGAAATAGGTCTCAATTTCTATTAAGTAGTTTTTAATAAATAAGGTGTCTGCATCAGTGCATAGAATAACGCCTTGTTCTTTACCTAAAATGATAAATCTTCTTACGGCTTCATCCATTCCTATTTTTCGAGCCAAACCTACTCCTGCATCTTTGGGAGGAAGGTCAAAGCATTCAATAGCATGAAAAGTAAGGTGAGAAGGTGTGTTTTTAAGAATCCAATTGTTGAAGTCAAGTAAGGATTGGGTATTTATCGATTGGATTTCTTTTGAATCTTTAACTGATCCATTGAATACAATAATTGCTTCTGTATGGCAGTTAGGGGCATCACAGCTTAGTAACGAGTCTAAGGTTATGAGTTGTTCTTTTTCTTTGTAACAGGGAATTACAATAATGATCTCAGTTGTTGGGTTTGGAGTAGAAAATAACTGTTGGTCGGGATAACCATACCGTTCTAAATAAGTAGCTTTTTTCTTTTGCATGAGTTGCAAAATTAAATTACTTCATTTGGTTTACCTACGATCTTCCTGTTTCTTTGTGGCATGCAATTACGATTAGAACTTACGTCAGAAAGCAGTCAGCAATGGTTGGATACTGTGATGACAGATTTCCCTTCTTTTTTACAAGATCATGCCGATTGTGAGCGGAAAGCCTCAGCCATGGCAATGAGCTTTGTCGCTAAATATCCAGATCGTATCGAAATGATCCCTGAGTTAATAGAAACAGGCTTAGAAGAGTTAGAGCATTTTCAGCAGGTATATCAGCTAATGGAAAAGCGAGGAATTCAGCTAGCTAAAGAAATGAAACAAGATCAATATGTGAAACAATTGATTGACTTGTGTAAGAGTGATCCGATTAATCGTTTTTTAGATCGATTGCTCATTGCTTCTATTGTAGAATGCAGAGGAGCGGAGCGTTTTAGGATGGTCTACGAAGCACAGCAAGATACTGAGTTAAAAGAATTTTACCGTGTGCTGTGGGCTTCTGAAGCCAAGCATGGAGACTCTTTTGTGAAATTGGCTTTACTGTATTTTGAAGAGAAAAAAGTATTTAGTCGATTACATGAACTAAACGAAGCTGAAGGTAAGTTGATTCATACCTTGCCTTTTAAAGCAGCTTTGCATTAACGGATTAGTTAAAACAACTGAATATTCTCTAAGTCAGCTTTTTTCACTTTATAGAATTTGTTAAACAGATTGAATGGAGGAGAAGATTGTGTTTTTGCTTTTATGAAGTCACCATTTTCTTGCATTAAAAAAGTGTTTGCTTCATCTTTTAGGTTGTAATCTAAAATCAGAATAGCCATTTTCTTAGCTTCTCCTTCAATCAAGAAAAGTGATTCTATTCTTCTATTGAAACTCCTTACCATAATATCGGCACTTCCTCCGTATATTTTAGGGGTATTGTTATTATGGAAATAATAAAAACGGGAGTGTTCTAAGAAATCTCCTACTACAGAGCGTACTTCTATGTTTTCACTCAACCCTTTTCTTTGAGGTCTGATACAGCAGATTCCTCTTACAATGAGTTGTATGCGAACGCCAGATTGTGAGGCTTTGTACAATTCTTCTATCACTAAATCATCCTGTAAAGAATTTACTTTTAGGATGATTCCGGAAGCCAGTCCTTTTTTAGCATGAGCAGCTTCTTTCCTGATTAAACGGATAATACTTTTACGCATGTCACCAGGAGTGGTGATGAGTTTTTCATATCTGCTAGGTAAAGAATGCCCTGTAACAGCATTAAAAAATTCAGAAACGTCTCTACCATAGGCTGCCTTTGTGGTAATTAAACTCGTATCCGAGTAGATTTTAGCGGTAGATTCATTGTAGTTTCCACTAGACATGTGGACATAACGAGTTACTTTGTTTCTTTCCTGTCGTACAATAAAGAGTAGCTTGGTATGTGTTTTTACCTGAGGAACACCATACATTACAAAACAACCTGCTTTTTGAAGTCTTATTCCTTCTTTTAGGTTGTTTTCTTCATCAAAACGAGCTTTTACTTCAAACAGCACTGATACGTTTTTTCCGTTTTCTGCTGCTTTTAGTAAGGCGTTAGCGATTCGTGATTTCTTGGCTAAACGATAGATGGTTACTTTAATAGCCAATACACTGGGGTCTAGGGCAGCTTCTTCGATTAGTTGAGTAACGTAGTCAAAACTGTTATAAGGGTGGTGTAAGAATAAGTCTTCTTCTTTTAAGAAGTCCAGCAGACCTTGTTTCTGTATTTCTTTAGTAGTCTTATTAGTTAATGGAGCTACGGGTTTAGGGATTTCTGGTAATAGGTCTGATAGATCGCTATGTCCAACTAATTGCCAGAGTGAAGTCAGGTCTATTAAACTATCCGTTCTAAAAATATCGGCATCCTCTAATTTGAATTTTTTACGAAGTAGTTTATTTAGTTTTTTTGGGTGAGCTGATTCTATTTCTACCTGTACTACCCGACCTGTTTTTCTTTTCTTCAGTTTTTTCTCTACTTCTTCAATGAACGATTCTTCGTACTCTTCGTAGTCATCCCAGTCGAAATCACCATTTCTGATGATCCTAAATAAGGATACGGTGTGTATTCTTACGTTTTGAAAAAGTTTGTCGATATTTTCTCTAATCATCTGTTCTACAGGCAAAAAGAGGCGTTTCCCATCTCTTTCTAATTCAAAGAAGCGAGGGAGGTTTTGAGGGATTTGAACGAAAGAAAAGCGAATAGGGTTTTTGCTTTTTCGTTGTTCTGTTGCTACAGCTAAAATCAGTACTTTGTTTGATAGGATAGGGAAGGTGTGTAAGGTGTCGTACACCATAGGGGTTAATATGGGATAGATTACTTTTATAAAGTGGTTTTTTACCTTCCTGATCTCACCCTCTGTTAGGTCGATGTAGTTGATAATTGAAAAGCCTGTTGGAGTACATTCTTTTTGAATAAGGGTGTCGAATAACTGAGATTGTTCTTTTTTGAATACCGCTAGTTCACTAAATAATTTGTCTTTGAAACTATGCTCACGCAAACCAGAGTAGTCTACTCTTTTTCTCCCGTAGTCCAAATAGTTGTATAAACTACCTACACGGATCATCATGAATTCATCTAGATTAGATGCTGTAATGGCTAAAAATTTTAGTTTTTCGAGTACCGATCGACTTTTCTTTTTAGCTTGTTCGAGTACACGGTAATTAAACTGTAACCAACTCAAATCACGACTAATCAATCTGCTCTCTTGGATTATTTCTTCGTCTGATTTGATGGTAGGTAAGCCTCTGTTCATAGTCTCAAAAGTAGTTATTGATAAGGATATAAAAAAGAAAAGCCCTGTACTAATCAAGTGCAGGGCTTTTTAATACTATTTTTATTTAAGTGCTAGCTATCTATGTTAGCGTATTTAGCATTTTTTTCAATGAAATCTCTACGAGGAGCTACTTCGTCTCCCATAAGAATAGAGAATAATTGATCTGTTTCTGCTGCAGATTCAACCGTTACTTTCTTTAAACTTCTATGCTCAGGGTTCATCGTTGTTTCCCACAGTTCTTCAGGATTCATCTCACCCAAACCTTTGTAACGCTGCACAGATACTGAATCTGGTTTACCATTACTCATTTGTTCTATGAGTATGTCTCGTTCATTGTCAGACCAGGCGTATTTCATTGTTTTCCCTTTTTTCACCAAGTATAATGGAGGGGAAGCAATGTATAAATAACCATTATCTACAATCGTTTTCATGTATCGGTAGAAGAATGTAAGAATCAATGTTCTAATGTGGCTACCATCCACGTCAGCATCCGTCATAATGATGATTTTGTGGTAACGTAGTTTTTCCATGTTCAAGCCTTTAGGATCTTCTTCGGTACCGAAGCTTACTCCTAGAGCCATTATTACATTTTTGATTTCATCGTTATCGTAGATTTTGTGCTCTTGCGCTTTTTCTACGTTTAGAATTTTTCCTTTTAGAGGTAAGATAGCCTGAAATGTTCGGTCTCTTCCTTGCTTAGCAGATCCACCTGCTGAATCTCCCTCTACTAGGTATACTTCACAGGCTGCAGGATCTTTGTTGGTACAATCTGCCAACTTACCTGGTAAACCTGTTCCTCCTAAGGCGTTTTTACGTTGTACAGTTTCTCTTGCTTTCTTAGCGGCTACTCTAGCTTGTGCAGCTAAAATTACTTTCTGAACGATTAACTTCGCTTCTTTGGGATTTTCTTCTAAATAATCTTTTAAGATTTCACTTACGGTGCTATCAACAGCACTTACGGCTTCAGAGTTACCAAGTTTTGTTTTAGTCTGCCCTTCAAATTGAGGTTCTGCTACTTTTACCGAAATAACAGCAGTTAACCCTTCTCTAAAGTCATCCCCAGTAATTTCTACTTTTGCTTTTTCAAGCATACCAGATTTGTCGGCATAACCTTTTAGTGTCCTTGTTAAGGAACGTCTAAAACCAGAAACGTGTGTACCACCTTCGTAGGTGTTGATGTTGTTTACATAGGAATGTACATTTTCACTGTATGAGGTGTTGTACATCATAGCTACTTCTACAGGTATTTCTCCTGTTGTTTTTTCCATATAAATAGGAGTGGAAAGAATAGCTTCTCTTGCTTGGTCAATGTATTGAACAAACTCTCTTAATCCACCATCCGAATGAAACGTATCTTCATTAAAGACGTCGTCTTCATTCTTTTCACGTTCATCTACTAAATGAATAGTAATTCCTTTATTCAAGAAAGAAAGTTCTCTTAGACGTTTAGCTACTGTTTCGTATTTGTATTCTGTTTCTGTGAAAATAGAATCGTCAGGAGTAAAAATAACGGTAGTACCGTGATCATCAATAGTACCTGTCTTTTTGGCTGGATATTGAGGGTCTCCTTTTTTATATTCTTGTTCCCAAACTTCTCCGTTTCTGTGAACAATTACTTTCAGATGCTTTGATAAGGCATTTACACAAGAAACACCTACACCGTGCAAACCACCAGATACTTTGTAGGTGTCTTTATCGAATTTACCACCAGCATGAAGTACGGTCATTACTACTTCTAGTGCAGATCGTTGTTCTTTTTCATGAAAGTCTGTAGGGATACCTCTACCATTATCGCTTACAGAAATAATATTTCCCGGAAGGATTTTGACTAATATTCTATCACAGTGTCCTGCTAAGGCTTCATCAATTGAGTTATCTACTACCTCCCAGATAAGGTGGTGTAGCCCTTTTGTACCAATATCACCGATGTACATGGCAGGCCGTTTACGAACTGCTTCGAGTCCTTCTAGGACTTGGATATTACCGGCTGAATATTCTTGTTTATTTTCCTCTGACATAATAAGAAATGTAGCTTTGTACTATCTACAAAAATACACTTTTTTTTGCCAGTATAGACTATTTAAAACGGTGTGGCATGTGGTTTTTTCCACAAACGATTGTGTCAGTTAGCAAAGCGCATCAGGGATAGGCGTGGAAAGCCCACAGCCGAGGAACGAGGTGAGGACTTGAAACACCGTGCCTTCCGACAGGCAGGAATAGCCCGACCCTTTAGGGTGATGCCCAGAGTTGGTTTAGCTAGTTTTTTTTGTTTTTACTTGACGTATAATTTAGCGTCTGCTTCAGTAATCTTATCTTCACTCATAATCACTAATCGCTCTATTACATTACGTAATTCACGTATGTTTCCTGTCCAAGGGAGTGTTTGTAAGTAATCTAGTGCTTTCTTTTCAATGGCTTTTTTAGCAGTTCCGTAGTCACTACTTAAGTCGTCCAAGAATTTATCTACTAGGTGAGGAATATCATCGGTACGGTCTTTCAAAGGAGGTACTTCTATTACGATCACACTCAGTCTATGGTATAAATCTTCTCTAAATGCTTTAGCGGCAATTTCTTCTTTTAGGTCTTTATTGGTCGCTGCCAATACACGCACATCTACTTTAATGTCTTTATCTCCACCTACACGGGTAATTTTACTTTCTTGTAAGGCACGCAATACTTTTGCTTGAGCGGATAAACTCATGTCGCCAATTTCATCTAGAAAAAGTGTTCCTCCATTCGCTTGTTCAAATTTTCCTATTCGTTGCTTGTGTGCGGAAGTAAATGCCCCTTTTTCGTGACCGAATAATTCACTTTCAATTAATTCAGATGGGATAGCTGCACAATTTACTTCTACGAATGGTGATTTGGCTCGTTCACTTTTTTCATGCAATTGACGAGCGACTAATTCTTTACCTGACCCATTGGGACCTGTAATGAGTACCCGGGCTCCTGTAGGCGCTACTTTATTAATAGCAGATTTTATGGTTTCTAAGGCGGAAGAGTCACCAATCATTTCGTTCTTTTTGGATATTTTCTTCTTTAATTTTTTTGTTTCTACTACTAAGCTCGATTTGTCAATGGCGTTACGAACGGAAACTAATAATCTATTTAAATCTGGTGGTTTAGGGATAAAATCAAATGCGCCTATTTTTGTTGCTTCTACTGCGGTTTCTATGGTTCCATGAGCAGATATCATAATGAATTGAGTTTCTAGGCTCATACCAGAGAACTTTTTGAGCACTTCGATACCATCCATTTTTGGCATTTTGATGTCACAAAGTGCTACATCGTATTCTTTTTGCTGTAATAGTTTTAGTGCTTCTTCTCCATCAGCCGCTTCGTCTACGGTGTATTTTTCAAACTCTAAAATTTCTTTTAATGTATTTCTAATTACTTTTTCGTCGTCAATAATTAATACGGAAGCCATAAAGATTGGTTTAAAAGGTTAAAAGTAATAATTGAATACAGCCAATTAGAAAGCCTAATACAGCACCTACAATTTCTATGAATTTAAATTCTTTTTTCATGATAGAAAAGAGAATTTCTTCAAATTTGTCTGAAGAGAAAGCGGCTACTTTCTGTGAAACAATTTCTTTGATGTTTACTTTTTCTTCTAGTTTGTCGGCGAATCCATTTAATATTTCAGGGATGGAATCTTCAAACTCTTTTACTAGCGTGTCTTTAATGTTCCCGATTAAGGCATCGTTTACAAACATTTTTAGCATGGGCATGGTCTCCATGAGTTTGTTACGTAGGAAATTATCTATTTTACCTTCTACTAATGTAGTTGCATGGCTAGTTAGACTAGGGTCGTTCAATTTTTCTTTGATATCTTGAATAGAAAAAAGTTGTGTGGCTACTACGTTTCCTAAGCTTTCGGCTAATTGTGCTTGGCGCTTAGGGAATATACCCTGTACTGTGAAAAAAAGTAGTTTTACAGGTTTTTTGGGATGGAAGAGCATTTTTACTGCGATGTAGTTAGTAACCCATCCAATAGCAGCAGCGATAAAAGGTAGTGCGTAGATCATTTGTTGAATCTGTATTAAAATTCAATATTACTACTATCTCTAGCCGAATCAAAAAGAACGCATCTGTTTTAAAACTAATTGTTGTTAATCTGTTGTATTTTTTTCATCAAAACATAAACAATTTATAGCTTTGGTTTGTTCTAGATATGAGGAACCAAAAAACAGTATTACATTTTTTAGCCAGACGAAGTAGATCATTGCCATGAATGAGAAGTATTCAATATCTGAATTAGAGAAATTATCGGGGATAAAAGCACATACCATACGCATATGGGAGAAGAGGTATCAATTGATAACACCTCAACGGACTCCTACGAATATCAGGTATTATCAAAAAGATGATCTTACAAAGATTTTGAGAGTGTCTATTCTCAATAATAATGGATTTAAAATATCGGCAATAGCTGGTTTTAATTCTAACGAAATCGAAGAAAAAGTAGAACAAGTAGTAAAGGTTAATGATACCTACGAAAATCACATAGATAAAATGCTGCTGTCTATGGTGAATTTAAATGAAGTAGAATTTGAATCTGAGTTATCTAAATTGGTTATCAAATTTGGGTTTGAAGAAACGATCATTAACGTCATTTACCCACTATTAGAAAAGATGGGGATTCTTTGGTTAACGAATAAGGTAAATCCTGCGCAAGAACATTTTATATCGCATCTTATTCGTCAAAAAGTCATCTCTGCTATTGATGCTGTGCCATACAATCATCAATACACAAAGACCGTTATGATGTATCTTCCACCAAAAGAGTTACATGAAATAGGCTTGCTTTTTTGTTACTTTATTGCAAAAAAATCAGGTCTAAAAGTACTTTATTTAGGGCAATCAGTACCTTTAGATGATTTAATATCTATCATTGAAGTACATGAACCTGATTATTTATTAACTTCTTTTGTTAATCCAATGTCGGTAAGCTCTATGGAAAAACATATTGATAGGCTTAGCCCCTACATAAAGGCTAAAAAATTATTTGTAATGGGAAAACAGGCAGAGGTGAAACTGCAAAACCAACCTGAAAATGTCTTAAAAGTACCTAATGCACTTGTATTTAGGGAAATGGTGAAAGATGCTTAATCTTCTGGATAAGGAATAAAAACAAAGTTTGTAAAATCACCGTCTACCACGAATAGGCAGCAAAATTCATCAGGGTTTTTATAGTTTTTCTTGAAGTCCTCAATTTTATCTTCATCTATCAACTTACGCTGAACAAACTCGTCCAAAAAGGAGATGTGGTAATGCCATTCTAATGCCATTTGCTGTCGAGCAATAATAATTTGTCCTAGTGGTAGCTCTGCTTTTGAAATTGGGAAAATAGGGTAGTCGTCTATTTTTCGTGCTCTAAGCTGGTAAGCCCCTTCCTTTAGTGTTTCTGAAACGACTATAAAGTCTTTTGTGATGGTACCTAAAAATTTAGGGTCAAGATCGTCGGGTGTACTGTCTATTTTCATTTAGTAAGTATCTGGTATCAAGTAGTTAGTATCAAGATTTTATATCTTAATATCGTTTAATTGAGTATTATCGTCATGCTCGAATAATCGGGAATCTTAAATAATTAGTGACTGAGATACCTTTTTTCAAAGGTATGACGTTTTTCTCTAAATTAAACGATATTGATTAACAACTGATTATTTTTTTAGTTCTAATAAAACTACGTTTTCTACATGGTGAGTATGTGGAAACATATCTACGGGTTGAACATGAGTTACTTTGTAGGTGCTATCTAATAGTTCTAAATCTCTTGCTTGTGTGCTGGCGTTGCAGCTTACATAAACTATTTTGGGTGAACGAAGCTTAATCAATTGATTCACAACATCAGTATGCATTCCTGCTCTTGGAGGGTCGGTGATAATGACGTCGGGTTTTCCATTTTTAGCGACAAACTCTTCTGTCAATAGATCTTTCATATCTCCAGCAAAGAAGTCTGTGTTACTGATTCCATTGATCTCACTATTTACTTTAGCATCTTCAATAGCGGCTTCTACATATTCTATACCTACTACTTTTTTTGCTTTTGAAGCAATAAAATTGGCAATGGTTCCTGTGCCTGTATACAAATCATAGACTAATTCGTTACCTGTTAAATCTGCTAGTTCTCTTGTTTTTTGATACAAAATATAGGCTTGTTTACTATTAGTTTGGAAGAAAGATTTAGGACTAATTCTAAAACGGAGCTCCTCCATTTCTTCTTCTATGTAAGTCGAACCCTTGAAACAAATAACATCTAAGTCATGAAAGGTTTCATTTCCTTTGGTGTTTACGACATAGTTTAAAGAGGTAAGATCAGGGAACTTAGTATCAATCGCTGTCAGTAGCTTTTCAGTTTCACTGTTCCATTCAGTTAACTGAACTATTACCATCCACTGGTCAATAGATGTGTTTCTGATAATTAGGTTTCTAAGATTCCCCGTTTTTTGTACAATGTTAAAAAATGGAATAGCGTTTTCTAAAGCATATTTCTTTATGAAATTTCTTACTTGGTTGGACAGATCACCTTGTAAGTAGCAAGTGTCTACATCTAATACTTTATCGAATTTACCAGGCACATGAAAACCTACAGCGTTTCGCTCTAATTTTTCGTCAGATCGTATTTCTTCATCTGTCAACCATCGTTGTGATGTAAAGGTGTACTCCAGTTTGTTTCTGTAATGGGTTGTTTCTATTGAAGGAATGATCGGTTGAGTTGTTGGGAGTTCTACTTTTCCTATTCTTTGTAAGGCATCAGTAACCTGTTGTTCTTTGGCTTCTATTTGCATAGCGTAGGGGATATGTTGCCATTTGCAACCTCCACAAACACTAAAGTGGCTACAAATAGGTTCTATCCGTAAGTCAGAAGGAGTGTGTAGCGTCTGTATTTTAGCTTCTGCGTAGTTTTTTCTCTTTTTGGTAAGCCATATGTCAGCTACATCACCTGGGGCAGCATAGGATACGAAAATCACTTTGTCATCTACTCTTGCAATGCATTTTCCTTCTGCAGCAATTCCTTCGATGGTAACATTTTCGATTAATTTATTCCCTTTTCTACCCATAGACTACAAAGTAAACGGATTAAACCGTAATTTTGAAGAAGTTTTTAGTTTCTTAGTTTTATTGAGAAAAATAGGGTTCACTGGACTTTGAGAGATTGAACCTTTGAATAAAAAAGTACCAGGTACAAAGTATTAAGTACAACGAATTACTAAAGGTATTGTAGTTCATGATATGATGAGATTTAGTATTTAACTTGACATAGGGATATGGTTAATATGCTTGAGCACCTAAAAACATGAATACATAAACATATTTTAAGCATATGAAAAATAAAGTAGTTGTCATTACAGGAGGATCGTCAGGGATTGGTAAAGCCTGTGCATTAGTTTTTGGTAAGGCAGGAGCTAAGGTGGTGATTAGTGGGCGTAATTCTGCGAGATTAGCGGAAGCAGAAAAAGAATTAACCATGCAAGGTATTGACACCTTAACAGTAGTTGCTGATGTCGCTAAAGAAGCAGACAATAAAAAGTTAGTCGAGCAAACGATTAAGAAATACGGACAGCTGGATGTATTGATTAACAATGCTGGTATTTCCATGAGAGCACTTTTCAATGAGTGTGAACCAACAGTAATTGAAGAGGTAATGGGGATTAACTTCTACGGAGCAGTGTATGCTACTAAATATGCATTACCACACATTTTAAAAACAAAAGGGAGTATTATTGGTGTTTCCTCTATTGCGGGCTACAGAGGCCTACCTGCAAGAACAGGTTATTCGGCTTCTAAGTTTGCATTACAAGGGTTCTTAGAGGCACTTCGTACCGAGCTCTTACATAGTGGAGTACATGTATTAGTATCTTGTCCAGGGTTTACAGAAAGTAACATTAGAAACACAGCATTAGCTGCTGATGGGAACACTCAAGGTGAATCTCCGCGTGACGAAGGAAAGATGATGACTTCAGAAGAAGTAGCGAATTACATCTTAAAAGCTACACGAAAAAGAAAGCGGACATTAGTGTTGACAGGACAAGGAAAAATGACTGTTTTCTTAAATAAATTCTTCCCTGCCTTTATGGATAAAATGGTGTTTAATCACATGGCTAAAGAGAAAGATTCACCATTAAAAAAGGCGTGACGATTATTTTTTTTTAAAAGAGAATAAAAAAAGTAGTTACAGGCTTTGCATTTTATCAGATAGCTACTACATTTGCACTCCCTTTATGGGGAAACAAGGTTGATTGGTTAGCTCAGCTGGTAGAGCATATCCCTTTTAAGGATAGGGTCCTGGGTTCGAACCCCAGACCAATCACACAAGCCACTCTCAAATGAGAGTGGCTTTTTTTATGTTCTTTTTGTGTAAAAAAGCATAGTACGGATCAAGCAATATTTCTTGTGGGTTAGAAAAGGATCAAGCAAGAAACATGGTGGGATTGAAAAATCAAGCATAAATTTTAGAGAGTCTAAATAAGAAGAATTTAACATTTCTCACTCCTCTAAATTGAGTCCTGAATGCTTTAATCGGATCAAGCAAGAAACATGGCGGGGAAGTTAAAATAATTCTAGATTGAATTTGAAGTTGGTTTCAAGATCTAGACATCAAAACATTCGTAAAGTTTTTTTGAATAAATAAAATCATTTAAGGGTTTTGAAAGTTGCTGATACTTTTCAAAATGTTCCGCACTCCACCAGAAATATTGCTTGATCCCTTTAATCTTAGCATTGAAAGATTCAGCAGCATTAGTACTTGTCCTTTCAAAGAAGTTTAAGATGGTCTGATAGTTCTGCTAATAGTTTGTAAAGATATTTTATAGTTGACTTTTCTACCTCAAATTTATTCTACATTAAAAACTGAAATACAGGTTGTGGTCTTAGGAGAAAGTGAAAAATCTAAAAAAGATAGAACGACGAATTCATAAAAAAACCTGATCAAAGAATTTTGATCAGGTTTTTACATGTTAGAAAAGAATTAATTCTAATTACTTAATCTCTTGTTTCTTGGAAGCATCTAATACAACTGGTGTTGCAATAAAGATAGAAGAATACGTTCCTATTAGCACACCAATTAATAAAGCGTAAGAGAATCCTTTTAAGGCCTCTCCTCCAAAAATAAATAGAACTACTACTACTAGTAAAGTAGTTACTGAAGTCATTAATGTTCTACTCAATGTACTGTTCAATGAAGCATTCAATGTATCTGCCATTGATTGTTCTTTTTTCTCTGCTAAGACCTCCCTTACCCTATCCATTACTACCACGGTATCATTAATAGAATAACCAACTACAGTCAATAATGCACCTATAAATACTTCGTCGATCTCGTACGCTATTCCTAACCATCGTGTGATTGAGAAAACAGAGAAGACAACTAAGACATCATGTAGTAAAGCTGCAATTGCTCCTAAACCAAACTGCCATTTTCTAAATCTAAAGATGATGTACAAGAAGATAGCTCCTAAGGCAAATAAGGTAGACTTAATAGACGTATTTTTAATATCATCAGCAATAGTAGAACTAACTACCACAGATTCTAATACGGTTGGGTTTAATGCTTGGTAAGAAGATAAACCTGACAACAAAGAAGACTTCACTTGAGAAGCAGCATCTTTATCATCTGAATCAACTAAATAACTTGTTGTGATTTTTAATTTATTATCTCCGTCAAATGTTTTTACCTCCGTACTCGCATCCTTAAAAACTGATTTTAATGAGCTTTTCACATCAGATGCAGAAACAGCTTCATTGAACTCAACTACATACGAATAACCTCCTTTAAAGGCTACTCCAAGATTTAAACCTCCTTGAAGCACATAACTTGCTATTCCTATTGTAATTAATACCGCAGAAAATAAGTAAGCTACTTTACGCTTAGCAATAAAGTTGTATGATTTACCTTGAAATAATTTCTTAGACAATCCAGTAGTGAAAGAAACATTAGCTCCTTTTTTACGAGTCATTAACTCTACAATTAATCGAGTAATGAATACTGCGGTAAAGAATGAACAAACAATACCGATGATTAACGTAATAGCAAACCCTTTTACTAAGGCTGAACCAAATACAAATAAGATTATACCTGTAATCAATGTTGTAGCATTGGAGTCAATAATGGTTGTAAATGCTTTTTGATAACCATTAGCAATAGCTACATTGATCGGTTTCCCTAAGGCTAATTCTTCTCTGATTCTTTCGAAGATCAATACGTTCGCATCAATTGACATACCAATTGTTAATACAATACCTGCAATACCTGGTAGTGTTAACGCTGCTTCTATTGCTGGTGTACATAGAATACCGATAATGAAGAAAATATTGAATAATAAAGCTAGGTTAGCTACCAAACCACCTTTACTGTAGTACATCACCATAAAGATAATTACCAATACTAGTCCGCATGCTAAACTCAACAGTCCTCTTTGAATAGATTCCTGACCTAAACTTGGACCAACTGTTACCATTCTCTCAATTTCTGTAGGAGCTGGCAATTTACCTGCTTTTAAGATATTAGATAAATCCTGAGCTTCTTGTACATCAAAGTTTCCAGTAATTACAGAACTACCATTTGGAATAGGCTCGTTTACATTTGGAGCAGTATATACTACATCATCTAAAGAAACGGCAATACGTTGACCTACATTTTCTTTAGTTAATTGTTCCCATATTCTTGCTCCTTCAAAACTCATTGTCATAGAAACAGCTACTCTACCTTGCTGATCAAAGTCTTGTCTGGCATCAACTACATTATCACCTGTTAATGGTGCCTCATAGTTTTCTCCTCTTTTTACAAAGTAAACTGGCACTAAGCCTTCTTCATTTCCTTCTGTAGATTTATTTAATTCGGTATCCCATAAAACGTCTAAATCAGCAGGAAGTAAATTCTTAAATTCTTGCTCAGCAAATAACGACTTAATCTTATTATAGTTTCTCTTCTTAGCATAAAACTGAATATCTCCATTCCCCATTTGTTGTAATTGGAAATAATCTGCAAAAGGAAAGTCTTCATTTGTTCCTGCTGTTAAAGTATCCTCTTTGGATGTATTTTCCTGTGGTTCAGAATCGGCAAACAATTCATCTATTGCTTCCTCCTCTTCTGTTTCAACAGCAGCAGCAACTGGTTCAGTACCTGCTATCTCTTTTTGAAGCTTATTTTTCTGAACAAGGTAATCGTTCATCACTTCTATATATGACTGAATCTCCGTTCCATGCCACACTTCTAAAAACTCTAGTTTCGCTACAGAGTTTAGTTGTGTTTTGATTCTGTCTTCATCATCAACACCTGGCATTTGAATTTCTATTCTACCAGAACTTTTGATTGTCTGAATGATCGGTTGGCTAGAACCATATTTATTCAATCTATTTTCTAGTACAATTCTAGAACGATCTAACGCATCATCAACTTCTTTCTCTAATATTTTTAAGATATCGTTATCACTAGACTCTGGTTTAATATCGTACTGATTAGATTCAGTCATAAAGATATCTGCCAATCTCCCCTCTCCTTTTCTACTTTTAAATTCATTGTAAAAAAGACTAGTGAATTTATCTTGACTAGATTTCATTCCCGTTCTAGCTGCTGCTAATGATTGTATAAAGTCTTCATCAGGATTATTCCCTGAAAGAGATTTCAATAACTCATCTGGAGAAACAATTAGTGTAATTAGCATTCCTCCTTGAAGGTCCAACCCTAATTTCAACTTATTCTTATTTACTTCGGCATAAGTAAAGTCTTTAAAACCTAAGTCATATACTTTTCTATCTCTAATAGAATCTTTGTATGCTCTAGAAAATGACGCTACTGCTTGCTTCGCATCAGAGTCATTCATTGATTCACCTAATATGCTGTTTTGTGCTTCCTCAGCAACTTCTTTCTCAATAGATCTTGACTTTAAAGTAAATGACAATTGATACAAACTGATCAATGTAATGATTACCGTAAGGAAAATAATACCTTTTCTGTTTTTCATAATTTATGCTAAGATTCGTAAATCTTTGTTATCTGGAACTAATTCAGTCTGCAATATTAATGAATTCCATATAAAATACACACCCTGAGTTTTTTTATTTCTTAGAATACAAAAGAATTATATTTGGGTAAACAAACAACCTCTGGCGACAATACAGGATCATATCACTGTAAAACAATGGTGATACAGTCAAAAATATTATGCCCCATATACATTTTACAAACAAAAAACTCTCTTATGAGAAATTAAATTAGTATCTTCGTAGATTCAAATGACAAGAGGTTTTTACATATTCATTTTATCATTATTCATCCTAGCAGGATGTAGTGAATACAATCGTGTGCGCAAAAAAGGTACGTTTGAAGAAAAAATCAAGTTAGCTATTGAGTATTATGATTCGGAAGATTACTTTAAGTCAAGTACTTTATTAGAAGATTTGTTAGCTGAAACAAGAGGTAGAAAGGAAGCTATCAAAGTCAATTATTATTACGCTTTAACTCAGCATAGACAGAAACAGTATATTATAAGTGGACATCACTTTAAAAAAATATATGAGACTTACCCTCGTTCAGAATACGCTGAAGAGTGTAAATACTTATTTGCTATGTCATTATATGAAATGACTCCAAATTTCAACTTAGACCAGAGTAATACAAACGATGCTATTTATGCCTTTCAGGATTACATCAATAAGTACCCTGAAACTAAGCGATTAACTGAGTGTAATACAAAGATTGATGAGTTAAGAGCTAAGTTAGAAAAGAAAGCCTTTCAAAACGCTAAATATTTCTATCAAGTACATCGCTACAAAGCATCTGTTATTTCATTAGATAATTTCCTGAAAAGTTTCCCTGGATCGAGATATTCTGAAGAAGCGCTTTACAATAAAGTACTAGCACAATACCACTTAGCTACCAATAGTTTAACGGTAGTTGTAAAAGATGGAAAGGTTATTCAGTTAAAAAGAAACCGGCTAAGAGAGGTTACTTATTTCTACCTAGATTTTATTGATAAATACCCTGAAAGTCGTTTCGGGTATGATGCAGAGAAACTGTACAGCTCAACAAAAAACAAGCTTGACAACTTAAATAAAATTAACAATTAATATTTATAATTATGTCTCAACACAATCCTTCAATCATTACAAGAGATTTAAATGAATTAACTGAACCTACAGGTAATTTATATAAGTCTATTAGGATAATAGCTCAAAGAGCTAAACAACTATCTGTTACAGGTAAAGAAGAGCTAAATCAAAAATTAGCTGAATTTGCTTCTACTGTTGATAATTTAGAAGAAATATTTGAAAATAGAGAGCAAATAGAAATTTCTAGGTATTACGAAAGAATGCCAAAATCTACTGTGAATGCTATCCATGAATTTTTGGATGATAAGCTATTCCACAGAAAAAGAGACGAAGAAAAATAAATCACGATCTCTTTGTTAGATAAGAAAAAAATAACGCTAGGTGTAACAGGAAGTATCGCTGCATACAAATCTGCTCACCTGGTTCGTTTATTAGTGAAAGAAGGTGCTGAAGTAACTGTTATTATGACAGAAGCAGCCACTTCATTTATCACCCCACTCACCTTATCTACCCTTTCTAAAAAACCTGTTTTAATAAAATGGGAGAACAATAATACATGGAATAACCATGTAGATATTGGGGTGAATTCAGATCTCCTAGTTATTGTTCCAGCCACCGCTAATACAATTGGTAAAATGGCTAATGGGTTATGTGATAACTTATTATTAGCCGTTTATCTATCTGCACGTTGTAAAACATTAGTTTGTCCAGCAATGGACGAAGATATGTACCAGCATCCCAGTACTCAACATAATCTTTCTACATTAAAAAATTACGGAAACCTGCTTATGGATGTTGGCTCTGGAGAGTTAGCTAGTGGACTAGTTGGACCTGGTAGGTTAGCTGAACCGGAAGAGGTTGTAGAAAAGATCAAAACTTGTCTATGAAAGGAGTAGTTACAAATTCCCCTTTGGCAGGTAAAAGAATATTAATAACGGCAGGACCTACTCACGAACCAATAGACCCTGTTCGTTTCATAGGTAATCATTCGTCTGGTAAAATGGGCTATGCCTTATCAGAAGAATTAACAAAAAAAGGAGCTGAAGTTCACTTAGTTTCAGGGCCTAGCTATTTGAAACAACCTGACAACGTCCATTTCACTAAAGTACAAACTGCTCAACAAATGTTTGAAGCATGCGAGCCTATTTTTGATGAATCAGACATCACAATCCTCTCTGCAGCAGTAGCAGATTACACCCCACTGGTAGTCGCCGACAAAAAAATCAAAAAGGAAGGTAATTCATTGACTATAGAGTTTACTAAAACAATAGACATTGCGTCTACGTTAGGAAAAAGAAAAAAAGGTAATCAACTATTGATCGGTTTTGCATTAGAAACGGATAATGAACTACAAAATGCACAAAATAAATTGATAAGAAAGAACTTAGATTTTATTATATTGAATTCATTAAAAGATGAAGGTGCTTGCTTTGGGTCCGACAATAATAAGATAACTATCTTGTCAGAAAAAGATCAGCTACCGTTTCCACTTAAATCAAAACAAGAAGTTGCAAAAGATATTATCGCACATATTGAACGTTATTTTTAGCCTATTTTTTCTTTCTTTCAGTTGTAGCTTGATAAGCCAAGAGCTAAACTGTAACGTAATTATCAATGCTGAACGAGTACAAACCCAAGAGCGACAAATTTTCGAGAATCTTAAGCGAGATATTTATGACTTTATGAATAATAGAGTCTGGACAGAAGATGAATTCAGATCTGAAGAAAAAATAGACTGCAACTTATTAATTAATGTAACGAGCCTCAGTAACCTAAGAGACTTTTCTGCTAATGCTCAAATACAAGTCTCTAGACCTATCTACGGTACTGATTACGAATCGCCAGTCCTTAGCGTGATAGATAATAATTTTAATTTCACGTATACTACTGGACAACAGATCATATTTAATGAAAATGCTTTCTCAAGTAACCTTACTTCATTGCTAGCCTTGTATGCCTATGCAATTTTAGCAATAGATTACGATACTTTTTCTGAAAAGGGAGGAGATATTTATATTGATAAGGCGCTAAACATTGTAAATACAGCCCAAGGGTCAGGTGGTAAAGGGTGGCAATCACATGACGGTCCTAACACCCGTTTTTCCTTAATAGACCAATTAAACAACCCTCAGTTTATTCCTTTTAGAAAAGGACTCTATACCTACCATAGATTAGCTATGGATGCCTTTGCTACTGACCCTGCTGAAGCCAGAAAAAAAATAAAAGCATTATTTACTGATATATTAAAAATAAGAAGGTTACAACCTATCAGCTTTTTATTAGAATCTTTCTTCCTTGCTAAAAGCAATGAAATTGTAGATATATTTTCCGTAGGAAGCAGGGAAGAAAAAAGAAGTCTGTATGAGCTATTACGTAGAATAGACCCTACAAATGCACAAAAATACGAACAAATAATTATTGTATCGGACGACTAGTTACGTTTACTTAATAGAGAAATGAAGTCCTTCTTCTAGTAGTCTATTATATTTTTGTTCATCAAACTGATAATAAAAAGCACCTTTTTTCGATGTATTTCTTTCTTTTTCATCCAATTTCTTAAGGATTCCCATAGACAATACTCTTCTACTAAAGTTTCTTTTATCTAAGTCAACACCTAGAATAACGTCGTATAAAGATTTAAGCTGAGGGATAGTGAATTTATCAGGTAACAATTTAAAACCTATTGGTTTGGTGGTTGCTCTCAACCTCAATTTCCTTATTGCCTTTTTCACCATTTCATTATGATCAAAAACTAAATCAGGGAACTCATCTACAGCAAACCATTTTGCTCCAAAATCCTGAGTTAACTCCTGATCATATTCATGTATGTTGATTAAAGCAAAATATGTAATGGACACTACTCGTTCTGGATCTTCATCCCTCCCTACATTACCAAAGGCGTGTAACTGTTCTAAATAAATATCTGATAGCCCTGTCAGTGTTTGTAACACCCTTTCAGCAGCGGCATCTACATTTTCATTTTCTCGCACAAAACCGCCCATCAAAGCCCATTTTCCTTTGTATGGTTCTACATCTCTGTTAACAAGTAATATTTTCAGTTTTCGGTCTTGATCGAACCCAAAAATAATACAGTCTGTTGCTAACAATAGTTTGTATCCATGAGAATAATTGGTAGTGAGAGCCATAAATAATTAGATTCTTGGAGTAGAAATTTTCTTGAGACGTTCTTTTTTATATTGTGAAATTGTTAACGAAATCTCGTATGCACCCAAACCTTGGCCTGCACTACGTAAATTCCCACCATTTAAATCATAACTAAAACCAAAGGTTAAATTCTTATTATGCAAACCAGTCATAAATATAAAAGAATCGGACAATCTATACCATGTACCTAAGAGAAACTCTGTTTCACTTGTTAAAGGATTAGCCCCATATGGTATAACCTGATAAGAAACATACATTCCTGCATTAATATGTTGTACACCTCCTTGTGTTATAAACAACGCAGTAGGCGATAATCTGTATTTCTCTTTCACTTTCCATTCAAGCCCTCCATGCACTTTTATTTGTCGAGGAAGATTGCTCTCTAAATTACTTACAAAAGACTCATTTGGCGTATTGAGGTGATATACAGCTGCACCAAAATGATAGTTCACCGACTTACGGTAGGAATTCTTTTCTCCATTATAACTAATCACAAAACCTGCGTTGAAATCTGGATATATTGGATTAGTAAAATCCTGAGATACAAAATCCTGATCGGATACTTGAATAGTCGCATCATAACCAATAAAAGGAACATACTGAGACCCCCATTGGAAGTTAGATAAATCAACTCTTTTTTGGACAACACCTGCCTGGAGCCCAAAAGATAATATGGTAGATTTACCATCGTAAGAGAGAGGGAAATCAAAGGAATACGCTCCATATAAACCAGTAGTCTTGAAGTTACCTTCCCCTGCATTATCGTTGTAAACAGAAATACCTACTCCCCCTCCTTGTTTCTCGCTCAGTCCTTTCCTCTTTGTTGTGGGCATAATTAATGAAACCTGACTAGTTTTATAGGGAATAATTGAACTCTTCCATTGAGAACGAAAATTAGTATTCACTGTAACTACATTTTCCGAAGAAGCCATAGCCGGATTCAAAAATAGCTTAGCTGAAAAGTACTGATTAAAAAAAGCATCTTGAGCTACTGCACAATGAGTTATTGCAAGTACAAAAAAGGAGAATATTTTTAGATTAGCCCTCAATTAAAAAAAATAGTTAGTAAATATAGTAATATCTGACTCAGTACGAAATCTTTCATTAAATATTGACAATAGATATTAAACGTAAAAATCAATGAAAGGATACTATTTTCTCTCTATTTATTTAATAAAGAAATAGAGACAAGAAATTTATACATTTTTCACCCTCTCAAATAGTGTTTCATAAAAGTTTATGATTTAACTTTACAAAATTACTAATTGAATAAAAATGAGAGAAATTCAGTTTAGAGAAGCGCTTAGAGAAGCCATGAATGAAGAAATGAGAAAAGATGAAAAAATCTTTCTCATGGGTGAAGAAGTAGCAGAATATAACGGTGCTTATAAAGTAAGTCAAGGAATGCTTGACGAATTTGGTCCAGACAGAGTAATAGACACACCTATTGCAGAACTTGGTTTTGCAGGAATTGGTGTAGGTGCTAGTATGAATGGTCTTAGACCAATCATAGAATTTATGACATTCAACTTTTCATTAGTTGCCATAGACCAAATCATAAATGGTGCTGCTAAAATGAAATCAATGTCAGGTGGTCAGTACAATTGCCCAATGGTATTTAGAGGACCTACTGGTAGTGCTGGTATGTTGAGTTCACAACACTCTCAAAACTTTGAAAGCTGGTATGCTAACTGCCCAGGATTAAAGGTAGTAATCCCAGCTAATCCATACGATGCAAAAGGATTATTAAAATCTGCCATCAGAGATAACGACCCTGTTATATTCTGTGAATCAGAATCAATGTACGGAGACAAAGGTCAAGTACCAGATAGTGAATACTTACTTCCTATTGGAGTAGCTGAGATCGTAAAAGAAGGAAACGATGTAACATTAGTTTCTTTTGGTAAAATGATGAAAGTAGCTCACGCTGCTGCTGCTGAACTTGAAAAAGATGGTTCTTCAGTTGAAATCATCAACTTAAGAAGTATTAAGCCTTTAGATTACAAAACAATTGTTAATTCTGTAAAGAAAACGAATCGTTTAGTAGTTCTTGAAGAAGCATGGCCATTTGCAGCTGTCTCTTCTGAAATAGCTTATCACGTACAAAAATATGCATTCGATTATTTAGATGCGCCTGTAGAAAGAGTAAACAATTTAGATGTTCCTCTTCCTTATGCACCTACTCTAATTGAAGAGATTCTTCCTTCTCCAAAGAGAACGATAGATGCTATGAAAAACGTTTTATACAGATAATATAAAAAACGTTCACACATTAATTTCAAAAGGCCTAAGTATAAACTTTATACTAAGGCTTTTTTTATGCTTTAAAATTGATTAATCTTCTTTTCGATACTTCATTTGCATTCCATGCAAGAAATTACGCAGGATCTGGTCTTTACACAGGCGATATTGACTCTGCCCAGGCTTTCTGAAAAAAGCACTTAGCTCATGCTTGCTTACTCTGAGGTTTGCTAAATCTAATATAGCCAG
>JBGCEI010000085.1:0-7090 GCA_045106295.1 Cyclobacteriaceae bacterium
GCTTTTGTATTAGAAGATCACTTTTTTGCATATCCTAATAATTACAATTACTACGTAAACTACTACAAAGACAGTTTCCAACATGGTGGTATTTCTTTAGAAGAAATACTAATTCCTTTTGTGAAACTAAAACCAAGGTAACCTTATTCCTTAGTGAGAATTGAAGTCAAGCATATTGATGAATTACAGAAAGCTAGTAAAGAAATAGTAGCTACCTGTAAACATATTCCTATTTGGTTATTTCATGGGGAGATGGGAGCAGGAAAGACTACTCTCATAACAGCCATCTGCAAAACATTAGGGGTTACAGACTCAATTAGCAGTCCTACATATTCTATTGTAAATGAATATGTAGCTGACCAAAAAAAAATCTTCCATTTCGACTGTTACAGAATACAACATCCAGACGAAGCATTAGACATTGGTATCTACGAATACTTAGATAGCGGTCAATTTTGTTTTATTGAATGGTCAGAAAAGATTTCAGAACTTATTGATCATACCGTCGTATCTGTTTATATTAGTAGACAGGAAAATAGTACTACCCGAATCATAGACCTAAAACTACCCTAAATGGAAGGACACGTATCTGGATTTTCAAAATTAGCAAGAGAGCATCAACACTACACACAAGAAGCCCCTCTAAAAATAAAAACAGATAATACCTCTATTAAAATAGGAATCCCTAAGGAAATAGACCCCGAAGAGAAAAGAATTCCACTCACTCCAAATGCGGTTAATTTACTGATTAACAATGGACATGAAGTATTAATAGAATCTGGAGCTGGTAATGACGCCAATTACTCTGATAGAGATTACACAGAAGCTGGGGGACAGATCAGCTACAATACAAAAGAAATATATGAAGGATCTGATGTGATTCTGAAAGTAGATCCACCTTCTCTAGAAAATATTGAATGGATGAAAGTAGGGAGCACACTTATTTCAGCCTTACAATTACCTAAGTTAACAAAAGAGCATATTGTAGCACTCAATAAGAAAAAAATCACTTCTTTAGGTTTCGAGTTAATTGAAGACAAAGGTTGTTCTAAACCAGTAATTCGCTCCATGAGTGAAATAGCGGGGTGTTGTGTGTTATCAATAGCAGCGGAACATTTAAGTAACCTGAATGATGGTATGGGAATCATTCTAGGTGGCATCACTGGAAACCCTCCTGCTAAAGTGGTCGTCCTTGGTGCTGGAACTGCAGCAGAACATATCGTAAGAGGAGCTTTAGGGCTTGGTGCAAACGTACAAGTGTTTGATAAAAATCATTACAAACTACGCCGCCTACAAACAGAGATTGGTCAACCTATTTACACCTGTATTCTTGAACCTACTATTTTAGCTAACGAACTCGAATCAGCCGATGTGGTAGTTGGAGCCATTAGACCAGAGGAAGAAGGCTTAGGTTTATGTGTCGTAACAGAGGAAATGGTCTACAATATGAAGCACGGTGCTGTCGTCATAGACATTACCATTAGCGAAGGCGGTTGTTTTGAAACATCTAAGCTTACCTCTCACAGTAAGCCTGTTTATGAAGTAAACGGAATCAAACATTATTGTGTACCGAATATACCTTCTAGAGTATCTAGAACAGCATCTAGAGCGTTTAGTAACATCTTAACCCCTATGTTATTGAAAATGGGAGAATACAAAAACGTGGAAGAAATCTCCTACAACCATCCATGGTTTGCAAAAGGAATTTATACCTATAAAGGATGCTTAACTAAACATGGCTTAGCCAAACGATTTGGCATTAGTTTTAAAACAATTGATTTGTTGTTCGCTCCTCAGTTTTAAGCTTTCTCAACAACTTCTTGTAGATTCTCATCCAAGATGCCCCCTTAGAGTCATGTTCTGTTGGTAGTTTATCTTCTTGTTTTTTTCATATTTAAAAACAAGCAAATAACGAGTAAGTGCTTAGCTAATTGAGGTATTCGAAATTTCAGTTTATGTTTTTTAGCCAAAAAACAGCCATAGATAACAATGCTTATTCTAAGATAACAGGAATAATACCACCACGAAGTGGTGGTATTACATAAGAATATGTAAAGTGAATGGAAGCTTCTTTCGTAGATCTATTTACGATATTATCAGCGGCAAACGTTTGAACATCATTTATTACAACAGTGAACTTATTTGACTCCCTATCAATTGTTACGTCCATCATATCACTCATGGAGGCAAGTCCTACTGTAGTTGAATTCCGAGACGAAATAAACGAATATTTTTTACCATTATGACCAAATGAATAAGTACTAGAATAAAAACCGTAGACTAAAGTATCTGCATTAATATTGTATACCCCAGTAACATCCATTAAACTTTCTTTATCATGAATATCTTCAAATTTGCTTATAACTTTAAAAGAAATCACCGTATCAGAACTTGAATTAAGTGACTGCAAGCGATAATTAGACAGGGTTATTTTATTGTCATTTTTGAAATCGTAATATATAGGAACAGAGTTGGTATCTGTCTCGCCAATAATTGTACCAGATACAGTGCCTTCGTTTAAAAGATCATTCACAAGAGCATTTACATCAGAAGTTGTTAATGTATCTTCTTCTTTCTGACAAGAAAAAAGAAGAGATAATAAAGTCAATAGCGTTAAAAATAAATATTTCATAACCCTCGATAAATATTTTAAATAGTATTAATAATTTGTTGTTGGAATAACACCACCCCTTAAAACTGGTATTTGATAAGTGTACGTAAAGTGTATGCTCGCTTCTTTACCAGAACCATTCACAATATTATTAGCCGCTTTTGTTTGGACATCATTTAATGAAAAGGTAAACTTGTTTGAAGCCCTGTCAATCGTCACATTCATCACAGTATTGCTCTGGGTGTAAGTCCTTCGGCTTGAAAAATTATATAACCTGTCTGTTTTTTTAATAGTATAATCATATTTGTAATAAGAATAAATCAAAGTATCTGCATTAATATTATATCTCCCAGAAACATACATTGAACTTAGCTCATCATTACTATCTTCCAATTTGCTTATAAAGTTAAAATAAATCACCGTATCAGCACTTGGATTAAGTAAATAGAAGGAATAGCTAGACAATGTTATTTTATTATCATTACTAAAGTTATATGCTACAGGAACAGAATATGTAAATGTTTCTCCAGTCATACTCCCTGAAACAGAACCTTCATTAGTAGTATTCAAAGAGTTGCTTACAATAGAACTTACATCTGAATCGGTCAGTGTATCATCTTCTTTTTGACATGACAGCAATAATGCAAAGGCAAGTACCACTGATATTATTGAAAATATGTGTTTCATGATTTTGGTATTTTAACTAATAATTAGTCACAGGATCGACCCCTCCGTCTATTTCAGGAATTTTATAGGTATAAGTGAATTGTATAGCAGCTTCCTTAGCAGAACTATTCACAATATTGTCATCAGCAATAGTTTGAACGTCATTCAGTATAATCGTAGCAACATTAGTAGTTTTATCGATAATTAACCTTACAACATCATCACTATTGTAGATATTTCTATTTGAGGTAAATTTATAAACTTTGTTTTTGTGAATAAATGAGTAGTTGTAACCATATCGAAAAAAGTCAAGCTCATTGGTAGTGAGATTATAAATTACACGTATACTGATGTCACTTTTCTTTTTATCATCCCTTTGTAATTCACTTCTCACAGTAATGTCTAATCTCTTATGCCCTTGAAAGCGACGAATCGATTTTGAGAAAGTAGTTTTATTATCATTACTGAAATTGTAACTCACTGGTACCGCATTAATTGCTGTTTCTCCAGTAACACTCCCTGAAACTTGTCCTTTATTATCAGAGTAAAGAGAATTATTAATGATAGAAGTAAGTTCTGAATCTGATAGACTGTCTTCTTCTTTTTCGCAAGACAATAATAATAGTAAACCTGCCGTTATTGTTATCAGTTTTGAAAATGAATTTTTCATAGTTATTTAGATTAATACACTATGCATCTTATACTACATATATATGAAACAAATATAAAACAATTTTATCTTTTTTCAATGAAAAGTTGAATTAATAAAGTATTAAGTTAGCTAAAGCTTGTTTGTTTCACAGTTGTGTAACACAAATAATAAAAAAGTCATGCTAACCAACAATGCTAAACTTAGGCTTTAGTAAGTTTAAATCAAGATGTCGTGCCTGACCGGTAGGCAGGAATACACTAGTTTACTGGATATTTTTAACCCGGATTTTGCATTAGAATTCGTTATGAGAAGTTAACTAGCAAGAAATCAGGGGTTTAGCCAATTTAACCCTAGCACCGCTAGGATTAAATTGGCTAAACTAGCAAAGCGACTGATTTGCAGATAGTTAGATTCGGAATAGGCTCTCTAATGCATATTTCGGGTTTAACCTGCTTTATGGAGTAGGTTAGAGAGGTATACCCAAGATGGGGATTACTTGATTGATAATAACAAAATAGAAAATACGATAAGACCTTTGGCATTGGGAAGAAAGAATTACCTCTTTGCTGGTTCTCATGCTGCTGCACAAAGAGCTGCTATGACGTATTCTTTCTGCTACTTGTAAACTCAACGGTATAGAGCCTTACCAGTGGCTTAGGTATGTGCTAGACAATATACAGGAATGGAAAATGACTGACATCCATAAATTACTACCTAACAACTGGATAGCTGAAATCAAAACAGACTTATCCTAGTCTAAACAAAAATCAACATATAAAATCACTATCACTAGACGTGGTTTGCCGTAGGCTTACAAAGCAACAATAGTGTATCCGTTTTGCTTCGCATAGTTCCAAATATCTATATCCTTAGCATTTTCAAGCTCTAACTCCCTCACTTGCTTAGATTCGGGAAAGAATTCTATTATTCTTTTTACAATACGAAATGAAATAATCTGATCAAAAAGTAGTTTCATTATGCTACAGCATAATAATGACTTCTGTCTGCTGCATAAAAAAGACAAGCATTTACTTTAACCTCATCTAATTCAGGATAGTCTTCTATTATCTCTAATTTAGTCATCCCAGAAGCTAGCCAATTTAAAACATCATACACAGAGACTCTCGTTCCTTTTATACATGGACTCCCAAATCTTTTATCAGATTGTATTTCTATAAATTCTCTGTAGTTAATCATATTATCAAGTTAATGAATAAACTTCAAAAACAGAAAGCTCTTCTACCACTCAGCAATCACAGTCTCTCCGCCTCTTGGTTTATCACCTATTTTGACGTTTATTTTAGCGTCTAACGGTAAAAACAAGTCTACTCTTGAACCAAATTTAATAAACCCGTAATCCTCTCCTTGCACTACTTTATCGCCAGGCTGTACATAACAACGTATTCTTCGAGCTACTGCTCCAGCTATTTGTCTTAGTAAAACCTCTTTCCCATCGTTTCTTTTAAAAACAACGGTATTTCGTTCATTCAGCTCACTAGATTTTGGATGCCATGCTACTAAATATTTCCCAGGATGGTACTTATAATACGATACTTCTCCAGAGATAGCATTTCTATTGACATGTACATTGATAGGGGACATAAAGATAGAAACTTGCATCCTTTTGTCTTTGAAAAATTCTTTTTCGAATACCTCTTCTATGATAACTATTTTACCATCGGCAGGTGCAATAATATGATTATTGTTAATCTGTGTATTCCTTTTCGGGTTTCTAAAAAATTGTAAAAAGGATAGAAAGACAAGAACCATCATTCCTATGCACAAGTAAAACAATACTTGGTTGTGGTATAAGTCTCTATAGACTAAACCTGAAAGAACAACAAAAAATAGAAAAACAACTAATAGAAACGCCCTTCCTTCTTTATGAATCATAATATTCGATTTTGGAGACGGAAATTACAGTTATTCTATTGAAGAACAAAAAAACCGTCTCACAAATATTGGAAAGATACAGTATTAATACCCTCCTCTAAACTTAACTGTCTGAGCTACTTTATCGATAGCAACAATATAGGCTGCAATACGCATAGAAACTCCATAAGCAATCATCGTGTTAAACACTTTATCAAAAGCCTCTCCCATTGTTCGCTCACTTCGTCTCCTTACTCTATCTAAGTCCCATTTATACCCTAATCGGTTTTGAACCCATTCAAAATAAGATACAGTAACACCACCTGCATTCGCTAAAATGTCCGGTACTACTAATATATCTTTCTCCATAATAATATCATCTGCTTCAGCAGAAACAGGACCATTTGCTCCTTCTACTATTAATTTCGCTTGGATAGTATGTGCGTTTTTTTCTGTGATTACATTTTCCATAGCTGCGGGAATCAACACATCTACTTTTGCCGCTATTAATTCATCGTTTGTAATCTTTTCACCTCCATCAAACCCTTCTAACGAACGGTTGTTTTTTTCTGCATAACTGATGGCTTTCTTGATATCCAGCCCATTGTCATTCCAGTAAGCACCTGAAACATCACTAACCGCTTTTACAGTCACCCCTCTCCCTTGTAATAATAGTGCTGCATGAGAACCTACATTACCAAACCCTTGCACCACACAAGTAGCATCAGTCGGTTTAATTTGCAATTTATCTAATGCTTTTAATGCATTACTCATCACTCCTCTACCTGTAGCTTCCACTCTCCCTAATGAACCACCAAGAACTAGTGGCTTACCAGTCACTACAGCGTGTTCTGTTTTTCCTTGTGTCTTAGAATACTCATCCATCAACCATCCCATTTCACTAGGACCAGTCCCCATATCCGGAGCGGGAATATCTTTATCCTTACCAAAGACATCTGCCATAGCCAATGTGTAGGCACGAGTTAAACGCTCTCTTTCTCCTACCGACATTTCTCTAGGATTACACTTCACCCCTCCTTTTGCTCCTCCGTATGGAATATCTACTACAGCACATTTCCATGTCATCCAAGCAGCTAATGCTTTTACTTCATCAAAATTTACATGTGGATCAAAACGAATACCACCTTTCGAAGGACCAAGAATAGTAGAGTGTATCACTCTAAAGCCTTCAAATACTTTTATTTTCCCATCATCCATGGTAACAGGAAGAGATACAATCACTTGACGAGCTGGTGATTTCAATACATTGTAGGTTTCTTCGTCTAAAC
>JBGCEI010000086.1:0-10935 GCA_045106295.1 Cyclobacteriaceae bacterium
GTTCGACCCAATAGGTCTAATCCTAGAAATAAAAAACCTAAGAAATTATACCATCAAAACTACAAACCTTTATAGCTTAACTAAACGACATTGACTTATAATTTCTTATTCTCGCAATAATGACTCAACGCATTCATGACACTGTATGCTGGAGAGTTATAATAATGACTCAGTACAATAATAGTTAAATCACGATCAGGGAAATATTTTACACCTGTTTTAAAACCATCCCACAATCCACGGTGATACACCGCTTTATGTTTTTTGTTAGCATGTATCCGCATACCATACCCATAAGGTAAATCTCTTTTACGGTTATCTTTAAATGGCGTAAACGCTTTTTGTACTAAAGAGTCAGCCACGAGTTTTCCAGTAGCATAATTATGGAACAGCCAATACAAATCACGTGCATTAGTGTACAACCCTTTATCTCCTACTACACCATCAAAACGAGTTTCTAGGTATTTACATCTTCGCCTACCACAACTAGAAGTAGCATGTAAATAGTTGGCTGGTAAATTAGAGATTCCACTATGGTATAGTCGAGGAGAGCTTAAGTTTAATGGTCCAAAGAAGTGCTGCTGTAAGAAGTCATCAAAACGCATTTGTGCCACCCGTTCAACTATGAGAGCCAATAACATATAATTTGTGTTCTTGTAGTCGAACCGCTTTCCTGGATGAAAAATAGGATTTAAATCTTTCATAGCAAATAACTGCATGGCGGCATGATTGTCGCACTGAATATCAGTGTGTGGCCAATAACGGTCTACAATGTAAATGTATTCATTTAGCCCTGAAGTATGTGATAGTAAATGCTCTACCGTAATTCCTTCGTAATGCAATTCAGGGAGGAATTGAAGTATGTTATCTGTTAAGTTTATTTTTTTCTGCTCCACTAATTTTAAAACAGCCGCAGCAGTAAATACCTTCGAAACAGAAGCCAGTTGGTATGCATGAGCGGGAATAATAGTATCTTTTTTGTTAATATCAGCAAACCCTTTATACACTTCCGTGATCACGCGGTTTCCTTTTCCAATCAAAATAGCGCCTTCAAACCGTCTTAATAAGCGTTTCTTTTTTAATACGTCTTTAATTTCTTGTGTAACTTCGACAGACTGACTAAGTGTATCCAGAAAATCAGTTTTATGACTTATTTTCTGGATACCAGAGCGATGTAGGTAACTGTAGAATTTTCGTTTAAATGGAGCCTGCCAATACCCTACCAATAGGATGATTAGTAAAACAAAGAGTAACCTTATTTTCACAGAAACTTGGTTTTATATAAAATAGTAGAGCTAAATTTTACCAACTATCGACAAAACTCTTTTTTTCATAGAGCTCTTTTGTCAATTCAATAGCGCCCACATTATGCATGATCTTTATTACTTTTTTAGGCCAAGTTTCTCTAAAGTTAAATGAGTTTGGTCTACCACCAATTGTTTTGATAAAACGCTCGTTAAAAGCTTTATTAAATAAAATAGAAATTCCATGTTTCGCTATTTCATCCGTTAATAGTTGCCTAGCTTCTCGGTAGGCGGAAATACGACTCCTTGTAGAGATAAATCGAGATACAAAATCTTTTACATTGGCTAAGTTAGCCTTCGTTAATTCATTAGGTCGTTTTGAAAAGTAGGTTAATTGATTTGTTGTTCCTGCAATATTGACTGGTCTATAATCTTGTTTTAAACAAGGAGGCCGTTGTTCCCACTTTATTTCGTGCTTTGCATATTGACTAAGATTAGTCGTGTCAAACAATACTTTCCCTGATTTAATATGTTTAGGTAAGTAAAGAGCAGGTAGTTCAGCTCTGTTTCCAGTAGCATTTAAACTCATGAAATTTCCCGTTATTAAACCAATGTAACCCTGTCCCCATCCAGATTCCAATGATAGAATAGCTAGAATTGCTGCTGGTGGAACTTTGTTAGCTACACACAAATCTGTTACTGGTTTCGATAATCGTTGGTAAAGTTTCGTGACGTGAGCATATTTTCTAAACCTGAAAGAAGCAATCTTTTTACTGTTGGCTAATGGCGTATTTTGTAGTGCGACTTGTTCTGTAATACGCTCTGGTTCTTCTTCTTTTACTGGGTGAATAAACGATTCTGGCTCTGTATAAGCTATCACTTTTAAGTGTGCTTCTTTAGTTGGCTCAGTAGCAAGAGGCTTGTTTTCAGTGCATCCTAATACTACCAAGAAGAGCATAAAAAGGAAAGAACAGCTGCTAATTAACTTTTTCATAAATCAAAATTAGTTTTTCACTCGTAGTATTCCAATGTATTCTATGCAAATTCACCGATATATTAGGATATATAATAACCTATTGACTAGATTGTCGCATGTCGAAATACAATGAACGCTTTTTAGGAGTCGCTTATGCCGTAGTCGGTATTTTTCTTTTTTCTGCCAAAGCTGTTCTGGTAAAATTAGCTTATAAAGCAGAAGCCACCAGCATGCATTTATTACTGTTTAGAATGTCGTTTGCACTTCCTTTCTACATAATTATCACCTTATTTATTACACCAAAAAAAAAGAATGGGTTAACTAAAAAGCATTATGCTTGGCTACTATTTTTTGGTTTATGGGGTTACTACATAGCCAGTTTTCTTGATTTCATGGGGCTACAGTACATCAAAGCAGGTTTAGAGCGAATTATCTTGTTTGTATATCCTACTATGGTACTTATTCTTTCGAGTATTTTCTTAAAGAAAAACATTTCAAAAAATCAACTTTGGGCAATCATAATTACCTATATCGGTGTTTTCATTACATTTTGGGGAGAGTTAGATCTTCAAAGTGATTCTTTATACTTAGGAGCAGGCTTAATATTTTTAAGTGCTCTTACCTATGCCGCATACTTAGTGGGGAGTGACTGGCTAATCCCTTCTTTTGGTGTCATGAGATTTACTTCTTATGCTATGATTATCGCCTGTTTAGCAGTAATCTCTCATTACCTACTAACTGACAGAAGTGATTTTATGATCTATGGTAATGAAGTATATTTCTACGGTTTTTTAATGGCAATGTTTTGCACCATTATTCCATCGTATTTAGTATCTGCATCTATTAAAAAATTGGGCGCCTCTACTTTTGCCGTTTTTGGAAGTTTAGGACCATTCTCAACTATTTTATTAGCGTATTTTTTTTTAGCGGAGACACTATCTTGGGTACAGGTAATAGGTGCTGTAATTGTTATTACAGGCGTATATATTGCTAATAAAAAGTAACTACTCCTTAGTTACTTTTTATTAATTCAACCTCTACTGTAGAAGAACTGAAAGTAAGCCTTTTTTCGTCAGCAACAGAATAATTAACCACTTGAGGTTTTATATCACTAAAATTTACAATCGAGTTATCCGATATTTTTCTCCCAAGTTTAGGTTCAATGACAATGCTTTTATTTGCAATAGTGTAAAAATCACCTACTATACTATCAAAAGTAAGCGTTAAGCCTAGACTATCTACATCTCTCGTACTTACGACCAAAAAGTTATACTTGCCATCTTCTGAAAAACTGTATTGTTGGATACTATTGGTCCAACTTCCGATAATAGCAGTATCTATTTCTTTATCAATAGCCTCTTCTTTTTTACATGAAAACACCATCGTAGTTAATAGTAATAAGATAATATGTGCTCTTTTTGTACGCATTAGAATTTATAACCAATAGATGGTGAAATATATAATGAGAAAAAAGGTTCGTTAGTTATAGTAGCAAACCCCAGTACTCCTCCTTCTAAATTAATCATCAAGTGCTTAGGAATAATCATATACTGATAGCCTACACCAAAACCACCTCCATAAGGTAATGTTTTTTTATCACTTGGGTTTGTGATAATGATATCGTTTTCTTTTTCTTCTGTCAGTGTACTGATAACAGTAAACGGTTTTTTATCTCGTCTAAAATATTCAATTGTATTATAGCTTAATAACCCATAGACAAAAAAACCATCAAATGTAGGGGTAAAATATTTTTTAAATACCAAGTCGATACCTGCTCCTTGACTCTTAACATCTGTTTGTGCTGCTTTTCGTAAAGGGTCATTGTCTAAAGGCGCTCCTATAGATACGAAAGCATGAAGACCCAGAGAAGTACTTTTTCCTAGCCCTCGTTCGGCTTCTACCCCAAATGTACTCCAAAAGAAAGAGGGTGACACACGAATAACAAAATGCTTTTTCTCTTTTTCTTCTTTTTCAAATATAGCAAGTACGTCGGCTTGCTTTTGGCAAAAAACTGTTGAAAGAGTGAGTAAGGTCGATATAATGAATAAAAAACGCATGACTATTTATCAAAGATACTAATATTTCTTTCATTACTTTTGTTAATCATTTTAGTTAACACACTATTGATTAATCTACTTTATCATATTACTCTCTTTTTAGCCAAAAGGTTTCTTGGTTTTTTATCTATTTTTAATTCAAAACAAAAAAAATGGATCAATGGTCAAAAAGGGTTATTAACTAACATACAAAATACACTAAATTCTTCTGATCAAATAATTTGGATTCATGCTGCCTCTTTAGGAGAATATGAGCAAGCAAGGCCTTTGATCACTCAGTTGCAGGAGCAAGTTCCAGAGTATAAGATTCTATTGACTATTTTTTCCCCTTCTGGTTATGAGCAAGCTGTTAAACATAAATCGACGAATTATTTATTTTATTTACCCCTAGATACTAAAAAAAATGTTCGCCAATTTATTCAAATAGTCAATCCAACATTAGCAATCTTTGTCAAATACGAATTTTGGAGAAACTATTGTTTTGAATTGAGAGATAGAAATATTCCATTACTCTCTATTTCTACACGAATCCATAAGGGGCAACCATTTTTTAAATGGTATAGCAAGCCTTTTGTAGAAGTACTAAAATGTTTTACTTACTTTTTTACCCAAGACGCTCAATCAGCCGATTTATTGATGCGACTTAGTTTTTTGAATGTTACCTATGCAGGAGACACTCGGTACGATAGAGTTATTGAATTGGCGAAATACAAAAAAGAAATTCCTCAAGTCAAAACATTTAAAGGAGAAGAAAGACTACTCGTATTAGGAAGTAGTTGGAAAGAAGACATTGAAGTGTTTTTAGCTTTTTTTAAAAATATACCCAAAGGTTGGAAAGTGATTATTGCTCCACATGAAGTAGAGAACAATGCTGTTGAAAACCTTCAAAAACAACTACCTATTAAAAGCGGTCGGTGGACGTTGAATGAATTTAATGAACCGATTTTAATTTTAGATACTATTGGATTATTAGCCTCTCTTTATCAATACGCTGACCTTGCCTACATTGGCGGAGCATTTAAAACAGGCTTACATAATATTTTTGAACCCGCTACTTATGGTGTTCCTATGATTTTTGGACCAAATTATCAAAAATTCTCAGAAGCATACGATATGTTAGATGCCGAAGCAGGTTTTACCATTTCGTCAAGCGAAGAGTTGAAGTCTTTATTACAAAAATTAATGACCAATACTACTTACAGAGAAGAAACGGGAAAGAGAGCGGCATATTTAATACAACAAAACAAAGGCGCTACTTCCTTAATTATGGATCATTGTTTAAGCTATTTAAATGGAAGATAAACAAGAAGCATTAGTTCTTAAATCCACTGGTTCTTGGTATAAAGTGCGGACACTAGAAGGGGCTTATTTTGACGCTAAGTTAAGAGGAAAACATAAAGTAAAAGGAATACGTTCCACCAATCCAATAGCAGTAGGCGATAAGGTGCTATTTGAATTGGATCAATCTGGTGATGAAGAGATAGCCATCATTATTGACATTCAAAAGAGAGAGAATTACATCGCTAGAAAGTCTATTAATAAGTCTGCTAATTCTCACATTCTTGCGGCAAATGTAGATCAAGCAGTATTGGTAGCCACCATTCAAGAACCAGCTACTTCCTTGGGGTTTATTGACCGCTTTTTGGTAGTCTGCGAGTCATTTCGCATTCCTGCAATCATTGTCTTCAATAAGTCTGATCTCTTCACCGAAGGAGCTAAAGAGTATTTTAACCAAGTAAACAGTTTATACCATTCTATTGGATACACTAATTTTGCCGTTTCTGCCAAGCTTGGAGATGACATAAACAAGCTAAAAGAACTTTTAAAAGGTAAAAAAACATTATTATCAGGACATTCTGGCGTAGGAAAATCATCTTTGATAAATAAGATATATCCTGAAAAGGACTTGAAAATAGGAGACCTGTCTACACACCATAATAAAGGAAAGCACACCACTACCTTTGCAGAAATGCTTGAGCTAGAAGCAAACACCTATGTCATTGATTCGCCTGGAATACAAGAACTAGGGTTAGTAGATATGGAACCCGAGACAATCTCTCATTATTTCCCTGAGATGAGAAAAGTACTTGGGGAATGTAAATTCAACAATTGTAGCCATATTCATGAGCCTGGTTGTGTGATAAAAGAAGAAGTTGATAGTGGTAAGATCTACGAAACTAGGTATATGAATTACCTGAGCATGTATTCTGGTGAAGACTTTAAAGAAAGCTAAATAAAAAAATGCGTACCTTTGCATTCTTATTTTACTATGCATCAAGGTAAATGTCTAAAATAAAATACTATTACGATACCGAAACCTGCAGGTACGAGCGTTATAAAACCACTACTAAGGATTTTATCCTTAATACAGTCGGTTTCTTTGTAACAACCTTTCTTCTAGCCATTGCTATTGTATTTGGATATACTCGGTTCTTTGACCCACCACATGTAGCGGTTATTAAAGAACAAAACAAAGAACTTAAATACTATTACGAGATCATGGACAAAGAGTTGAAAGACTTAGATGCCATGGCTGACTTTTTACAAGAAAAAGATAGAAGTATTTATCGAATAATTATGGAGTCTGAGCCATTACCTAGCTCCGTATGGAATGGAGGTACTGGAGGATATAAAAAGTACAAAGAATTAATCAATAAAAATTTAGGCTATGAAACCGTTATTCTATCCAAACTAAAACAGCTGGATAAGATAAAACGGAAGATGTATCTCCAAACCAAATCGTACGATAAGATATTGGAGTTAGCAAAAGGGAAAGAAACCATGCTTTCACACATACCGTCTATTCAGCCATTATCCAGAAAAGATTTAAACCGTTTAGCTTCAGGTTTTGGAATGCGCTTGCACCCTATTCATAAAGTCTGGCGGCTACATGCTGGTCTCGATTTTTCTGCTCCAAGAGGGACTCCAATTTATGCTACAGGTGATGGAGTAGTAAAACTGACTAAATACAGCTACAAAGGTTACGGTCGTCAGGTAGAAATAAATCACGGGTACGGTTACGTTACCAAATATGCACACATGCAAAAATATGTAGTGAAGCAAGGTCAAAAGGTTAAGAGAGGTCAGTTAATTGGCTATGTGGGTAATTCAGGATCCTCTACAGCGCCACACCTACACTATGAAATAATTAAAAAAGTTAAAAAAATTAACCCCATTCACTATATGTACCGTGATTTCACAGATGAAGAATACAACGAATTGTTGAAAAAAGCATCTGAAAAAAATCAATCTTTATCGTAATACCTTATATATTTAGATAATCGACAAGCGTCGGTATTTTAAAACAAGTAACTGTAGATAACGATAAGAGTGGGTTCACAACTACAATTCTCATTCGATGACCAAACGCCTAAACCTGCTGTACAAGAGGTTAAAAAGTTATCTATAGAAAAATCCTATTATTCCATAGGCGAAGTAGCCAAAAAACTCAATGTAAATACTTCCCTGATCCGTTTTTGGGAAAAAGAATTCTCTATTCTTAAACCAAAAAAGAATGAAAAAGGAACTCGGAAGTTTACTAAAAAAGATATCAAAACCATTCGTTTGATTTATCATGTGGTAAAAGAGAAGGGGTATACCTTACACGGGGCTAAAGAAGTACTCAAAAACAATAAAGAAACCATAGAAAAAGAAAAAGAAGTACTTGAAACATTAAAAAGAGTACGTAAATTTCTAGTCGAAATAAACCATCGACTATGACCAATCTGCAAGAGCTCCATTATCTCATGGCACTCACACTTGTTCCTGATCTAGGAGGAAGTAGAATAAAAAATTTAATAGAACATTGTAAAACAGCAGAAGCAGTATGTAAACTGCCGAAAGGAAAATTAATGAAATTCCCTGGTGTAGGAGAGAAAATAGCAACGGCCGTTGTCAGTGCAAACCAACAGCTTTCCCTCGCTGAAAAACACATTAACACGCATCAAAAGCAAGGAATTGAGATGTTAGCTTACACAGATGAGCGCTACCCTGACCGTTTAAAAGACATCAAAGACGCTCCTGCGATACTATATCACAAAGGAAATACCCCATTAAACAGACAAAAAATCATCTCTATTGTAGGTACAAGAAAGGCTACAAGATATGGACTGGAAGCTACTGAACGGTTAGTAGAACAATTACAAAAACATGATTGCTTGATTGTAAGTGGTCTGGCTTATGGTATTGACATCGCCGCACATAAAGCTGCTTTAAAAAATGGATTAGACACCATAGGTGTGATGGCAAATGGAATGGATAGAATTTACCCAGCCATACATAAAAAAATCGCTACCCAAATGGTAGAACAAGGTGGTCTATTAACAGAGAACCCTTTAGGTACCAAACCAGACGCTCCACTTTTCCCTGCTAGAAATAGAATAATAGCAGGTATGTGCGACGCTGTGGTAGTTGTAGAGGCAGCAAAATCTGGAGGAGCATTAATTACTGCAGAAATAGCTAATTCTTATTTCAAAGATGTATTTGCTTTTCCTGGCGATGTAAACAATCCTTATTCTGAAGGGTGCAATCGATTGATTCGATCCCACAAGGCCAACCTTTTAATAGATGTTTCCGATTTAGAATATCACCTTGGATGGGAAAAAAGTGAAGCGAAATCAGAAACTAAGAAAGTACAAGAAATTAACCTGCCTAGTCTAACCGAAGATGAACGAAAAGTAGTAACTGTTCTTCAAGAAGTAGATGGATTGTCATTAGATGAATTGAGTTGGAAATCGTCTGTTCCTGCCAATCAATTGTCAGGGTTATTGTTGAATCTAGAATTTCAAGGAGTTGTCTCACAGCATCCTGGTAAGCAATTTAGGCTGAGTAAGGCGTTGAGGTAAATAACAATATGGGCTGCTTTAACAAAAAAAACTCGTTGACTATCGCCTAAAAGCACTATTGGAGTTTTTTAATTTATTTCATTTATAATTATTGTAAGCCCTACTTTTAAAATATCTTGAATGTATGCTGTTAAATTATCTCTCGTTCTTTCACCTATTTTTTCAAGTGAAACAGTAAACGGTTCAATATTGATAGGGATTAGCTTTTTATCCTCTTCATTATTTGCTTTCTCGGCAAATTCCATAAACCCACCTACCGCCATTACATCATTTTCAAAACCGTAGTGATGAACAGAAATCACAAGGTTATAAGAACTGTTTGTTGGTAGATTGAAATGTATCCCAAACCATCCTCTTGGTAGATTCCTATTAAAAAAATAATCATGGCTATTAGCATATTCTGTTATTTGATGGGTATGCCAAAAGTACTTTGGTTGATGGGGTTTAACACTTGTAATCCCTGTTTTAGCCCTTTCTCTAGGTATTAATTCTTGTAATTGTTCCTTAACATCACCTAAAATTTCATAGATATATGAAAAAATCATACCCCTATTTTCTGAGAGTTTATTTTCTCTTTGTTCTTTTTGGTCTGATGTAGCCTTTTCTACTTTTTGATTGAAAATATTAGCTAAATCTTCTAGACTATTAGCAACTTTTTGAGTTTTAAAGTTTAAGGCATTTTCGATACTCTTTTTTTGTTCTTTAGAAAAAAATGAAACTAACTCTTGAGGTTTCTTTATGTCAGCTTGTTCTAGAGCTCTTATATAGGAGGGTTTGTCTTCACGTCTTACCGTAAAAGGTAGTAGACCATTCTTAATTAAAATAAGACTAGCTAAAAGTCTAGCAATTCTACCATTACCGTCTTGAAATGGATGTATTTGAGTAAAAGCATGATGAACCCATGCCGCCAGAATAATTGGGTTTAGTTCATTACTAGATTCCTCTTCAAATATTTGAACAAGTTTTTCCATTTCACTATCAACGTGTATTGGAGGACAGTAAATAAATATTTGACCATCTGCCCTTTTAGGGTTATTATCTTGTTTTTTGAATTCACCTTTTAATAAAGGTACTTGAACCACTTGTCCTAGAGTATTGACTGCTTCTGTATAATCTTGATGTTGCGTTACTAAATGATGTAATTCCTTTATAAAACTAACAGTTAATGACCTATTTGATTTAACTAAATCAAAAATAAAATCCATCGCTTCAAAATGGTCGTGCAGATACTGCATAAGTTTTTTAGGTGGAATATTAGTATCATTATGGCTTATATATGATTCAACAAAACCTTCTTTAATTAGTGTTTGAGTTATACCTTCTGTAAGATCATAGAGTTTTTCTACTATTCCTGTTTCTATGGCATGTTGTCGTTTTAATCGATTTAGAAATTCTTCGTAATCATTATCACCTTCAGTAAACTCTTTTCTTTTTTTATACCAACTTGGTGCTAAGTCATCAAATTTAGAAGTATCCGTTAATTTCCAATTGTCATCTAATTGAATACCCGTCCAAATATTTACTTCTTTAGTTTCCATTTGCTGATTTTTTAAAGCTTGAATATATACTTTCTCGAATCTACTAAATTTATTGTGAAATTCCCTGTGGCAAGACCACAGGGCGTCTTACATATTAAATAATTTTAACTGCTTTACTTCTTCCTCTATACCCTGGTTTTTAATATAATTCTCTATCACATTCTTATTCCCTTTTGGACTTATTGTTCCAATATAATAACCATCTGACCAAAATTCCCCTCCCCACAACTGCTTTTTTAGATCTGGAAATTTCCGAAACAATAACCTTGATGTAAT
>JBGCEI010000087.1:0-14214 GCA_045106295.1 Cyclobacteriaceae bacterium
TATGGATTAATGAACGTGAAAGCAGCTAATGCTGGCGTAATTGTCAATGGATTACTACCTGTTTTTGGAGTGATATTGGCTTTTCTAATACTAAAAGAACGTACGACTAAGCTCCGAATCATAGCTATTGTATTAATTCTAGTAGCTAATCTAATTATGATGGGAAATCCGTTCAGCTTGGTATCTCACGGTTTTGGTTGGCTATTTTTAATTGGGGCTTCTATTGTTTTTTCTAGTTATATGTTCTTAGGGAAACGTTGGGCATTTACTACAAAAGATGTATTGGCTTTTCTACCTATTATCAATACAGTTATTTTTGTACCTTGGTGGCTCATAACAGATAGCGGAATACAAGAAACTGCTTGGTCTCAAATCTTACTACAGGCTTCTTATCAAGGCATTTTAGTGAGTATTGGTGGCTTATTACTGACTTTTTATGCCGTACAGCATATTGGAGCCATGGCTTTGTCTATCTACTTCTCTTTTGTTCCATTCATTACTTCGATCCTTGCCTGGATAATTTTAAAAGAGCAACTAGCTTCCTATGAAATAGCTGGTATTATATTTTGCTCAGTAGGGTTACTATTGTATGCTAAAAAGAGTTCTAAATAAAGAGTAGTTCCTCTCTTTATTTTTTAAAATAATACCCGAAATTTAAGTTTTTAATAATTTTAACGTCCTTAAAAGCGGAACAGTCTCAAAGTTTCAAAATTCTTTTATCTTTGTGGTAGCTAGAAACGTAAACAATACCTATGAAAACACTTGAAGATTACAATTTTTCGGGAAAGAAAGCACTAGTAAGACTAGATCTTAATGTCCCATTAAACAACGAACACAAAGTAACTGACTACACACGAATCAAAGCAGTAATCCCTACTGTAAAAAAAATACTGTCTGATGGCGGTGCTCCTATCATCATGTCACACCTAGGTCGTCCTAAAAACGGTCCAGAAGAAAAATTCTCTTTAAAACATATTGTCAATGATTTGTCTGAAGCATTTGGAACTACTGTTCACTTTGCAGATGACTGTATTGGAGATTCTGCTAAAGAAAAAGCGGCTAGCCTAAAAGATGGTGACGTACTTTTGTTAGAAAATACCCGTTTTCATTACCAAGAAGAAACAAAAGGAGACGAATCCTTTGCGAAAAAGTTAGCCGACCTAGGAGCTCATATTTATGTGAACGATGCATTCGGAACAGCACATAGAGCCCACGCTTCTACGGCCATAGTAGCCAAACACTTTGCTGACAAAGCAACAGGCTACGTGATGCAAGCAGAAATAGAAAATGCGGATAAAGTATTGAAAAATGGAGAGAGACCATTAACTGCCATTATGGGAGGAGCTAAAATCTCAGATACAATCATAATCGTAGAGCAGTGAACAGCCAAAGTAGACAACCTGATCATCGGTGGTGGAATGTCTTATAACTTCTCTAAAGCACAAGGAGGTAAAATAGGACAATCCCTTTGCGAAGACGACAAAATTCCATTAGCCTTAGAATTAATGGAAAAAGCAAAGGCAAAAGGAGTCAATTTAATTCTACCTGTAGACACCGTAATAGCAGACGATTTTAGTAACGATGCTAACACTCAAGTCGTAAAAAGAGGAGAAATTCCTGATAACTGGGAAGGTCTTGACATCGGTCCTGAAACAGCTAAACTATTTGCTGAGACAGTAGAAAAATCAAAAACAGTACTTTGGAACGGCCCTATGGGCGTATTTGAAATGTCTACCTTTGCAAAAGGTACTGAAGCCATAGCTCATGCCGTAGTAAAAGCAACAAACAATGGTGGCTTTTCATTGATTGGTGGTGGCGACTCTGCTTCAGCAATCAACAACTTAGGTTTTGGAGAAAAAGTAAGTTACGTATCTACTGGTGGCGGTGCCCTATTAGAATACATGGAAGGTAAAACCTTACCGGGAATAGCAGCATTAGAAGGAACGCTAGAAACAGCGTAATTATAAGATCGTAAGATTTTAAGATCATTAGATTATAATCATCTAATGATCTTTTCGTTTCAGATTTTGAAATCTGAAATTTGTCGTGTGACAAGCAGATTTCTTTGAAATTTAAAGTAATATGGTAACCTATTTTTGCGATATCATAGTTCCATTAGCTTTAGAAGGGCGGTTTACCTACCAAATACCACTAGAGTTGAACGACTATGCAGACATAGGTAGGCGAGTAATAATCCCTTTCGGAAAAAAAAAGATTCTAACAGGAATCATTGCTCATGTTCATGAAACACCACCAACAGATTACACCGCAAAATACATACTAGACATTTTGGATGATTTACCAATCATCAATGAATACCAACTTCAATTAATTACCTGGATTTCTACTTACTATTTATGCAGCGAAGGAGAAGTCGTAAGAGCAGCACTCCCTTCTGGCTTAAAGTTAAGTAGTGAATCCACCATCCAGCTCAATCCAACCATTTCGTTAGAAGAGATTACGCTTACAGAAAAGGAAGATAGACTAGTTACCTACCTACAAAACCATGAATTTGTAGACTACCGTAAGGCCGAAGAGATATTAGACAGTAAAAACATCTTTAAACTCATTAAGTCCCTTACCAACAAACACGTTATTTTTCTAATTGAAGAAATTAAAGAAAAATACAAACCTAAATACATAAAGAGAATTCGCCTTACGGCTAATTACGCAGCTGAGAAAACACTCAATGAACTACTCCTTTCTTTAGAAAAAAGGAAAGGTCAATTAGCTGTAATTAACAACTATTTACAGCTCCTAGAAGGTGATCTAACACTTAACAAATCAGGAACTAGTAAGAAAGAATTTGTAGATGCAGGTATCTCTACCTCTTCATTAAAAACATTAATTAAAAACAAGGTATTAGAAGAATTCTCTGAAATCGTTTCACGACTCAAAACAAAAGATAGCCCAACATTAAAATCCATTGAATTAAGTCCAGAACAACAGCAAGCAAAAGAACAATTACTGACTCTTTTTGAAACCAAAAACAATAACCTATTACATGGAATTACAGGGAGTGGAAAGACAGCCATCTACATTTCACTCATTCAAGATGTAATTAGTAGTGGAAACCAAGCCCTACTTCTACTCCCTGAAATAGCCATTACCACGCAAATTGTAAAAAGACTGTATGCTTACTTTGGAAATAGAATGGCTGTCTATCACTCTCGCTTTTCGGATAATGAACGGGTAGAAGTGTGGCAAGGACTACAACAAGGAAAATTTGATTTGATCATCGGTGTTCGTTCCTCCGTATTCCTCCCTTTTGACAACTTAGGCATCATTATCGTAGACGAAGAGCACGACTCTTCCTACAAACAGTACGACCCTAACCCTCGTTACAACGCCAGAGATATTGCCTTAGTATTAGCCAACTATCACCATGCGAAAGTAGTATTAGGCTCAGCTACTCCATCCGTAGAAAGCTACTACCTCAGTAAACTACAAGGGCATTGGGGATATGTTCCACTCCTCTCTCGTTATGGTGAAGCACAGTTACCTCAAATTATTCCTACCAAAGTAAAGTACTTTGGAAAAGGGCCTACTTACAGCTCTCTATTATTAGACAGTATACAACAGTCACTTACTAAAGACGAACAAGTTATCTTATTTCAAAACAGAAGAGGATACGCTCCTTTTTTAATGTGTGATGCCTGTCAACATATTCCTACATGTATTCACTGCGATGTAAGTCTTACCTACCATCAGTACACTGGCGAGATAAAATGTCATTACTGTGGTTATCATGAAGAGACACCCACCAAATGTCATTCTTGTGGAGCTGAAGAAATCACAACCATGGGTTTAGGAACAGAGAAAATAGAAGATGACATCAAATTACGTTTTTCTGATGCCTCCGTACAACGGATGGATTTAGACACGACTAGGCGTAAAAACAGTTACGACGAAATCATTACTAGCTTTGAAAACAAACAAGTCGATATTTTAGTTGGTACACAAATGGTTACCAAAGGCTTAGATTTTGACCATGTAAGCCTAGTAGGCGTATTAGGAATAGATACCATGCTCTTCTTTCCTGATTTTAGAGCTAGAGAACGGACCTATCAATTAGTCACACAAGTAAGTGGGCGTGCGGGAAGAAAAGAGAAAAAAGGAAAAGTAATTATTCAAACAAATGATCCTAAATTAGACTTATTCGATATCGTTACCTCAAATAATTTCGAGCGTTTTTACTCATCCGAATTAAAAGAACGAAAAACATTTGGTTATCCTCCTTTTGTACGCCTAATTCAAATCACTATCAAACATAAGAACAAAGGATTGAGTGCCTACGCAGCACAATTATTAGTCAAAGAACTGGGCAAACATTACGACAAAAAGCAGATACTAGGACCTATTGAACCTGTGATTGGAAAGATCCGCAACTATTACATCTTTGAAGTAAGCATTAAAATAGACCGAAAGATTAAAAAGTTACAGCGAAAAAAACAGCACATCACTCGTTCTATTCAAGAAGTGAAAAAAGTAAAAAACTTAGGAGCTACTTACATTAGTATTGATGTAGATCCTGCATAAATCAGGAATAAAACTTGTTCCTTCCTCTATTTTTATGATAATATGCGTATTTTGCAACTACTTAAAATAAATTATGCTTCGGTTATTTTTCATAGGTACGTTTCTTTTTTGTTTCGTAAGAAACTCTTTCTCTCAGTCAACTACCAATGAGACGATTGACACCACTAAGTATGTACGCTTTTACAGTTTCAATGATCCATTGCTCTTAGAAGACACCACCAAAATTGAAGACATTAATAGAAAACTAAAGAAAAAACGGGAACGTGGCTTCTTAGGTATCTTCAAAAAAAGAATCTTTTATGGACATAGAGTACGTAGAGGCTATATGAGAAGTGGTTTTGGGACAGGCACACGTTTAGAACAATTCCACACGTTAAAGGTAGCTGTTGAACCTAGTAAATACATCAAAAGAATCCATTGGTTCAACGTTAAAAAACGAAAAATAGAGATTACAAAAGGAGAAAAAGTAGACCCTAATTTTGGATTGATTCTTCATGGACCTTATTCTAAAACCGATAGACAAGGAAACATATTAGAAGAAGGCAGTTTTTATGTAGGTACGAAACACAAAAGGTGGATGGAGTACAATAAAAATAGAACCATCAAATACAAAAAAGACACCTTAGAAGTAGAGATTGACCAACAAATTCTACTAAAAAAAGTTTATTACGACAGAGGGTGGCCAAAAGATGCCGAGATTACCTACTATGACAAAGACAAAAAATATGTAAAAGAAGTCGTTCCAATAGTACGAGGTAAAAAGGAAGGCGATTATTTCAAATTCTACAAAAATACCTGGTACCAAGAGACAGGAACCTATGCAAACGATAAAAAGGTAGGTCTATGGACAGAGTTTCACCCCACAGGAAGAAAAACATCTCTCCGCAAAAACGAAACCTTGTACCCGAAAGACCCTTACGACCTAATTTCAAAACCTGTTCTTCAACGAGAATGGAATAAAAAAGGAAAACTCACCTTTGACCGTACGAAGAAGAAGTAAAACTCTGAAATTTCAAATAACAAATTACAGACTCCAAATTTATTATCGGCTTATTTTAACCCGAAATATCAATGTCGTTTAGTTAAGAAAAAAATGTTATTTTAGTATTAGAAAAGGGAGCGTAGTTTTTTTGAAAAAGAAATGATAGTAAACAGATCCTTAACCTTTTCTAAGGATCTTTTAAACCACCTAAAAAACATTATTGAAGATGGATCTACAAAAGAGTCTTATCGTAGGACATCTTCAGCATTTACTAGAGAACGTGTTTTCACCTTTAGCAATTTAGTTTACTTCTTACTTGGCTTAGATAAGTCAAGTAACCAAGAAGAGTTAGATACATTCTTTTCCGATAAACGAGTTAATTATACGAAAGGAGCTCTTACACAATATCGTTCTAAACTGAACCCTAAATTATTCATACACCTCAATAATGAACAATGTTCTTATTATTACGAACACGCTAGCCAAATTCGTAAATGGAAAGGGTTTAGGTTAGTTGGCATAGATGGTAGTAGCACATTGCAACTTCCCTATAGTATGGCCATTGGTTTCACACTTTTTCCTTCCAATGGCTTTTTTTACTTTTTTTATATACTTAGGGGTTACTTTTTCATTTACTGAATAGTTGAATAGTTATAAAATAAAATCTATAACTATGAACAAGATACTTTTAGGTAGTTTAGTATTAGCTACAGCATTACTCTTTTCTTCTTGCAAGAAAGAAGATGATACAAACACTTCTAATAACCCTACAAGTAGCTCAATAATACCAGGAAATGGTTTACGATTAACCAAAGCCTATGCTTTGAGCTTGATTCCAACAGGAATGCAAGATTCTTCTCTAGTACAAAATGTGATTTCTAGTTTAGAAGGTCATATATCTGATTTTAGTTCTTCTCTAGTAGTTCCATCAAGTGCAGAATATACGGATCTATCTTCAGTATCAAGTATAAATGTATCTTCTAAATCTTCCGCCGCTGTCCCTGCTTTTACATGCTCTAGTTTCAATAGTTATTCAGACAAATACGCTTGGTCTGAATCAACATTAACTAATGAATTGAAGTACGGAGATGATGTTAATAAAAAGTATTGGAATGTTGAAACTACAGACACAACTTCTTCTGATCAATCAATTGTGAATGTATATGAATCCAAAACAGCTGATGCAGGCTGCATAAAAATTGATAATAACATCGATGAGTACAAAGAAAGTCTAGTATGGGTAGATAATGAAAGTACTGCTTCTTCATCAAAAACTTCGGTATCTAGTCCTACTTATGACCAAATCAGTTATGAGTTTGATGACAATAACGCCTCAGACTATGAATATATTTACATCCGATTAAATTCTAATGGTTCTGGGTTTATAGAGTATGAAACCAACTCATCCTATGAAGAATTAAACTGGGATACAAATGGAAATTTAATTACTAATAGATAAAAAAATATCCCTCTTATTTAAATAAGAGGGATATTTTTTACTTACTTTCTTATTTTTACTAAACCGTTAAGTCATTAGCTTTCACCAAGCCATCAGCTATTCTTCTTCTGATTTCTTTTACATTTACTGGCTTCACTTTTGTAAAACGTTTCAGTCCTAGTGACATCATTTTCAGTTCATCTCCTTCAGCAAAAGAAGTAATGGCATCGTTTCCAATTTTGTTCATGGCAAACATGGCATCGTAGATAAATACTTTTGTCATATCTATATGAGTAGCTGCTGCACCTTCTCCTTTAGTAGCAATTACTTTTTCTGTTCTCAACACGATAGATTCTGCTTGATACAGGTAGTTAATCATATCAGCTACATTCATCAAGATTTCTTGTTCATCTTGTAGCTTAGCCATTAGCTTTTGAACCGCTGCTCCAGCTACCATTAAAATAGCTTTCTTCATGTTCTTCACCGCTTTCTTTTCCGCACCTAATACAGAAGTATCTTCGTCTCCCATTTCTGGAATTCCCATTAACTCTTTCTGAACTGCCATGGCAGGAGTCATTAAATCTATTTCTCCTTTCATTGCTCTTTTCAAGAACATATCTACCGTCAATAATCTATTGATTTCGTTTGTTCCTTCAAAGATTCGATTGATTCTAGAATCACGGTACGACCTATCCATTGGTGCATCAGCTGAGAATCCCATTCCACCATAAATCTGAACCCCTTCATCTACTACATAGTCTAACATTTCTGAGCCTATCACTTTCGTGATGGCACATTCAATAGCAAATTCTTTAGCTGCTTCCTGAACTGCTACTTCAAAAGGTTTTCCTTCTTGTTGTAACGCATGTTCCATGGCACCAATATCTGCACCTGCACGATACATAGAAGACTCTACTGCAAATACACGAATGGCTTGTTGTGCTATTTTGTATTTAATAGCTCCGAACTCGTTTAGTGACTTCTTGAATTGCTTTCTTTCAGTTGAATAATTAATAGACTGTTGTGCGACTTGTTTTGCTGCTCCAAGAGTAGCTGCACACAATTTAATTCTACCAATATTTAAAATACCAAAAGCAATGTAGTGTCCTTTACCAATTTCACCTAATAGATTTTCTACAGGAATTTTAACGTCGTTAAAGAATACTTGTCTAGTAGAAGATCCTTTGATTCCCATTTTATGTTCTTCATTACCCATAGAAAGACCTTCAGCACCTTTTTCTACTATGAATGCTGTAAAGTGCTCTCCATCTATTTTTGCGAATACCACAAACACATCTGCAAAACCTGCATTGGTAATCCACATTTTTTGTCCATTTAAGACATAGTGTTTCCCATCATCAGTCAATACAGCTTTCGTTTTAGCCGCCATAGCATCAGAACCTGAGTCTGGTTCTGTTAAACAATAACTTGCTTTCATCTCTCCAGATGCCATTTTAGGTACATACTTTTGTTTTTGTTCTTCTGTACCGAAGTATAAAATCGGTAACATTCCAATTCCTGTATGCGCCATTAGCGCCACTGCAAATGAATGACCATGCCCTAAAGAAGCACTTGTGTACAATGACGTATTGAAGTCAGCACCAAAACCACCGTAATTTTCAGGAACAGATATTCCTAACAATCCAAGCTCTGCTGATTTTTCTAATAAAGAAGGCATCAATCCTTCTTCTAAAGAATCTATTCTATCCAAAATAGGATGTACTTCTTTGACTACAAAATCTTTACATGTTTGCGCCATCATGTTTTGCTCTTCCGACCATTCTTCTGGAATAAACATGTTTGATGCTTCTAAATCTGAAATAAGGAATTGGCCTCCTTTTATGTTGTTATCGCTCATACTTACTTATTTAATTTTTTAATTACCTTATTTTATAAAATCACAAAAAACAAACGCTAAAATACGCTCTCATTAATCTTATTAGAGTTGTTGTAAATTGCTGAAAATATTTTCACTAATTCTACTGACTCTTGATACAGTTTAATTCTCTCTTCTTCTAAATTAGTACTTCCTAACACAGAAATCAACTCTAACCAGAAGCTACTTTCTTTTGCCTCTTTCTTGCATATTTTAATCCTATATTGAAAGTCCTTTTTACTTAATGCTTCATTTGCTTCTATGTAATTAGCACCTACCGATCCAGATGATCTTATTAGCTGCTTCCCATCTTCAATATTTGCAATGTCTTTAGAAATTTTTCTTATGAAGACTCTTACTTTCTTTGCAAACTTTAATGTTCTCTCTTCCAATTCATACTTTGGCATTTCTCTGGTTTGTTTGTTTTTTGGTTTTTATTTTTTCATCCCACTTTTAGCAAAACTAAATATTGCATCTTCTAATTTGTATTTAACTAGAGGTTTGAAATTTGTAATTTATTATTTGGGATTTTTTTTTCGAATTAAAGTAATTCGAAAACCCCTGCTGCCCCTTGTCCTGTTCCTACACACATAGTTACTAGTCCGTATTTCTGATCTCGCTTTTTTAGTTCGTTGAATATCTGAACAGACAGTTTTGCTCCAGTACAACCGAGTGGATGACCTAATGCAATAGCTCCTCCGTTTACATTTACTTTTTCTGGATCTAACCCTAATTCTCTAACTACTGCTAAAGACTGAGAAGCAAATGCTTCGTTTAACTCTATTAAATCCATATCACTTTGCTTTAAGCCTGCTAATTTCAATGCTTTAGGAATAGCTGCTATAGGACCAATTCCCATGACTCTTGGTGGAACTCCTGCTGCTGCATAAGAAACTAATCGTGCAATTGGCTTTAAGCCTAATTCTTTTACTTTTTCACCTGAAGCTAATAATAGAAATGCTGCGCCATCTGATGTTTGTGAAGCATTACCTGCTGTTACTGTTCCATTAGCTGCAAAAACAGGTCTAAGCTTTGCCATCTTCTCTGGCGTAGTACCTGCACGTGGACCTTCATCTGTATCTACTACATAGGATCGTGTTTGCCTTTTTTCATTTTCATCGAGATAGGTCTCTTCAACGGTAATCGGTACAATTTCATCTTTGAACTTCCCTTCCTTGATAGCATTTACTGCTTTCACGTTGGATTCATGTCCAAATACGTCTTGGTCTTCACGACTAATATTATATTCATTCGCAACTGCTTCAGCAGTATGTCCCATTCCCCAATAATAGTCGTGATGTGCTTTTGCTACTTCGTAGTTGGGTGCTATTTTCCATCCTCCAAAAGGGATCGGACTCATACACTCTACTCCTCCTGCTATGATTAGATCTGCCATTCCTGACTTGATCTTTGCATCGGCAATGGCTATTGTTTCTAAACCTGACGAACAGTATCTGTTTACTGTCATTCCAGGGACTTTGTCCGTATCTAATCCCATAAGTGAGATCATTCTACCTACATTTAGTCCTTGTTCGGCTTCTGGTGTCGCATTTCCTACTATTACATCGTCGATGGTATCTTTATCGACTTGAGGGTTTTGCTTCATAATGTGTTGAATCACTTTTGCTGCCAATGTATCAGGGCGTGTAAAACGAAATACTCCTCTTGGTGCTTTTCCTACTGCGCTTCGGTATGCTGCTACTACAAATACTTCTTTCATATTTTAAGACTTTTAGATAATTAGATTTTAAGACTATTAGACTTTTTTTCATTTTCAATTACCTCTATTTGAGGATTGATACTTTTTAGATGTTGAATAAATTCATCTTGCCCTTCTGGCGAAACATAGATTTCGTCAAAGGTGTTGTAATGAATAATTATTCCATTAGAATCTAAGGCTGGTCTGTCTCCAACAAGTGTTATTTTTTTATGCTTAATTTTTCTTATTGTACTAATATTCACTTTGTAATTGAAGACTGCAGTTTTCGCTACTAATTCGTTTCCATTTATTACATAAAAGGTATTGAACCATATAGCAAGCAAAACAATAGTTGTAACAAGTCCTATCAACGATAAAATAATACCACTTGTACTTAAAAAAGTAATCTGTCTATTTAATAAAACGCAAAAGTATGGAATAACAATGAGCAAGAATAAGCCTACTCCCATTAGTGTGTTTTTCCTTGATTTGTATTTTTTAGACATGTTTTTTTAAGATTATTAGATTTTAAGACTATTAGATCGTGAGACCTTTAGAGACTTGCTATCTTGTAGTGAAAACTTTTTATCATTTTTTTAATTTCCTCTATCTCTTTCAAGACATTTTCTATTTTCTGTTCAATTACAAACTCAAGGTTCTTAACTAGAATAATTTGAGTTTCTAATTCATATAAAGAACCTAATGCAATTCTCAGAAAATGACTAAACTCTTTCTCTGACTTTCTAGACGATCCTTCGGCTATATTAGAAGGAACCGAAACAGCTGAACGGTTAATTTGAGAAACTAACCCAAATTTCTCTGAATCTGGAAGCTGTTTTGTCAAATTATAAATCGTTTTTACTAAGTCCATCCCTCTTTGCCAAATTAGTAATTCTTTAAACTGGTGCATTCTTTTGGTTTTTGGTTTTTGGTTTTAATTAAGATTATCAGACTCTTAAAATCTCATAGTCTAATAATCTTACAGTCTCGCTTAGTTCCTAAGCGGTTTCCCTGTTTTCAACATATATTGAATACGTTCTACTGTTTTTCGTTCTCCACAGAGAGATAAGAATGCTTCTCTTTCTAGGTCGAGTAAATATTGTTCTGATACTTTAGTAGGTGCTGATAAGTCTCCTCCTGCCATAATGTAGGCTACCTTCATCGATAAATGGTGGTCGTACTCTGAAATGTAACCTGCTGCTAGGTAGGAGTTCGCTCCTGCCTGTAACATTCCGAGTAGTTGCTTACCATACACTTGAACATCTTTTCTCATAATTGACTCAGTATATCCTTGCTCTGCCATTTCAAGTACCGCCATTTTAGCATCGGCAATTTGTCGAGACTTATTCATGGTAATTCCATCCGTTGTACGCAGTATCTTATTTTCTATGGCTTCTTGTGCTGAAGAAGATACCTTTGCCATAGCAATGCTTAAAAAAGCATTTTGATAATTATTCAATGCTAGGTCTCCATCTTCAATGGAATCAGAGGCTCTTAAGGTCAGTTCTTTTGTTCCTCCACCTGCTGGAATTAGTCCTACTCCCATTTCTACTAAACCAGTATAGAGTTCAGCTGAAACTTGTGCTTTATCTGCATGCATAGTCAATTCACAAGCACCTCCTAAAGCCAAATTATGTGGTGCTACCACACACGGAATGGATGAGAACCTCATTCTGGTTACTGCCCGCTGAAACTGACGAACCATCATGTCTATTTCTTCAAATTCCTGATCTACTGCATTCATGAGTAACATCGCGAGATTGGCCCCAGCCGAAAATGCTTGAGTAGCTTCATTAGCGATTACTAATCCGTTGTATCCTTCTTGAGCTATGTCTACAGCTTTGTTTACTCCTGCTAGCACTTCGCTACCCATGGAATTCATCTTAGAGTGAAATTCAAGGTTTAGAACTCCATCACCTATATCAAATAATGACGCTCCAGAGTTAGACCATACTATTTTATCTTCCCTTAGATTATCTAGTAAGATAAACTGGTCTAAACCAGGAATGGCTTTATATCCTTTAGAAGTGACATCGTAGTATTGTTTCACTCCTTTTTCTATTCTGTAAAAGGAGGTATTCCCTGCTTTTACCATATCAGTAACCCAAGCGGCTGGAGTTAGCTTTGCTTCTTCCATCAGGCTCAATACTTTTTCAGCACCTATGGCATCCCATGTCTCAAAAGGACCGTATTCCCAACCAAAACCTGCACGTAAAGCATCGTCTAGTTTGTATAAATCATCTGATATTTCTGGAATTCTATTACTGACGTAAGTAAAGAGATCAAGGAATGTTTTTCGGTAGAATTCCCCCGCTTTGTCTTTTCCTGCAATCAATACTTTGAAACGACCTTTTACACTGTCGATGGTTTTGGTCATCTCTAGTGTTGGAAAGGAAACTCTTTGTTTGTCTTCATATTCAAAAGTAGAAAGATTCAATGCTTGGATATTTGATTTCCCATCTTTCCCTTTTACTTTCTTGTAAAACCCTTGTCCTACTTTCTGTCCGTACCACTTATTCTCGTCAATTTTTTGTAGAACAGCAGGTAACTTAAACGTATCACGAACCTCGTCATTTGGCAGGGCTTCGTATAAGTTGTTCGTTACCTTTACGATGGTGTCATTGCCGACAACATCAAGCGTCCTGAATGTAGCTGATTTTGGTCTTCCCACTACTGGGCCTGTTAGCTTGTCTACTTCACCTACGGTGAGTCCCATCTCTTCAACGGTTTTTAAAATACTGAGAATGGAATAGACTCCTACTCTATTGGCTATAAAGGCTGGTGTGTCTTTACATTTAACGGTGGTTTTCCCTAAATAAAGATCTCCATAATGCATTAGGAAATCTACGATTGCTGGATTGGTCTTTGGGCCTGGAATAATCTCTAATAGTTTTAAATATCTTGGTGGGTTAAAGAAGTGTGTTCCACAGAAATGCTCTTGAAAATCATCACTTCTACCTTCACTCATTTCCTGAATAGGAATACCAGATGTATTGGATGTAACCAATGTTCCTGGTGTACGATATTTTTCTACATCTGTAAATACTTTTTTCTTGATGTCTAAGTTTTCTACTACTACTTCAATGATCCAGTCAACATGTTTGATTTTAGGAAGATCGTCCGTGAAGTTCCCTGTCTTAACTCTACTGATAAATTCTTTTTTATAAAGCGGAGCAGGCTTCATTTTACTTGCAAACGCCAATGCAGAATTTACAATTCTATTTTTTACGACTGTATCTTCTAGGCTAAGTCCTTTTGATTTTTCTTTGTCATCAAGCTCTCTAGGGGCAATATCTAATAACAGTACATCTAGTCCGATATTTGCAAAATGACAAGCTATCTGTGAACCCATTACCCCAGATCCGAGGACGGCTACTTTCTTTATTTTTCTATTTTTTTGTGGCATATTTTGTATTACGTAATTGGTATCAAGTATCAAGACAATAAGCTTGAGCTGAACCTGTTTAACATTTTTTGAATTTTAATTATTTTTTCTTGTATTCCTTTTTAAACATCAACCGTGATAATCTCTAAATCAAGGGATAACATAAGTAATGTTTCTAATTCAAATGCTGATCCGTTTGCTATAAAAAAAAAACGAGCAAAGTCTTTATTTGTTGACCTACCTGCACCTTCAGCAATATTAGCAGGTATGGAAACTGATGCTCTTCTCATTTGAC
>JBGCEI010000088.1:0-26892 GCA_045106295.1 Cyclobacteriaceae bacterium
TATGATTTCGTGAATACTAATTCAGATTTAACACAACATAACTTAACAACAGTTGGGTTGCTACCTAAATACAAATTAAGTGATAAACTATCATTAGCGGGTTCTGCTTACTTACAATGGGGAGAGTTTGTTAATAATAACAGCGTAGGTGCAGCATCTGCAGCATATTTATTAAACTTAGATGCGACTTACAAAGCTGATGGAAAGTCCGTTACGTTGGGATTTGACATGGTATCTGGAGATAACGGTAGTTCAACAAAAGTTACAAACGCTTTCAACCCAATGTTTGGTACACATCATAAATTCTATGGTTTAATGGACTTCTTCTATGTAGGAGATGCGAATGCTGGTGGTTTAACTAACATCTATTTAAAAGGGGTAATGAAAGCATCTGATAAATTAACTTTAGTAGCTCAATTACATGAATTCTTAGTACAAAGAGATTTTACTAATGCTAAAAATGGAGCATCATTCCAAGCTGGAGATGCTTTTGGTACAGAGCTTGATCTAGTAGCGAAATATAAAGTAGGTGCTGGTTTTGGATTAGTAGCTGGTTATTCTCAACTATTCTCTGCTCCTGCATTGGAGAAAGGAAGATACGGAATCAGTGCTAGTTCTAAAAACTTCAATAACTGGATGTGGTTACAAGCTAACGTAACATTCTAATAATAATTTTTAACTCGGTTTCTCGTGAGGGAAACCACCCTCATCTGTCAAGCCGGTGTACGTTTTTCGTGCATCGGCTTTTTATTCCTAGTGAGCCCCGTGATTACACTCAAGTGAAATAGTTAAGGATAGTCTAATTAAACCAACTCATTTACAGCATTGATTACACTACTTGACCCAATCTCATTCATGCATTTAAAATGCCTTTTTGGGCAGTTATCACTTCCTTTCGAGTGGCATGGTCTGCAATTTAACCCTTCATGTTCTACCACCCTACTTTTTTCAGGAACAGGGAAAAACCCCCAATCTTTCGTGGTAGGGCCGTAAATAGCTACAATAGGAGTTTGTTGCGACTGTGCGAGGTGTAACATCCCAGAGTCGTTAGTGATTGCTACATCAGACTGCTTTAGTAAAGCTGCAGATTCTAACAATTTTAATTTCCCTGCCACAGATATGCCATCTACCTTTTTTGCTAGTGTTTCACATACTTCTATGTCCGTTGGTCCGCCTAAAAAAACAACTTGACAACCCTTTTTTACATAATACCTTCCTACTTCCTCAAAACCACTTAGCTTCCATTGCTTAGTGGTAAAGCTTGCTCCAGGACAAATAGTCACTAGTTTTTTTTCATCTTCTTTTTTAAAGATACTATCAACTTTTTGTTGATCAGATTTAGTGAAAAACACTTCTGTTCCCTTATTATCATTTTCAATACCAAATTTTGAAACAGCTTGGAAATATTTGTCTATTACCGGAACAATAGGCTTAGCTGACCGAATCCTGAAGTACAGTAGAACCATCCGTCGGACATAGCTTTTGTTGTAAGTAGTTGTTAGTTTAGCGCCACCAAACCACCGAAGCATTCTACTGCGTAAATTTTTATGAATATCTATGATCCAATCGTAGTTCTCCGCTTTTGTTTCTGCAATTAAGTCCTTCAACGAAGTTGTTTTCGAGTCAAATGGGATAACCTTATTGATTGCAGGATTATTTTCCAATAAACAAACTGTCCCTTTCTTTGTCAAAAAATGGATTTCTGCTTTAGGAAAACGTGTCCTTACTGCCCTTACCAATGGAGTAGTGAGGATAATGTCTCCAATAGCACTAAGACGAACAATTAGTATTTTTTGAGGGGTTAACTTCATTTATTCTTTCACCTAAATGTGGAGGGCTAATTTCTAATATGAAAACTAAGAAATTCATTTCTATTCACAAACCAATCTATCACCTCTTTTCTTTTTGGATCGTCTACCTAAGGGTAATGGGCTGTCTGTACCAATCTTTTATTGGTAAAAGACACGATGTTTTAGTATCTTTACTTATCTAAAATATAATGTGATGATGTTAAACACAATTTTTCTTGTTTTTGGTGGTCTAGGAGGCTGGGAAATTTTCTTAGTACTATTAGTTGTTGTTTTGTTATTTGGGGCTAAAAAGATACCTGAATTAGCAAAAGGTCTTGGGAAAGGAATTAGAGAATTTAAAGACGCTACTAAAGACGTTAAAGAAGAAATAGACGAAGAAATTAAAGGGTTAGACCAGAAATAATTTTCTGCTTATCCTTTTCTCTACTTAAGTAGAGAACAATCACTTAACCGCCTTTCATTGATTTAAGAGGGTAGTTAAGTGATTTTTGTTAGATAGGACTGCTCCTTACGAAAAAAATAAAGAACGAGTGATTTTCAACACCCTTGTCCATATCCAGCAAGAACTAGCTGCTGGTACCATTACCTGCGAAGACTTAGTAAAACAATACTTAGAGCGGATAGAAGCGAATAAGCAACTAAACGTATTTATTGAAGTCTATGCAGGCGAGGCATTGGCCAAAGCCAAAGAAATAGACCAAAAACTAGCAAATGGAACGGCTGGTAAACTAGCCGGAATGGTTTTAGGTTTAAAAGACGTCATCTGTCACAAAGACCATGGTTTACAATCCTCATCCAAAATATTAGACAAATTCGAATCTCAGTTTACAGCCAGTGCTGTACAAAAGTTACTCGATGAAGATGTGATCGTAATCGGAAGACAAAGTTGTGATGAATTTGCGATGGGTTCTTCTAACGAAAAATCAGTCTACGGACCGGCACTCAATCCACATGATAATGAACGTGTACCTGGAGGTTCTTCAGGTGCATCTGCATCGGCCGTAGCCGCTAATTTATGTTTAGCCTCATTAGGGTCAGACACAGGAGGCTCTGTTCGTCAGCCCGCAGCGTTTTGTGGGATAGTTGGTCTAAAACCTACTTACTCAAGAATTTCTCGTTATGGATTAGCAGCCTATGCTTCTTCATTTGACACCATAGGAATTATTAGTCGTTCAGTAGAAGATGCCGCTCTTTTATTAGAATTAATGGCCGGAAAAGACGAGTTTGACAGTACCGTGTCTCAAAAAGAAGTTCCTGCCTATTCAAAGCAACTTGATTTCAACAAAAAAAGTAAAATTGCCTACCTAAAATCAGGGTTAGGCGAAGGCGTTGAGGAAAAGGTAAAAGAAAACTTTTTAAGCTCCATAGAGCAATTAAAAGCAGACGGTCACGAGGTAGAAGAAATTTCGTTTTCGCTTTTAGATGTGTTGTTACCAACTTATTATATTTTAACAACAGCTGAAGCGAGTTCCAATTTATCAAGATACGACGGAGTACGTTACGGGCACAGAAGTGAAGAGGCCGTAGACGTTGATTCATTATTCAAAAAAAGCCGAACCGAAGGCTTTGGAGAAGAAGTAAGGAAACGAATTATGCTTGGTACTTTTGTACTAAGCGCTGGTTATTTTGATGCGTACTACGCAAAAGCGCAAAAAGTAAGAAGACAGATTCAGGAAGAGACCGTTCAACTATTTGATCAGTACGATTATTTAATCTTGCCTACTTCCGCTTCAACGGCATTTAAAATAGGAGAACACGCTGACTCCCTGTCCATGTACATGACCGATTTGTTTACTGTACAAGCCTCTTTAGCTGGGATCCCAGCTATCTCTATTCCTTGCGGAAAAGATGAAAAAAAGTTACCGATAGGACTACAAGTAATGGCAGCCCCTTTTGAAGAAGCCAACCTACTCGCTTTCTCTAATTATTTATTGAATAAAAACGAAGCATTACATGCGGTTATTCCTGCGTAGTTTTTCGCTACTTATAGGACTAGTGCTTTCTTTTTCCGTTTTTTCGGGAGAAGACAAATTGCACCTGCACGACTTCGCTCCTGATGAAACAGATTCTACCATCAGTCAGCGATTGGTTGCCATTCAACAAGAAATTCCACTTACCTTCAATAAGTATGTTCGTGGCTACATAGATTATTACACGATCAGAAAACGAGATTATTCTCGCCTGATGATTAGCAGAAAAGAAAAGTATTTTGCCACCTTCGAAAAGTATTTGGCAAAGTACAATATGCCTGATGAAATCAAATATCTTTCAGTGGTAGAATCGGGTTTAAATCCAAAAGCAAAGTCTCCAGTTGGAGCATTAGGGCTTTGGCAATTTATGCCAGAAACAGCCAAAGAGATGAGGCTACGTTTAGACTACTATGTGGATGAGCGCATGGACATCGAAAAATCTACCCAAGCGGCTTGTCTCTATTTATCTCGCCTGTACAATACCTTTCAAGACTGGCAATTGGCGTTAGCTGCCTATAATTGCGGGGCAGGGAATGTCCGCAAAGCAAAGCGAAGGTCAGGAAAACAGTCTTTTTGGGAAATTTACCGATACCTGCCACGAGAAACCAGAAGCTATGTTCCCATATTTATTGCTGTAGCCTATACTATGAATTATGCAGACGAACATAACCTTTTTACCGATTCTTTAATTTACCCAATAGAATCCGATTCACTCACTGTTTCTGGCTACTTTAATTTTAACACCTTTGCAGAAGAGACAAATACATGCCTCAAAGACTTACTCGATCTTAACCCAACTGTAAAACACACTATTGTTCCTGACTATTTCAAATCATTTACCGTTCGTTACCCAAAAGAGAAGCAAGGTTTCATTACCCAAAACGAAGAAACTATTGCATCTGCTTACAAAACGAGACGAGCAGTAGACACCAAAATAATTGACAAGGCACCTGAAAGACTTAAAATACGTCATAGGGTTAGAAGCGGAGAAACTTTAGGACACATTGCTAGAAGATACCATGTGTACACGAAAGATATTAGACGATGGAATAGAATTTCTGGAAGCACTATTTATATTGGACAGCGATTAACCATTTATAAAAAACAGTATTTTTACAATCCTGCAGTAGACAAGGCACTTCTAAAAGCACAGGCTTCTACCAAAAAGAAAACACCGGTAAAACCGAAGCCTAAACCTGCACCAGTTAAATGTGATAACCCAAGTTACTACACCGTAGCTTCAGGAGATACGCTGTGGGACATTACGCAAAAATTAGACGGTATTACTACTTCTCAACTAAAGAAATGGAATGGTCTTCGAACTAGTAGAGTATACCCTGGTCAGAAGCTGAGGTTATGTAATTAGTTATACGCTTTTATCTCTCCCATATCTAGCGTAAGTCCAAATAACTTATGCTTAGATGAAAGTATCGCACCAGACTCAGTTGTTTTCCATCCTTCCCAAGTACCTTCTACTCCGTCAATCGGAATAATAGATACCCACATTTTAAATCGTTCTGGCAAACCAGTTGAGTCCAAAATCCATAAGTAAGAATCACCAGGAGTAGAGCCGCCACCAGTGTAGGTCACCAATAAAGCTTCTCTTCCCTCGTGCACCACCAACCTTCTCTCTACTCCTTCATCGAACACCTTGTAGGGTGCTACCAACCAAAACGAATCGTTATTAAAAAAATCTGTTGCCTTATCAATCAGTTCTTTCTTTTTTTCCTCATATAATTCCTTTCCACCTTGGTACACTTGGTTTCTCTCAGGAGAGTTTGGATACAAGGTCACTGCATTATTATCCCAATTCAACCGTACTTCGTGTAATTTTTTATCCCATTGATAATGGTGAATACCTCTAAAGTGCCATTCCAAATACCGAGTAGTATCGTATGCTTCAGCGTTCACCGCTTGCAATAGCTTTGTCGCTAGAGCATCTGCTCTAGTACCTTTTTCTCCCTTGGGAAGAGGTTCGTTTGTCCTGACAAAAAAGAAAATGGCAAGTAACACTAAACCAGCAAGAACGGTAATTAAAACTTTGATTGACTTTTTCATACTTTTAAATTTAGAAGTAAATATAAAGTAGCTAAAGGCTAATCGCTAGTTGTTTTCTACATTCATTTTCAATTTACCAATTTTTTTATGCAACCCGTTAAGACATTAAAAACCTCACCTTTTTAGTATGCTTTCGCATAATGGCGCGATAATTTGTTTATTGTATTATCAATGACGAAAACTTTATTTTAACGTTTCTTTTTCAAAACTCGCTGACTATACTATATTTGTCTAATTTGTGAACAGACCTATTCTCTTTCTATGAAATACAAACGAGTACTACTAAAATTAAGCGGTGAAGCATTATTAGGAAGTCAACAATATGGAATAGACCCAGGTATGTTATTTCAATATGCTGAAGAAATAAAATCTGTAACCGAAAAAGGAGTTGAAGTAGCCATCGTTATTGGAGGAGGAAATATCTACCGGGGAGTACAAGCAGAAACATCAGGGATCGATCGGGTACAAGGAGACTACATGGGAATGTTAGCCACATTAATGAATGGTTTAGCTTTACAAAGTTCTATGGAGAAATCTGGTTTAAACACACGTTTACTTTCAGGCCTTAAAGTAGACCAAGTATGCGAAAGTTTTATCAGAAGAAAAGCATTACGTCACTTAGAAAAAGGAAGAGTGGTTATCTTTGGAGCAGGGACAGGAAACCCTTACTTCACGACCGATTCAGCAGCGAGTTTAAGGGCTATAGAAATAGAAGCTGATGTGGTATTAAAAGGCACACGAGTAGATGGGATTTATACCTCAGACCCAGAGAAAGATCCATCAGCTACTCGCTATACCTCTCTCTCGTTTAAAGACGCCATAGGAAAAGGGTTAAAAATAATGGACGCCACTGCTTTTACGCTTTGTGAAGAAAACAACTTACCGATTATCGTATTTGACATGAACAAGCCTGGTAACTTACAAAAACTAGTATTAGGAGAAGAAGTAGGAACATTGGTATCGTAATTGATAAAACAGAAGTAATAACAACAACACACCATGGAAGAAATAGAATTGTATTTAGACGAAGCAAAAGAATTAATGACTAAAGCCATCTCACGTGCAGAGTCAGAATTTGCTAAAATACGTGCAGGAAAAGCATCTCCAGCGATGCTTACAGGCTTAATGGTAGACTACTATGGAAGCATGACTCCTCTAGATCAAGTAGCTTCAGTCAACTCTCCTGACGCTCGTTCATTACTCATCAAACCGTGGGAAAAGTCAGTATTGGGTGAAATAGAGAAATCTATCATGAACAGTGACTTAGGGCTAAATCCTCAAAACGACGGAGAGACCATCAGAATTAATATTCCTGCTCTTACCGAAGAAAGAAGAAAAGACTTGGTAAAACAGGCAAAAGGAGAAGGTGAAAATGCCAAAGTGAGCGTAAGAAACATCAGAAAAGACATTAACAACCAATTAAAGAAATTGGTAAAAGAAGGTGCTTCAGAAGATCAAGTAAAAAGTGCAGAAGATACAGTACAAAAACTTACTGATACTTATTCTAAAACAATCGATGAGCTGCTTGTGAAAAAAGAAGCAGATATCATGACAATATAGTTTTTTGCTTTGAATGAAGTATGATGTTGATTATTTCATTGTATCCAGTGTAATCTATTTTGATTACCAACGAATCCTTGTATACCTTTTTTGAGTCGTTTTAGCGTGCTCAAATCAGGTTTAATTAATTTTATGATATTCGTCCAATTATAAAAAATAAACACATTCTAAAATGAGTTGGGAGCAACTAATTGACTATACGAACTATTTAAAATTAGAGCGCTCCCTTTCTCACAATTCTATTCAGGCATATAGTAGAGATGTCAAAAAGTTGCATGTTTTTTTAATTGATGAGGAGAAAGAAGTAGTCATAGAAAAAATAAGTAGAACGGATATTCTATCTTTTTTAGAAGACCTTCATTCTAAAGAAGTTTCTCCCTATTCGCAAGCAAGAATTCTTTCTGGTTTAAAATCTTTTTTTGGTTACCTGCAAAGAGAAAAGATCATTGAATCAAACCCTACTGAATTAATAGAAGCTCCAAAAATTGGTAGAAAACTGCCCGACACATTATCTTTTGTAGAAATTGAAAGTATACTTCACTCCATAGACCTTTCTACCCCAGAGGGTACACGTAATAGAGCCATCATTGAGTTGCTCTACAGTTCGGGTCTACGAGTAAGTGAATTAATAAGTCTTCCTATTAATAACATCTATTTCGATATTGGGTTTATTAAAGTAAGAGGAAAGGGAAACAAAGAACGCCTAGTTCCTATCGGGAAAGAGGCACTCAAGTTTTGCACCATTTATCAAAATGAAATTCGTGTACATTTACCCATCAAAGAAAAAGAGAGCCACATTCTTTTTTTAAATCGGAGAGGTGGGCAACTAAGTAGAGAGTTTATCTTTATGATGGTAAAAGAAGCCGTTAATAAGGTTGGAATCGAAAAAAAAGTAAGCCCTCACACATTCAGACATTCCTTTGCCACTCACCTAATAGAAGGAGGGGCAGATCTCAGGGCAGTACAAGAAATGTTAGGGCATGAGTCTATCACAACTACAGAAATATACACCCACTTAGATAGAGATTACTTAAAACAAATCATTACAGACTTTCACCCTAGGAGTTAAACGTAAATGTTCTTGTGTGATTACAAAGAAAAAGAGTTAACTAGTTCTCTTTATGAAACTTCACCAAACCATCCATTGGTTCTTTGTGAATAGAGCCAATTATAAAGCCTTTCCTGATTATCTCTTCAGATAATAACTCCCTAAAATGATAGGCAATAGAGCCAACATAGCTTACTTTATTTCCTTTCTTTTGATCTAGTTGCTCTAAATAAGTAGAAAAAGTTTCTTTTAGCAGGGCTGAAATAAAAGGGTGTTGTGCATTTTCCTTAGCAAAAGGGGCAAACGAAGCCATCCATCTGTTTGCAAACGGTTTTTTATACACTTTTTCCAGTAAGTTATCGTACGAGATGGTGTACTTCTCTTCCCACTTTTGTTGTATTTCATTTGGAAACTGATCCGAAAAATAAGCTTTTAATAAGCGCTTCCCAATATCACAGCCACTACCTTCACTGCCTAAAACATAACCTAAAGAAAGTGGTTGGTAGGTGATCTTTTTTCCATCAAAAAAGCAAACATTAGACTCTGTTCCAAGAATACCCACCCAAGTAGGTTCAGAAGAAGATGCTCTACAGGCAGCTAATAAGTCTCCATGTACTTCCGTTTTGGCATTAGGGAATTGTTGTAGCAACAAATTTGCAATTCGTTCTCTTCCTAAGAGGTTCCCACAACCTGCACCGTAAAAATAAATAGAATCAATATCACTGACTTTTGATCTTACTTTATCAATCTCAGCTCTTATGGTTTCGTCCGAATGATAAGTAGGGTTAATCCCTGCAGTAATTATTCGTTCTTCGATAGAACCATTTAGTAGGCACCAACTGGTTTTAGTAGAACCGCTATCAGCAATAAGAATAGCCATTAGTTTTTGTTGATCTCCACTACTAACCCAAGCATATTCGTTCGCTTAAAATCTGTAGAAATACTCAACTGCTTCCCAGAGTTAATTTGCGTAGAAGAAGTGTTTTTAATGACTTGTTGTAATTTACTACTGTAGTCTCCTCCTCTTGCAGAGGATATTTTTCTGTTCATATTGTTGTAGTCAATCGGGTTTTTAGAAAGCACTACCGCTATGTAATCTTTAGAACCTACATCGTCCAAGCGCATAGAGAAATCTCTTGGGAATAAACGTGTGCCTGTAATTCCACAATAAGGAGAATGTTTTTTTGTGTAAGGGAATAATACATAACTGCTACCGTCCGTCTCCTGCCCAAAGATGTACACATAACAAGCATTAGAATTAGTGATTTCCATTTTAAATTTTGTGCCTTTGCGCAATGTTTGTGTCGTCACAAATACACTGTTACTTCGCTTTCCTAATGAGATGTACGATTTGTCGTTATTTACCACCAAACCAATTTTAGCATTCAACCTACTAGAAGTAGGCTTGTTGGCATCACCCATTGGGTACAAACCATAGGCTTCTTTTACGAAATAGTCGAAATCCTTGTACCTTACATAAGCCGTTCCTCTTTTCCCCCATTCTTCTCCCCAGCTATTCATTATTTGAAAGGCACCACCCTCTAGGTAATCGTCATAACCAATGACACACATGGCATGTCCACCAAACCCACGTTGATTGTAATCACCTTGACTAGGATACCATACATTTTTACCTTGCATAGCCTGCATAAAGCTACCGCCTACCATCATACCTATTACCACGGGTGCTCCTTGTGCGAGGTTTTGTTTAACTGCCAAAAGATCCACTTGATATTCATCACCACTTTTTGTTAATCTGTTGTATCCTTTTATTTTAAACTGAGAGGCCTCCTGTCGGTGGTAACCTTGTGGCTTTTTATTACATTGTTGCTCATCGTAGGCAAACTTGTCTAATGGTAAAACACCACCCTGAGCCATATTTTGCATCGCATCTTTTAAGTAGGACCCTTGGCAACCTTTCAGTGCAATCTGGTTGTATAAATACGATGGACTAAAACGAACACTGTTGGGATTATGACCCGTTGCTCTTGAATGTAAGATCGTTCGTGCTGCATAAGAAGATGCCCAGCCTACACAAGATCCTTGTTGCCCTTGATTCAATCGAGTAGGTGCATATTTTAACAAAGAGATCTTTTCTGGCATTGGGTTTTTTACATTGTCAGCTAAGGGTTCATACACCTCTGCCTGATCGTATTTTTGTTGGTTAGGTTGAAAACCAGTCGCATAACCTCCAGAAGAACTAGTGTTTGTATTTGATGGACTAAATAAACTACTTCCGCCACCAAAAAAGTAAAAAAGTCCTCCAACAATAAGCAACCCAATCATTAGCTTAGGTTTCTTTCTAAATAATTTAAAAATGATAGGCAACAAATAAATCAGTGGATTAGCTCCGCCTCCGCCACCACCTCTGGTAGGTCTTCTTCTCCCTGGGTAATTGTCCCTATTTGATCCTCTATCCGAATCCTGATCCATTCTTACTGGCATAACCGCTTACTTTTTTGCTTGAATAATATATTTTGCTATTTCTCTTACCGCACCTTTTCCTCCGCCTTTTTTTGCAATAAAATGACATATTTCTTGTACCTCTTCTACTGCATCAGCAGGGCAACAGGCTAAACCTACTTCTTTCAATACGCTCAAATCTGGATAATCGTCTCCCATGTAAGCCACAGAAGAGGGATCAATTTTTTTCTTTTTACAGTAGTCTGTAAATACCGTTAATTTATTCTTTGCTCCCAAATGAATATCAGGAATGCCTAAATATTCTAATCGCTTCTTCATTCCTTCACCTGCCCCAGCAGAAATAACGGCTACATTAAAACCTTCGTTTAATAGTGCACGTATTCCCCACCCATCTTTTACATTGAATTGACGCATATGTTCGCCATCAGGCAACACAAACAAACCACCGTCGGTCATTACACCGTCTACATCAAAAATAACGGTAGAAATGGTTTTTACCGATGAATTTCCTTTTTGAAATAATTTTTTAGATTTAAACATGAAGTAAATGTATAAAAAATGAAGTTTAATTAGTAGGCTTTGTTAAATAACCTAATAGACTATGCTGACTATCTTTTCGATTGATTAGTCTCATCGGTTTAAGTAAGGTGACTTTCAAGTTTTTCTTTACAATCTCCCCCATGTTTCTGCATTTTAAAAACGTTTTATCATTAAAATGAACCGCCAACTCTTCTCTTAACTGCTTTACTTTTTCAGGGTTGGAAATGTTGTCTGTCGTCATAATGTCTACCAAATCTTTTAGTCTGTATCGCATAGATCGAAGCCGTTTGGCAATTAGCACACGTTCTTCCTTTTGGTATTGAAAAGCTGTTTCGGGTGTAATTAATTGCATACCCAACTTTACCAAGGGGTTATTTTCTTTAAAAAACTGAGGCAAATACATATTTTTCTTCCCTTCAAAACTCTGTTGGTCAAAGTCTATTGCCCTAAACCGGTATTGGATATCTTCAAAATCAGGTGTAATATCTACTACATAGTTGTAGGATCTCATATCACCTAGTAAACGCACAAAGCAACGTTCATTGAATTTAATGAACTCCTTGGCAATCCGAGTAATGTTTACATCTGGGTTTTCTTTGATCGAATCAATAAAAACGTCCCCAGGTATTCCAGCTATGTGTTCCTCAATCAAGGTGTTTGCATCCGTAATAAAATTGATTTTATTGGGTGATAAAATATGTTCAAATTCCAACCCATAAACACGAGAAGCATCCGCTTGTTTAATGTAGAAATACGCAAAATTATCGTTCATTGTATTTACTATCCGAATACGAAAAGGCTTAGAATTACCAAACGTACAGTAGTCTACTCGGTCAATAATTAAATGGTCAATAATAGAAAGATCTCCATCCAATGTAAGCATAGCATAGGTTTCTCTAAGGCCGAGGTAAATCTCCGCCATTTCAGACTGATCGTAAAGTACATTTAACCACAAAGTATCGTTGCCACTCTTGTCTATTACTGATGTAGCATTCCTAAAGTGACATAAATCATTGTAGGATACAGGGACACGCATTTCCCTACTGTATTTAAGTAAATACGTTCGTAAATCAGGAATAATTTTGTAATACGGCTTCTTTTTAGAAATCTCGTTTAACTCTCTATCTGCTCCGTTGGTAATCATAAATAGAAATAAGCTGCTTTATTTTAAAGATACTTGATTTTATGTACAATTTCGAAGAGAATATTTCTTCCTTTCTTTTAAGACCCTAAGATTATTAGATCTTAAGATAATAAGACACCGAGATTTTGGTTAGAATAGAGTCATTAAACCTTCTAAAAGTCAAATCCTTGAGTAACTTTGAGACATAGAGTATATTAATTAAAAATTTCTTAACGTCTTAAAATCTTAAAAAATGAAACATTTTATTTCATTGGCAGTAAGCGCAGTTGTTCTATCTGCCTGTACAGAACAGACATCAAAAAAAGTTGTTTCACCAACTCCTGTTCAAATCTCTATTGAACGGCTAGAAGACCAATTAACTTCTTTTGAAACGATCGAAGAGGCAGATGCTTTTATTAAAGAGTACTCGCTCTTTTCTTCCATTGTATTGGGAGCTGGGCAGTTTCCAAACCCTAGAATACTAACAAGCAATTTAGTTCGTATGTCTGGTGACCCACACTTGGATACCTTAACAATGAATACAAAAGCAGTTTTCCCATCGGTTAAGAAACTAGAAAAGGAAATTAGCAGTGCGTATAGTTATTTGACACATTATTACCCTGAAACCACTATCCCAAAAGCATACACCTTTGTATCTGGTTTTGGTACTGAATTAATGGTAGAAGACAGTTTAGTGGTTATTGGATTAGACTTTTTCTCTACGTCTAAAACAAAGTTCTTTCCAAGAGATATACCAGCGTATATTCTAAAGTATTACCAAGAGCCGTACATTCCTTCTAAAATAATGGCTTTAATGAGTAGAAAATATAATCAGTTTGATCGTTCAGATAACTCTTTACTGTCCCAAATGATTTATTATGGAAAGGCGTGTTACTTTATGGAACACATGTTACCTCATGCTCCTGACTCCATCATTATAGAATATTCGGCTAAAGAAATTGATGACTTGGTTTATACAGAGTCAACCGTTTGGGCACACTTTATTAATAAAAAATTATTTTTCAATGACACCCAAGAAGCAAAGAGGCGTTACATTGATGAACGACCAACTATTCCTGAAATAGCAGATAAATGCCCTGGGCGAATAGGTAGGTGGTTAGGTTGGCAAATAGTGCGAGCGTACATGAATGAAAATCAAGCACTTAGCCTACAAGAACTGATGAAAGAGAAAAATGCTAACCTCATTTTTAAGGGGTCAAAATACAGGCCAAGAAAACCGTAGTTTCTAAGATAACATAAAAATAATTATAAAATAATAAGCGATTGATTATGTTATGTTACCTTTATTTTTTTGTACTATAACAATAAATCATATCTAAAAGGCAAAATAGTTTGTACTTATCTTTGTTTCGTTTACAAATTCATCATAAATTTGAAGTGTAATGATTTGTAGGGAAGAATAAAAAAATCACAATTTTATGGAAGATTACAATAAAATTATTGAGTCGCTATCAGTAAAGTTTGTTGCTGCTAAGTTTATCAAGATACTACAGCCAGTTAAAGTAAATAATTTCTATGATGTCAATAATTCATTGATGTTATTAGAAAAAGGAAAAATAGCTTTTGGTGACGATAATGAAGTACTTGAAGAAGGAGACATACTTTTCGTTCCAAGTGGTAAATTAACAGCCATATCATACGGGAGACAAGATTTATCTAAACCATCAAATGTTGATGTATCAAGCAATATGGATAAGTACTTGATATCGGCGAACAAGCCAGTAGACTTTTCTAATGATGACAACACTTTTAGTTTAATTAGCGTAGATGCGAAAGTATTTGACTCTGTAAACTTTTTTCAGTCATTAGATATTCCTGCTTTTGCGATCAAGCAGAATAGTATACTAAAACAGTTACTTCAAGAAACAGTTGCTGAGCACTATACTGAAGATTTAGCGGGTACTCAACGAGTAGTAAAACTAAACGCTGATCGAATTATTTTAGAAGTATTTAGGTACATAATTAAAGAAAGACTATTTGTAGAACAATTGGCCACAAACGTCACTTACTTTAAAGATCCTAGACTATTGGATATTTTCGCTTTCATCAAGGAGAATTTACCTAGTGATTTGTCTAATAAGACACTCGCTAATGTAGCCAATGTATCGGAAGACTATGTAGGACAATATTTTAAATTGTTAACAGGTATTAATCCACAAGATTACATAGAATACCAACGAATGGAAAAAGCTGTTAGCCTATTAAGGACTACGAAAAGAAGTATTCGTGAAATAGGTAAAGATGTAGGTTACAAAGACACTGCTTATTTCTGTAGACGATTTAAAATGATGTTTGGTATTCCTGCAGGAAAAATGAGAAGAAGGGAGTCATTAATGAACGTCTAGTTAACCTTAACCCTACTTGTCATTTTAGAAAGGTCGGAACATTAAAATCTGTAAGGTTTGTATGCCGTAAAGTCAAGATGATAAAGTAGGAGTAATTTACTTCTATCAAGTCTACTTCTTAAATTTTGCTACCTCCGTGGATTAAATAAAAACATTTTTTAATCTAAACCACCTAATAATTGGATAACTAACGATCCAAGGAAAGTATGAAAGCATAGCTACCCATACTTCTTTGGGAGTAAAGAATTGCATTGCCAATAAAACCATTAAGCTATTATTGGTTACTACAAACATTAGTCCATCTCCCCACTTTTGTTTTTCTCCTTTTCCTAGAGCATAACCCACAAAAAACTTAATAGTAAAAACAGCAAACATAGCCGCTAAACCAATCGTTGTAAGAGAACTAAAAAAGTAAGTAGCAATCGTTTCATGTTTATCTGCCACTACAGCTGCCAGCAAAATTCCCAGATTCACAGTTCCCATCCAGGGAGAAACACTAAATACTTTTTCTACCATTTCTACCTGTACAAATCGTTTAAATAAAATTCCTAACACCGCAGGAAGTACTACCACCTTTGCCAAATAAATAGACATTTGTAATCGGTCTATTTCAATGCTAGACTGAAAAAAGAGGTAAAATAAAAATGGAAGAACAAATACAACCCCAATACCAGTAAGGAGCACAAAAAAACCACTTCGTAAGACATCAAAACCTAACAAACCAGAAAAAAGAGGAGTGGTGGCACCACAATTGGCAGCAGCTAATAAAAACAACCCTACTTTTAATTCATGTGGTAATGGAATGGTGATAAAATAAACGGCAATTGGAACCCCTACAATAGAAATAAGTGCTCGTAAGCCAATCGGCAAGATATCTTTTTGAACCGTCTTTAGTCCTTCAATATCCATTTTCAGAAATCCTAAAAACAGATTAATCATCAAAAAGTAATGAGCGTAAGGTGCGAAAACGCTAAAAAAAGGAGGGGATAAAAAACCTAGACAAGCAAAAACGAAAAGAGTAGCTGCAAAGTTCTTTTCTATTAATCTAAGCATCATGATTTACAATTTGGCCGTAGAATTCTCTGGTTTTCCTTTTTGATAGGTAACAGATACTTTTCTTCCTTCTTCCAAATCCTTTCTAAAGCGAGGCACACGAGTGCTTCCTTTGTATTCTACTCCGTCTACTGAGAACGTATAATCTATAATGCGCTTATCCTGATCTTTATAGGCTGATCTGATCTTTGTAATTCGCCCAATCGTCTTTTCGGGATTTGCTTTTAATGCCATCGACTTCTGATATGTATACCAAATCAATCCACATACCGCTAAAGCTATAACTACAAAAAGCATCTTCATTTTCTATTGATTAAATAGGTCTCTCTTAAACACCCTCTTTCATTCGTTCCGCATTATCTGCTAAACGAAGGTTTTCAGTGAAATCATCAATATCACCATCAAGTACAGCACCCAAGTTATAAACTGTCATCCCAATCCTATGGTCTGTCACTCTACTCTGAGGGAAATTATAAGTTCTAATCTTATCCGATCTATCACCACTACCTACCATTGACTTCCTTTTAGCTCCTACTTCGTCATTATGCTTTTGTAATTCAATAGCATATAATCGGGACTTCAATTCTTTTAATGCTGTATCGTAGTTTTTTAGTTTCGATTTTTCATCCTGACATTGTACCACTAAACCTGTTGGTAAGTGAGTTAAACGAATAGCTGAATAGGTCGTGTTTACCGATTGACCACCAGGACCAGAAGAACAGAATTCATCTCTTCTAATATCTGAAGTATTCAATTCTATTTCTACATCATCCATCTCTGGAAGAACAGCTACCGATGCGGCTGATGTATGTACCCTACCCTGGCTTTCTGTAGCCGGTACACGCTGTACACGGTGAACACCAGACTCATATTTTAATTTTCCATACACATCGTTCCCTATTACCTTCGCCACTATTTTTGTGAACCCACCAGCAGTACCATCCACAAAGTCAGTAATAGAAATTTTCCATCCCATTTTCTCTGAATGACGTTGATACATTCTAAACAAATCACCTGCAAAAATAGCTGATTCATCACCTCCTGCACCTGCACGTATTTCTACAATTGCATTTTTCTCGTCTTCAGGATCTTTTGGAATCAACATTTGTTTTAGATCATCCTCTATTTTTTCTTTTCGTTGCTCCAACTCTTCCAGTTCCATTTTTGCCATGTCACGAAATTCCTCATCTTTCTCGTTAGCAATAACGTCTTTAGAGTTGTCAATATTGTTTAGTATCAGCTTGTACTCTTCGTACGCATCTACCACTTTATTCAAGTCTTTGTATTCCTTGTTCAGCTTAGCATACTGCTTCATGTCAGTAACAATCTCTGGCTGAATAATAAGGTGGGCTACCTCTTCGAATCTTTTCTTGATTTCCTCTAACTTTTCGAGCATAATACGGTGTGATTTGTCTGCAAAGATATGAAATTAAACCCGAATTATGCATGAGACTTTGTTCTAAACAAAGCCTACCTCTGAAAAGCCTCCAAAAATTCACTTTTCTTTTTCGGAGCCACTTCTAGTTCTGCTCCATTTTCTAAGGTTACGTAACCACCTTTTCCTTTGGTGTAGCGAACCACATAATCTAGATTAATCATATGTGATCGGTGAACCCGTACAAACTGGTGATTAGAAAGAATTTCTTCAAAATACTTTAGCGTTCTACAAATCAATAATTGACGGTTACTAACCAAATGAAATTTTGTGAAGTTGTTATCTGCTTCACAATACAAGATCTCTTCAGGTTTTACTACCTCAAAACCTTCTAAAGTCGGTAACATCAGTTTCGCCAAATTATTTGGTTGTCCTTTTATGTTTTCCAACAATACCTTTGCATGCTCTACATAGTCAGGTTTACTTCTTTCAGTCTGAATTTTTTCTACCGCCGCAACTAACTCGTCTATGTCAATTGGCTTTAAGAGATAATAAGCAGCGCTTTGATTTAGCGCCTTGATCGCATAATTATCATACGCCGTTACAAATACCGTTTCAAAGGTGATTTCATTGACTTGATCCAATAAATCAAAGCCATTTGCATACGGCATTTCAATATCTAAAAATACCACATCAGGTTGATGAGTTGTTATGGCTTCCAGTCCTGTTTTTACCGAGTCGCAGGTAGCTAATAAATCTACATCAGGGCAGTACTTTTTTAAGTAATTCGATAAAATATCCCTACTATCCTGTTCATCGTCTACCAATATTGCTTTTAATTTTGCCATCCGTTTTATTGTGGTAAGCTAAGAATTACCGATGTTCCAGAACCATCGTTTTCTACATCCGAAACAGTGACCGAATACTTTTTCTGGTACACTTTATTAATGATATTGATCCGTTCTTCGGTATTCTTTAATCCCGTCGACTGATGCGCTTTTTGATTATCCGTTTTTAATTCTTTAGAACGGGTTCGTCCAATTCCATTATCTGTAATCACTACTTTTAATGCTTGGTTTTCTTCTGTTAAAGAAACAGAAAGGTGCCCCATTTCTTTTTTGTACCGCAACCCGTGCCATACCGCATTTTCTATGTACGGTTGAATTAGCATAGGAGGAATTTCTATGGTATCAAGCGATAGACTTTCATCAATAGTTAAATCATACGTAAATTTATCTCTGAAACGGTAATGCTCTAGCTTTAGATATAAGGCAATAATCTCTTTTTCCTCTGCCAACGTAATAAAGTCATGATGTGAATTATCCAATACCAAACGCATCAATTTAGAGAATTCAGACAAGAATTTATTAGCCGCCCGTTCATCATTTTTAGCGATAAACTGATTCACAGAGTTCAGCGCATTAAAGATAAAATGAGGGTTCATTTGACTTCGTAACGACTTTAAGGTCAACAACTGACTCATCGTTTTACTTTTTACCGCATTTCGGTAAATCAAAATGGAAGCAACCACCGCTAACCCTAATAAAAAGAGTAGGCCATAAATAACCGTTCGCTGTAAATTCAACTGATTGGTTGCCAAACGATCATTCGATTCCTTTAATTCATACTCACTTTCGTCTAATGCCAACTCCTTGGTAAGAGATGAGATAGAACGTTGTTTTTTATTGATCGCTTCCTTTTCTTTTTTTGCTTTACTTTCCTGTTTCTCCGCTTTTTCTAATGCCTCACTGTATTTCTGATAATAGCGCAACGCCTTTTTTTGACTTCCTTTTTTATTCCATGCCTCAGCCAATCCTTTATTAGCACTGGCTAGCTCTTTAAAATTCTGCAAAGAGTCAGCCAGTAAGACTGCCTCCGTTAATTCCTTAATCGCAGAAGAAGTCTTACCCGTTTCAATCAAGGCTTTACTCAATGCCTGTTTTTCTTTGACCACTTTCAATGGTTTTTTTCGCAATGTATTAGACACAATAGCCTGATTCCTAAGGTCTATTTCTTTCTCTAATTTACCCTCTCCAACGTAGGCATTAATAATCTCCTCTTTGGATTCCTCAAAAGCAATGAGGCTTTCCTCTTTCTGATCTTCTGTTAGCATAGCATCATCTAGTGCTACGGGTGCCTGACTTTGTTGGTACAAATCAGCAGCAGCAGCAGTATTTCCTTCTGAAGCTAATAATTTCGTTCTGATTGCTTGAGCTCGGGTAGTTGAAAGTTTATTCTTGCGTAAGACCTGCTCTCCTTTTTCTAAGGTATTCTTTGATGCTTTGTAGTTTCCAGCTAGAAAATAAATATCTGCTCGGTCTAGCTCTACTTTTGCTTTATCAACAGGTGATTTGACTGCCTTTTGTTTCAGATCAAGGTGTTTTAAAGACTCTTCATAATTGCCTAAACGACTATTAGATTTTATTAATCCATCTAAAGTAGAACGATATTCTTTCGTTTCCTTGTAAGAGGCTGTTTGTAATCTATCAAACGCTAAATTGTAGTTTTCAATAGCAGCTGCCCATTCTTTCGTTTGTTCATTGATCTTTCCTAATAATAGGTAACAGGTTGCCTGATTGAAACTGCTTTTTTGGAGAATACTTTGCGCTAATGCCTCTTCTACTTTGTCTAATGCCCCTTTAGTATCACTGAAACGGATAGCTTCCGCCTCTCTCAATAAATCAGGCACACTGCGGTCTAGCTTTAAATTCCGTTTAGAAATACTCTTATAACTAGACACTTTTTTCTGCTGACTAAATGTTTGGTGCAAAAAGAGTATTCCAATAAAGAACGATATGGTGATGTATTTTATCAAGTAGTGAATTTTAACACAAGATAACACATTCATTTTAAATGAAAACGAGACAAGATAAAGAGATTGTCCTCTTTACTAAGTGAACTGTCTCTTTCACTAAGTCTCTTCGATCGCTTACTAATTTCAGGTATTTCTTTCTGTTTCTTTCCGCCAAATTGGAGACATATTTCAACTTAAAACACACATAAACATGATGAAATTACTCGTAAAAAACAGAATACTAACAGGAATAATAAACACCTTTCTTATTGTATTAATAAGCTGTAACAGCACCTATTCAGAAAGTACGGAAAAAGCAGATACCAAAAACCAAAAAATAATGCTAGCACTCTTATTAGACACATCTAATAGTATGGATGGACTAATAGACCAAGCAAAATCTCAGCTTTGGACGATTGTCAATGAATTGGCTGTCGCCAAATGTCACGACGGAGCAAGACCAGAAATAAAGATTGCTTTATTTGAATATGGAAATAGTAGATTACCCTCTTCAGAAGGGTACATCCGCATGGTCACCAACCTAACCGACGATTTAGACGAGATCTCAGAAAAACTGTTCAGTCTAAAAACAAATGGCGGAGACGAATTCTGTGGTCAGGTCATTAAACGATCTATTGACCAACTAGAGTGGTCTGAATCTGATGCAGATTTAAAAATGATTTTCATTGCCGGTAACGAGCCATTTACACAAGGGAACTATCCCTACCGTTCGGCATGTAAGTTATCTAAAGAGAAAGGAATAATAGTCAACACTATTTTCTGTGGAGACTATGACAACGGTATCCGATCTTTTTGGAAAGAAGGAGCTTCCATAACAGGTGGTTCCTACATGGCAATTCAGCAAGACAGAAAAACCGTTTACATAGATACGCCATACGACAAGAAAATCGATAAACTGAACGATGACTTAAATAATACCTACATCTACTATGGAAACAAAGGAGTGGCGAAAAAAGAAATGCAAATTGCTCAAGACAGAAATGCCGCTTCCTACAGTCAAGCAAATAAGGTAAAAAGAGCCATTTCTAAGAGTTCTCACGCTTACAAAAACAAAAGCTGGGATTTGGTAGATGCTGCCGAGGAAGACGAAGAAGCAATTGCAGAAGTAGCCGAAGAAAGCCTTCCAACAGAAATGAAAGGAATGAATACTCCACAACGAAAATCCTATGTCAAAAAGCAGGCTGAAGCACGAAAAGATATTCAACAAGAAATCCAAAAACTAAGCACTAAGCGAAAGCAATTCATAGCTGACAATCAACCAAAAGGCAACAAAGAAGGCACTCTAGATCATGCCATGATGAAGTCCATTAAAGAAGTAGCTAAAACAAAACAGTTAAAGTTTGAGTAGTTATTTATGAGTAATAATGACAGCCTGAAGGATTTTATTCTTTGGTTTTTTTTATTTAAACCCGAAATATGCATTAGAATTCGTTATGAGAAGTTAACTAGCAAAGCGACTGATTTTCAGATAGTTAGATTCGGAATAGACTCTCTTATGCATATTTCGGGTTAAAAGTTCAGCTACAAATCTTTGTGGGTCTTGCGACAGGGAATGACACGCTTTTCGTTAAATTGTCTAGTGTCTCACAACCTAATGTCTTAGCCCTACAGCTTTCCTCTTATGTATTCCGCAGTATAATTCGTTTCTTCTTTCGCTAAGTCCTCCGGCGTACCTGCAAAGCAAACCGTTCCCCCTCTTTCTCCTCCTTCTGGCCCCATATCGATTACCCAATCGGCAGATTTAATCACTTCAGTATTATGTTCTATGATAATCACTGAATGACCTTTGTCGATTAGTGCATTAATAGACGTCAATAACTTCTGGATGTCATGGAAATGAAGTCCAGTGGTAGGCTCATCGAAGATAAATAGAATCTTTTCTTTCTCTCCAGCACCTTTCCCTAAAAAAGAAGCCAATTTCACACGTTGTGCTTCACCACCACTTAGTGAATTAGACGACTGCCCCAAAGTCACATAACCCAACCCTACACGCTGTAAAGGCAACAGTAAATTCTGAATCTTAGGTTGTTCAGCAAAGAAAGCAATGCTATCATCTACTGTCATATTCAACACGTCGTAGATCGATTTTTCTTTGTACCGAACCTCTAATATTTCTTCTTTGAATTTCTTTCCTTTACAGTCTTCACACTCCAGCGAAATATCAGCCATAAACTGCATTTCTATGCGCTGAATTCCTTCTCCCTGGCATGCCTCACAACGTCCCCCTTCTACATTAAAAGAAAAAACGGCTTGTTTGTACCCTCTAGCTTTCGATACATCTTGGTTGGTAAACAACTTTCTGATTTCGTCGTATGCTTTAATGTATGTCACCGGATTCGATCGAGAAGATTTCCCGATAGGGTTTTGATCCACATACTCAATTCTCGTTAACTGACTGATGTCTCCACTAATGGATTCATACTTTCCAGAAAACTCCCCATACTCCCCAAATTGCTTCTGCAAAGCAGGGTAAACTATTTTTTTCACTAAAGTAGATTTACCCGATCCGCTGACTCCCGTAATCACCGTTAGGATTCCCAATGGAAGATCTACATCTACATGTTGTAAATTATTTTCCGAAGCCCCTCTAACTTTTATTTTATTAAACCATTTTCTACGCTTAGTAGGGCTGTCTATTTTCAGTTCTTCGTTAAGGTATTTAGCTGTGTACGAATCTGTTTTTCCAGCATTAATGTCATCTATCGTTCCTTGGAAAATCAATTCTCCACCCAACGTCCCCGCATCAGGACCAATGTCGATCACCTGATCCGCTGCCTTAATTACTTCTTCTTCATGTTCCACTACAATGACCGTATTGCCCAAATCCCGCAGATGCTTCAATACGTTGATCAGTCGAGCCGTATCTTTTGGGTGTAATCCAATACTTGGCTCATCCAACACATACATAGAACCCACCAAAGCACTACCCAAAGAAGTAGCCAATTTAATTCGTTGAAACTCTCCACCCGAAAGGCTAGACGTCAATCGGTTCATGGTCAAATAGCCTAAGCCTACGTCCATCAAGTACGACAGTCTATTTTTAATTTCTCTACGGATTCGATCTGCTACTTTTGCATCGTATTCGTTCAGTGTTAATCCATCAAAGAACGTAACTAATTTCTCTACCGGTAGCAATACCAAATCTTGAATCGACGTCCCCTCAATCGTTACATAAGATGCCTCTTTACGAATCCGAGTTCCTTTACATTCTGGGCAGCTTGTTCTTCCTCGGTAACGAGAAAGCATCACTCGGTATTGGATTTTATGAACCTGACCTTCTATGTGTTGGAAAAAAGCATTTAACCCTTCAAAATACTCATTCCCTGTCCACAGCAGTTCTTTTTCTTTCTTACTCAATTCTGAGTAAGAGCGGTGAATCGGAAAATTAAATTTGATACCGTGCTCAATCAATGGTTTTACCCAAGCGCTCATCTTTTCTCCTCTCCACGGAACAATTGCATTTTCGTAAATCGATTTGCTTTTGTCTGGTACCACTAAGTCAGGATCTATCCCCAACACATGCCCAAACCCATCACAATTTCTACAAGCACCGTAAGGATTGTTGAAGCTAAAAAAATTGATCGTCGGTTCATTAAATGCCACACCATCCAATTCAAACTTATCAGAAAAGGAAATCAGCTTTTCACCTGGTTTTTGTACCATACAGCTTCCTTGTCCTTCGTAGAATGCCGTTTGGATAGAATCTGCCAATCGAAACTGAGCACTTTCATCACCTTGTTTTACAACCGCCCTATCGATCAGGATGTAATAGGTTGCTTTTTTATCTTTAATTCCCCCTTCTAACAGTTCTTCTATGAATACCGTTTCTTCGTTTACCACCACACGGGAAAACCCTTTTTGAAGCAATAACGAAAGCTCTTCTTCCAAGCTACGCCCTTCTACCAGATAGAGTGGACATAACACTAACAAACGAGTACCTTCTTCTTTTCCGTAGATATAATTCACCACATCCGTTACCGAATCTTTCTTTACCTCCTTCCCAGAAATGGGCGAATACGTTTTTCCTATCCTAGCGAATAATAGCTTCAGGTAATCATAAATTTCTGTAGTAGTCCCCACCGTAGAACGAGGGTTTTTGGAGGTTACCTTTTGCTCTACTGCAATGGCTGGGGAAATTCCTTTGATGTAGTCTACTTCGGGCTTTTCCATTCTACCCAAAAACTGACGGGCATAAGAGTTCAAGCTCTCCACGTACATGCGTTGCCCTTCGGCAAATAAGGTGTCAAATGCCAAAGACGATTTCCCTGAACCCGAAACACCCGTAATCACCACCAGTTTATTCCGTGGAATGGCAACACTCACATTTTTTAGGTTGTTTACCCTTGCATTTTTAATCGTAATAAATTCCTTGGAATCTAAGGTGTCGAATGCTTCTTCAGTAATCATATGAGTGAATGAAATTTCGTGAGGCAAAAGTAAGCAATTTTGAGGTAAAAAGATTACTGGGCGAACTTACAATAAGTTACTTTTATGTACTTATTCCTCATACCAGGTACCCGCAAAGCTTAAGTCTTCGTCTATTTCTTCCCAGTGGATTCCGAAGGGAGAAACTTCAAAAGACTCTCTCTGCTTTTGACTAGCTTTTGCTAATCGCTTATATTGAGAAATAGGTAAATACTTCTTTTTTCCTTTATCGGTTAAATGATAGATATTCTTATTATCTATCCATACTTTTTGAACTTCCATTCTATTATTTTTTAAAGAAGTTATTCCATGCTTCGATAATGATGTCTTTATTCTCATCAATTAAAGATTCTGCAAGTTTAACATCCTTACTCTTTAACCCTTTATTTTCAACACACTCTATTCTTTCAACATTAAATTTAGCTTCTCCGTCTGCATTTTTGACATGTACATGAATAGGTAAATGATCATTTGAATAAAAGAAAAAACGAAGGCCGAAAGCTCTAAATATTGTTGGCATTTTATTACTTTTTATTTTTTTAACTACTCTTTTAAGAACACTATTTTCTTATGTAAAAGTTCTAATTCTTCTCTTTTTGTTTTTTTAACCAGTTACCAATTTTCGTGGAATGGCGCGAAAATGCTATTTCTTAAGTCAACGCATTATTCAAAACAGTAAGCATATTTTCATCTACTTCTGCCAAATTTTTTACTTTTACTTCTGAGATACTAAATCTTTCTTGCTCCCAAACAGCTGGTTCAGGTACTGCAATTGTTTTCATCCGTGCGGACTTTGCCGATAACAACCCATAAAACGAATCTTCTATTGCCACACAATCTGTCGGTTCTACACCTAATTTCTTAGCTGTTTTTAAATAAATAGCTGGATGGGGTTTCCCGTATTTTTCAAATTCTGCTGAATTAATGGAATGAAACACTTCTTTTAGTCCTAATTTATCTACCGTAGCATTCATGATAGAATTTGGAGAAGATGTTGCCAAACCAATCTTAAATCCTTTAGACTGAAAAAGAGAAATAAGGTGACCTACTCCTTCCATAGGTTTAGCTTCTGCATAAATTAACTCCACCATTTTCTCTACAATCATTTCTGTAGTCCTTTCAGGAGAAGTTCCTTTCCAAGGTGATTTCTCATAACGGTATTCTACTACTTTGTCTATTCTTATCCCTGTTGTTTCAGCGCACTCTTTTTCTGTAATATTTAACCCTACTTCAGCAAATACTGCCACCATCGCCCTTCGCCAGATTGGTTCAGAATCTACTAGTACTCCATCCATATCAAAAATTGCTGCCTGTAACATAGGTAAGGTTAAAAATGAACTTGCAAGTTACAGAATCTAGTGTTCAGTTTTAGCAAAAAGTTGATTACGACTTAAATGAGAGGTAGGTTGTGTATTTAGATTAATAAAAAAACTCGTCAGGATAATATGACGAGTTTTAAATATTTTTTTATACTAAAATACTATTTGCTTAAATCAATCAAGATGGTATTTCCTGTTGATGTAGTAACCTCAAATTTTTGGTCACAGCTTCCATCTCCAAAATCAATAGAGCGAGAAAAAGTACCTGAAGTTCGTTCTATTTCTACTTCTTTGATCCCACTAACAGGTATCCATCTATGCTTACCAATTAATCCTCCTTCTTGTTTACATGTGCTATAAAAAACGAGAGGTGTAGCAGTATTCACTGTACTTGTTCTCGTTACGCCAGTTCTGCTTACATTTGTTGTAGTACCTGAAACAGAAATGATATCATCCGACTTATCTTCTGGGGTATCTTGTAAATCAACAGTTCGTGTTCTTCCTGATGACGACCATAGAGCTGTACTAGAATCACTAAACGTTAGTTTACCACCTGTTACACTGACCGTAAAAACTAGGTTTCCATCTACATTAGGTCCCTGATTCTTTACCTCTCTAGTTCCTTCAACTTTTGTGTTATCTACATAATAATTATCTAAAGTAGTAGTAATAACAGCGCCAGTGTTACGATGTCTATCTGTATAAGTAAATATTATTTTACCTTTTCTAGTTCTACCATAATAGTCACAACCAGTTGTACCAAAATCAATTGTGATTGTATCCAAGTCATTAGAGTTAGCGTTGTTTTTTGTTATTGTATGACATAGAGCCGTAATTCTACCAGATGAAGAAGATGTATAGGTTGCATTATCTGTAATTTCTCTAGTGATAGAGCTTAAGTCATTAAATTCATTTTCTGAATCAGTATTATCTATGATCTCTTGTGTGTTTGTACTTGCCTCTATGACGGTCTCTTGTTCTTTATCACATGAAGAAAATAGGAAC
>JBGCEI010000089.1:0-18495 GCA_045106295.1 Cyclobacteriaceae bacterium
GTAGTAGATGAATATGGTGGTACTTCTGGCCTAGTAACTATGGAAGATGTGTTGGAAGAAATAGTAGGTGAAATAAATGATGAATTTGACGACGACGATATTAATTACAAAAAAATTGATTCTCTAACCTATATTTTTGAGGCTAAAACTTCCTTAAATGATTTTTATAAAATAACAGACGTCCCTTCTGGTTATTTTGACGAAATAAAAGGAGAAAGCGAATCTTTGGGAGGTTTGATCTTAGAATTGAATACTAGCCTACCAAAAGTAAGTGAGCAAATTAAATATGAGGGGTTTATTTTTTATATTGAATCTGTCAACAACAAAAGAATTAAGCGGGTTAGGGTAACAGTAGACCCTAAATCCATTGATACACAATAAAATACATCTAATGAAAAATAAAACCGTAAGGCTATTATTTTTAATATCTCTACCCTTATTTGTTAGTAGTGGATGTAGTTCTGATTACATCCCAAAACCAAAAGGGTATAATCACATAGAAATACCTGAGCACGATTACCTGACTTATACTGAACAAGGAATACCATATAGTTTTGAATTATCTAAGCAAGCTACTATTGCTAATGACACCTTTGGAATAGTAGGTGATGGGTGGAAGATTATCAGTTACCCTGATCTAAATGCCAGTATTTATGTGACTTACGAACCTATTCGTAGCAAGAGAGAGAGTTATGATTTGATTAGTGACTCCTATAAAATTGCCTACAAGCATGATGTGAAGGCTTATGCGATAGAAAGAAGGTTAGCGCACACAAAAGAAGGGCAACCAGTAATTGTGTTTGAATTAGAAGGGGAAGTTCCTAGTCCTTACCAGTTTTTTACACACGATAGCGATACGGCTAATTATTTCAGAGGAGCGGTTTACTTTCCTATTGCCACAAAAAATGACTCTTTACGCCCTGTAATTAACTACATTACGGAAGACATGAATCACTTGATTAGTACGTTTGAGTGGAAGAAATAAAAGAACATAAAAAAAGCTAATCCAACTTGATTGGATTAGCTTTTAGATTAATGAATTAAAAATTTATTACTTTGATAGTTGTTGAATAGGCGTAATATCTTCGCCGGCTGAATTCCATTCTAAAACAAGGTCTCCATCATAATACAATTTACCACTATTATTTGAATATAAATAGATCTGATATTGACCAGAATTATTTTCCACTGATACAGATTTATAACCTAGATTTGTCGATGACTTAAATGAAGAACTCCCATCTTCTTCAGACCACTCTAGATACATATACCCAGACACAGAACCTTCGTATTCTAAATGCCCACAAAACTCATTTTTACACTGGCTAGCGTTTACATCGTAAGAATAGCCGTATTCAGTCTGTTTTGCTGGTAATGACAACATGCTTTTAGAATAATCCCAAGAATAATATGCATCAGATTCATCTGCTACTCTTTTTTCTATTTTTTCTGTTAAATCAGAATCTGTAAAGTCTAATAGATGATCGTATCCTCCTTCTGTCCATTGATACCTTTCAGTTGGAAGCCCTCTTGCAACAAGAGTTGATAGGTCTGTTTTAGACGTACCTACAGGTACAATCAAATCATCTTTATAAACTAATGCCTCATCGAGAAGGTCCTGTAATGCAATTGCATCAGTATTACTTCGTAATGCTGCAGGGATCAAATTCAGTGCACTTTCATTAATTCTTAATCCGTCTGTAGCAGGATTATAGATATCTGTAGTAGAATCATCGTTTTCATCTTTATCACAAGATGTAAAGAATAAAATACCTAAAAATAAAGTAGGTAGTATAAGATGTTTAATTTTCATAATCACTTTTTTAAAGTTTCAGTTAACCAAATCTACGTTTTTTTCTTAGAAAAATAATGGGTTAGTCTAATATCTTTAATCATCAACTGTAAGGACGTTTTTCCTCTAAACTCATTTTTATCTATTTGATAACAAACATCAAACATCGAATCAGGGTTGTTTTCTAATAGTTGATACTCTTCTAACATATTGAATCCAATTCCATCTAATACACCCAGATCTGTACGAATAGCTATTTTTAGATGTGCTTCTTTCAATAATCTAATAGTACCAATTTTCACTTTTCTGGTCAAAAAAATGGGCTGCATATTGGCGGGACCGAAAGGGGATAACTGACAAATAATATCATAACATTTATTCGTAATAAAACCTAATGGTACTTCCGCATCAATAGTTAGTTTAGGAATCAACTGATCTTTTTCTATTGTTCTTCTAACCGCAGCATCAAATTGTGTTTTGAATAGTTTAAAGTTCTCTGGAAGAAGAGTTAGGCCTGCGGCATACTTATGACCTCCAAATTGCTCTAACAACTCGCTACATTCGTTTATAGCTGCATAAATATCGTAGCCCGCTACAGACCGAGCTGAACCAACTAATTTTCCGTTGGATTCAGTCAAAATAATGGTAGGCCTGTAATATGACTCTATACATCTTGATGCCACTATTCCTATAACGCCCTTATGCCAATCGTCTTTGTAAAGAACGGTGGTTACTTTGTTATCAAAATCAGAATCATCTTGAATAAACTGTTTTGCCTGCTCTGTAATAGTCGCATCTAATTCTCGCCTGTCTGTATTTGTTCCATTAATATCTTCTGCTAATTGAAGTGCTTGATCTTTATCTATACAGGTCAATAATTTCACGGCAAAGTGAGCGTGTTTTATCCTCCCTGCCGCATTAATACGTGGACCTATGCCAAAAACAATATTTGTAATGGTTAGCTCTTTCTGAAAAGAAGAAAGTGCTATTAGTGCTGCAATACCTGGCAATGGGTCTGCATTTATCTTTTGTAAGCCTAAATAACTCAATACTCTATTCTCACCCACAAGAGGAACAATATCAGAAGCAGTAGCAATGACTACAAAATCTAAATAGTGTAATAAGTTTTCAATAGGAATTTGTTGTTGAATACTAAAAGCTTGTAATAGTTTGAAGCCTACTCCACAACCACACAATTCCTTAAAAGGGTAGTCGCATTCTTTTTGTTTTGGATCAAGTATAGCTACAGCATCAGGAAGATTATCTCCTGGTAAATGATGATCACAAATAATTACATCAATTTCATGTTCTTTAGCTAAAGCTACTGCATCAATAGCACGGATACCACAATCTAAGGTAATAATAAGACCAGCACCTTCTTGACGGGCATAATTTATCCCTTTTGTAGATACACCATAGCCTTCCGAATATCGGTCTGGAATGTAGTATACAATGTTTGAATAAATAGTAGATAAAAAGCTGTAAACTAGGGAAACAGAAGAACAGCCATCTACATCGTAGTCACCATAAACAACTATTTTTTCGCCTGAAGCAATTGCCTTTGATAACCGTTCTACCGCTACATCCATCCCTTTCATTAAAAAAGGATCATGCAAATCTTCTACCGATGGTCTAAAAAATAGTTTTGCTTGGTCAAACGCATCAATCCCTCTCTGTAAAAGAATGGAAGCTAAAAAAGGGTTGATGTTTAGCTTTTTAGAGAGCTCTTCTGTTTTAATAGAATCAGAAGGCGTTTTTACTACCCATTTCTTCTTCACCCCCATTTACTCATTATCTTCTTCTTGACTGTCTAAAGGTAAAGAATCAAGCATATCTTCTGGTAAACTTTTCACTGCTTTAGCTCCTAGTTTTCTAATTTTCTCGGCTCTCCCTATCAAATTACCGCTACCTGATTGTAGTTTATTCATTGCGCCGTCGTATACGTTTTGAGTAGCGCTAATCGATTTACCCATTTTTTGCATATCCTCTACAAAACCTACAAATTTATCATAGAGTGCTCCTCCTTGTCTTGCTATCTCTAAGGCATATTTGTTTTGCTTGTCTTGTTTCCAAATAGAAGCAATTGTACTCAACGTAGCCAATAAGGTGCTTGGACTTACCAACACAATTTTCTGATCCCATGCATAATTGAACAACTCTTGATCTTCTTGTACCGCTGCAGTAAAGGATGGCTCTATTGGCATAAATAAGAGTACAAATTCAGGTGAATTTAATCCATCTCCTGTCTCATACGATTTATTACTTAAACCTTTAATATGGGCTTTTACCGAGTTAACATGTTGCTTCAAGTATGTTTTCTTAAGGTCTAAGTCTTCTTCATTTACAAACCTATCGTAATCAACAAGAGAAACTTTAGAATCTATGATAATATGTTTCTTATCAGGAAGGTTTACAATAACATCAGGCTGTATTCTGGCACCTTCTACATTGGTAGTAGAATATTGCACTTCGTACTCTGATCCTTTTACCAAACCCGAACGTTCCAATACTCTCTCTAAAATAACCTCTCCCCAGTTACCTTGTTTCTTGGTATCTCCTTTTAATGCTTTAGTTAAATTATTAGTCTCTTGAGACATCTGCTTATTGAGGTCAGCAAGCATTTGAACTTCTCTCTTGAGCGATACTTTTTCTTTGTCTGAATCTTCTATTTTTCGTTCAAAATTGGTCAGTTTTTCTTTCAGAGGTTTTAGGATAAGATCCATTCTATCATGACTCGTCTTAGACAGTTGATCTGAATTGTTTTTTAGAATTTTACCTGCTATATTTTCAAATTGGGTAGTTAATTGCTCGTGCAATTTTTTCCTTTCTACTTCTTGGTTACTCAGTTTTTCTTCTTGGTTTTTAAAATGCACTTCTGCTCCTGCCAACCTAGCTTCTAGCTTGGTAATCACTTCTATCTTTTCACTTATTTCCAATTCTAATAAGCTTATTCTCTCCTTCCCTTCACCTAGCTGTTCATCTTTAGTAGAAATCATTACTTTTTGTTGGTCTCGTTCTTTCTCTGCCGATACCAATAAAGAACGATCAACCTGATCTAATGATTTGTTTTTAAAATAAAAAACAAGAAACCCAAACAGAAACCCTAAACCAACGCCAATAAACAAATAAGCTATTATCACTTGATGTATTTTATTTACTTTAAACCAAAAAAAAGGAAGAACTAATGTCCTTCCTTCTTAAATTTTTCTTGTTATAAAACTTGACTTAGTATGACCACAGATTGTGTTCAAATTCAAGTAGTTTATTTTCCTCATATCTAGCCGCCTGAATTCCAGCTCCAGGATCACCACCATAGATATCTGTAATAGTTCTATTTTGTGGGTCACTCATTCTAGTTAAATAAGAAGAAAACAATCTTAATTTAAAAGCATCGGCAATACTCTTATGCTCCTTATCGTTGTATGGGTTAAACCATATTGCCTTAGGGTTATTCGTAAACACTTTTTCAACTAACTCTTTGTATGAAAAAGAAGCAACCGTTTCTTCAATGCCTTTTAGATTGTCTGGATGATCTGCAGGAATTAATAGAGTGAATGCTAAAATATCTTTTACCATTCTAGATCGTTGTTTATCAAAGATAATATCTTCTTTCAACTCTAGCTGCCACAAGTCTTTACCTGCATAATAAAACACTTCACCTGCCTTTTTTTCTGCTGGTTTCTTCTCTTCAGCAGCACCGCCTCCTCCAAAAGGGTCGTCTCCACCACCACCGAAACCGAATGGATCATCTCCACCACCTCCGAAACCAAATGGATCATCTCCACCACCTCCGAAACCGAATGGATCATCTCCACCGCCTCCGCCACCGTCTCCGCCACCGTCTCCGCCAAGGAATTCTAGTTCATCATCGCTATATGCTTCTTCGGCTGAAGGAATCACTAATTTTTCCATAAACTCTTCAGTAGTCAATGGAGTACCATCAGATAACGAATCTGTTTTCCATGGTTGAATTAGTCCTTTTTTTACTGCATCTATAATTACCTGAGTAACTTCCATACCCGAAGCAAAAAAGGGTTGGTTTTGCTTTTCTCTAAGATCCATCATTCTCCATAATGATTTTTTATACATTATATGAGATTCTGGAATAGGATCAGCAGAAAACTTGTTTACTCCTCTATCATCCAAATTTACACTCTGAGCAGAAGCACAAAATGAAAAACCAACTAATGATACTAGAACACCTAACTTTTTCATAACATCTATTTTTTAAATTATTGGCACGTTTATCAGCGCAGAAGTTGCTGATAACTTCACCTTTTCACTACCACCTGTATATGTTCTTCGAACAACAGACTTAATTTCTATCAAAAGTCTATCTCCAGGTCTAGCAGCAAGACTCCTCGTAGAAGCTGGATAGGATACCCTCCCTACTGGCTTTTTACCTCTTACTAGAATGATATCTGCTTCACGAACAGTGTACTTAGCATCCTTTGGTAAAAAATCAGAAAATCCTTTATCAGCAACCGCTAATAATTTAACTCCTTTCCCAACTTTTGTGGAAGAAACCCCTTGCTTGGTATTAGCTGTTTGTCCAGCAATTTTAATCTGTATTTCTGGCTTAGGAACAAGTCTTACACCAAATTTTTCAGTACCAATTCTATTTCCATCACTCTTAACCGTTAGGTTAATTGATTTTTTAGATGGGATAATTACAATTTCTCCTTTTTTCTTAGGGTTAGCTTTTACAACACCTTCACCAGCACCTAAAGAAAAAGTAGGGTTATAATAAGAACCTAAAGCAGGTACGTTAATCACTAATTCATTACCACAATTCCTATACAATGCTTGCACTGATGCAGACTGAACTTGAATAACAGGTTTTGAAACCGTATACTCAACAGGGAAGACCATAGTAGTATCTTGTAATTTGATAGCTGCTTTATACGACTGTTTTGAAAAACCATCTTTATCGTACTTTGTAGCAGATACTTTATTTTTAAACTTACCCATACCACTACTAGGATCAATAACAGTACTTCTCCCATTAATCGTAATTTCTGGTTTCAATGAACTAGAGAATGCTGTAACAAAAATTTCTCCTTCAATATCTGTACCAGCAGCTACTACAGATGATTTCAACCTGTACATCCCTACTAATTTATCGAACTTATAGTCTTTCACACCCACTTGATTAGCTAAAGCATTCAGTACTTCATGCTCATACTGAACTATTTTAGACTCTCTTTCACTAAGAGTTGCCATAGCCGCAATTACAGGAGTACTCGTAAAGTTCAACTCTACCCAGTCTTTACCCGTTTGGTGATCATCCTTAGCAAAAAGTGGATCATCTTTAGCACTTTTAGTCAATGACTCCAACGGCTTTCTGCCAAGGGATTTTAATGTAGCATTTATGTCTGCAACATATACTTCTATTAGCTTCTTTAGCTTATAACCTTCTCCACTTTTAGACTCTCCTGGTCCAACCAAAAGGTTTGCTACAGATTCTTCGTCTTTCATCCCTTTAGGCTTCTTGTTTTCATCTCGCCCACCAGATTTTTTAACTAACGCTTCCCTGATCTCTTCAATTTTAGCATTCAGATTAAGCGCCTTCTGCCTCACCTCTTTAGCAGATTCAAGTGCCTTTACTTCATTAGCTTTACTCCCTCTTTTTTCAACTTCACTTTCCATTGAGTTGATGATAACAGCACTCTGTTCATATTCAGCATCTACTGCATGTCTCAAACTTTGATCGAGAAAATAAAACTTATCGAGAATAGCCCCACTTACTTGAAGCGCCATCATTGCAATAAGTACCAAGTACATCAGACTTATCATCTTTTGTCTTGGGGTTTCCTTACCTCCAGCCATAGTATCTTACTTTTATATTTTTAAATTAAAATTTTATTCAGTTACTTAATTCCTAATTAGCTTTTCATCGCAGTAAGCATATTACCGTAAACTGAATTAAGGCTAGTAATGTTTTCAGTCAATGAATGTAATTGATTTCTAAATTCATCAGAATCTTTAGTTGCATCGGATATGTTATCCATTGCAGTAGAAAGGTTACTGTAAAATTTATTCATTGCTTTTAGATGGCCATTAGCATCTTGTAGCTCCATTTCATACAAGGCATTTAACGAGCTAAGATTTTGAGTAATCGTCTGTACTTGAGAATGGTATTCTGAAGCATCTTCTGCCGCTGCTGACATAGACGACATTGCTTCAGCTGTTTTAGAATAAGATTCGCTCATATCTCCAAGAGATCCAGTAGCTTTTTTTACATTCTCAGTATATTCTGAAGTGGCTACAGCAGCATCACCAAGGTCTGACATTTTACTTACCGATGAACTTAAGCTGTTTAGACCTTCTCCTAATCTACCTATTACATCTTGATCTACACCTGCGGTCGCTAACATATTATCTAAATCTTGAGAAACTGATCCTGATGAAGGAGCAGCTCCTTCGTAATAATTATCATCATCTTCTGCTAGTTGAGGATATACTTTTGACCAATCGGCATCGGGATGTACTGGAATAAAGGCAGACACAAAGAAAATTACAGCTTCTGCTCCCAGACCAATAATTAACATGGCAGACGCAAAAGGCCAGTGCATTAATTTAAAAAGGGCTCCTAAAATCACAATTCCTGCTCCAATACCATAGATATAAGGCATGATCTTGTATTGAAACTTACCTTCTAAAAAACTTTTATTCTCGAGACTCATAATTAGATTTGTTTAAGTATTACGTTTAAGTTTAAAATTATTATTAAAATTCTGCTCCTGATGATCTACCAAGGTATGTCACAGCACATCTGAACCCTATAAAAGATTTAGTTGTATCTTCAAATTCATACGTTCTTGTGCCTGTCTCTAAGTAATATCCTATATCTTTCCAAGAACCTCCTCTTAACAGTTTTCTTGGCTCTTTTTCATCAAAGTAAGTGGGGTTCAAATCCCAAACTACTGGCATAGAAGCATCTGCAAATGCATCTTCACACCATTCAGACACATTACCTGCCATATCATACAATCCATAGTCATTTGCAAAGAAGGTACCTACTGGCGCAGTATACATAAAACCATCGTCATAATAATTCCCTCTTCCTGGCTTAAAATTAGCTAAAAGACATCCTTTTGTATTTCTAATGTAAGGGCTACCCCAAGGATACTTAGCCATATCTCTACCGCCTCTAGCAGCATACTCCCATTCTGCTTCAGACGGCAGTCTAAAGCGTGGCATTTCCCAAAGACCAATTTCAGCTCTGTAAGAATTTAAATAAGATGTTCTCCAGTTACAGAAGTATTTAGCAGCTTTCCAATCCACTCCAACTACAGGGTAGTTATCGAATGCAGGGTGCTTATAGTAATACTCTACCATAGGATCTCCCATGTGATGAGAAAAATCAGCCATCCATACATTTGTATCCGGGTACAATTCTGACATAATGTACTCTTCACCAAGAACATCGATGGAGTCTTCCATCATCGCTTTAATGAATTGTCTGTATTCATTATTTGTGATCTCCGTATCATCCATGTAGAAACCACCTATTGTGATCTGCTTATTGTAATTGATTTGAGTAGCGGGCACGTCTTCATCTGCTTGCCCCATGTGGAATGTTCCAGAAGGACAAATAACCATCCCATAAGGAACTGTTTGCTGCCAACCCTCTCTACTTTGAACCCCCACAAGCTCACCACCATCACCTCTAAGCTTACCGCCACCGCAACTTTGTAAAAGTACCGAACACACACAAATAAAAGCTATTGCATATCTTTCGATTACACTAAACTTGATCATAACACTAAATTTATCTATAACAACAACTTGACAATGCATCTAATTAACACTATCAAAACGAAAGATATTTATTTTATTGTATAATAACAAAAACATTTTTCAATTTTTCTAGTGCCTACTCTCCAATCTTATACCGTGGCGAATACAAAGGTCGTTGGTTTAGTCGTTTTCTTCTACCTAAATAATAAGATAACAAGACTTCATGAGAAGTCGCTGATTTTGCTCCAGTTTGATTCGTACTAAAATCTACGGTATAAGAGAAGCCTATCTGAGTACCTCTAACTTGAGGAATACCTAATTGCAGACCTATATCATTAATGCTGTATGATACTCTCGACGACGATTGTCTAACTAAAAAACCTGTTTTTATTGAGTGATCTAATATAGAGAGTCTAGTAAACGCTCCTACTAACCATGAAAGAGAATGAAAATCTGATAACAAATTCAATCTTGGAACAAAAGATACGTTAGGTGTTAATTTAATATCAGAATAGAAATCAACTTGTACTATTCTTGAACCAATTAATAAATCATTTGACTCCATGATATTATTCACAGATAGTCCAATTCCATAATTTAGGGTATAGTACCATAATCCAACATCTACCGTAGCTGATGACAAACTATTAGACGCTCTAAGTGCATTAACAAGGGGGTCGTCTGAATCAATAAAGACATATTCTTGTTGTTTTAGCTTTTGAATTAATATAGACGGTTTTAAGCCAAAACTTAACTTACTACTCTTGCTGAGTTTTACTTGTTTTGAAAAGGCCCCACTCATTCTCTTTTGGTTAGTAACCCCTATATTATCATTGATCAAACTAAAGCTGACACTTTCCTTTTTATCACCCTCTCCTTTAAGTGAAATAGGTATAAATAAAAATACGGCTTGAGTAATAGGATTCCCATTATTCCCTATATCTGTCGAGGGGTTATAACCTGCCCACTCACTTCTATTTCCAACGCTAACTTGGGATCTCTCTGTGCTAGAACGAAAGGCTGGTTGCACAAGAGGATATAGTTCTTCGGTATGACTAAACTGAATTTGCTGTTGTGCTTGAGTATATACTGCACAAAAGAAAAGAAATAAGGAGAAAAACCTTAAACACACTTGCATAAAGCAATCTAAGATTTGTATTTTTCTTTTACAAGTAATACAGAAATTACTGATTCGCCTTTTTTATATATAACTCAATTGCTCCGGTCATTGATGGGGCATCTGGATGAGGTGCTTCTATATCTAGAGTAAGCCCTGCATTTCTTACTGCTTTGGCTGTGGTTGGACCAAATGCTGCTATCCGAGTATCATTTTGCTTAAAATCAGGAAAATTAGTTAATAAAGAATCTACTCCTGAAGGGCTAAAGAAAGCAATTACATCATAATTAACCTCACTAAGGTCTGACAAATCACTTGCTACAGTCTTATACAGAATTGCTTCATTATACTCAATATCGTTTTCTTTTAAAAAATTAGGAATGTCGTCCTTTCGAATATCAGAACAAGGGAATAGAAACTTCTCGCCTGAGTGCTTTTTAATTACTTCAATAAGATCTTTAGCTGTTTTTGACCCCGTGTAAAGCTTTCTCTTTCGAACAACTATATATTTCTGAAGATAGTTTGCTGTTTGTTCAGATATGCAAAAATACTTCATATCTGCCGGCATTTCTACCTTTGCTTCTGTACAAACTCTAAAGAAATGATCAACTGCATTTCTACTTGTAAATATTACCGCTGTATGCGAAAGAAGATCTATCTTACAAGACCTAAATTCTTTGTATGAAACACTTTCTATTTGGATAAATTGTCTAAAGTCAATTTTCACATCACACTTATCCGCTAATTTATAGTAAGAAGAATTTTCATTTGCGGGTTTTGGCTGAGACACCAATATACTACTCACCTTTGTGAGTCTATCACTAGATTCTACGAAACTCATACTTGTTTTTCACCTATTAAACTGTAAGTAAATAAAGCAGAAACAGTATTGGTAAAATTTCTGCGGTGCAAATGTACGAAATTAAATAACCAATTCGAAACCGCTCCGTTTTAAAGATAAAAAGTGACACCCATACTACAGCAAAACTTAAAAAAGAGAGAATTAATAAAATTGACTGATTCAGAGATAAATTAATTAGATTTTTAGGGATTATTAGATAGAGTAGAAATACACCAAGAAACACCAATACTGTTATTTTAGCATATACTAGGTTATAGAGTTTACTATTCTGAAACTCAAATAAGTACGATATAAAGGCTGTAAATAAATTTTTAATTACTAAGAAAGAAAAAATAGCGAAAAATAGGATGAAAAAGATACCTTCAGTATCACTGTTTTGATATCTTGTAGCCTGCATACTTATAACTAATGCGCAAAAAACTGCTGAGAGCAAGTAGGCAATAAGACTAATTAAAAAAGGAGAAAGGGATGCATTGCTTATAGTGCTAGAAGAAATAAAATAATCACTAGAAAAATCTGTCGATTTAATGTATGAATAAACTGACGGGAAAACCTTTTTAGTGGCAACTACAGTCATTAATATAAAAAATAGAATAACCCATTTAAATTCAATTTCATTATTTATCCTACGTTTTAAAGAAAAAGGATCTAAACTTTCCTCCAGTCTTTTCTTAGGAATTTGATTATAAACCTTATACTCTTCCTGTTTAGGGTTTACAATTGTAATATATGCTAACGTATCAAAAGGGTTAACTCTAAGCTTTGCTGGATATTCAATTACTCTTTTTACAACGGCCCCGTTATATAATACGGTTAGTTCGCTATTAGCGACTATTTCTAAAACACTGTCCTTTTCTGCATTTAGTAAATAATTAGCTACTTTATCGTGTTGCCAGGTATTTGTTTCTGAAACATTACACCTATTTTGTAGATAATTAACTTTATTAATTGATTGGGAATAAAAAGAAAACGAACATGTAATCAAAAAAAGAAAAACACGGCTTTTCTTTTTTAAAAGTCCTCTCATATATGCTCTTATACTAAGCAAGTTTTTTAGTCTTTCGCTTTATCAAAGCAAGTAACATAAGAAAACATACTGAATAACCTAGAATAATAGAAAACAAAATGGTAGGACTCCATGATGCTGATAAACTTGCTACAATTCCAATGATAATAGTATTAATAACCAATAAGACTAATACTGTTTGTCTTTGGTTTAGCCCTGCTTGGACAAACACATGATGGATATGGTTCTGATCTGGAGTAAATGGCGAATTACCCGAAAATATACGTAAAACAGCTACTCTTATCGTATCAAAAATTGGAATGAAAATGATAGCAATGGCTAAATTAGGAGCATTAGGTACATGATTTACTTCTATTAGCTCTATTGCAAAAACAGATAATAAAAATCCACATATTAATGAGCCTGTATCACCCATAAATATTTTTGCATCTTTGAAATTGTACCTTAAAAAACCAAGTACTGCACCTAGAAGGGCTAGTGCCATAGTAAAGAATTCAAAACTATAGTAAAAGAAATAGGCAGCAAATGAAAATACAGAAAGGCAAGTAATAGAGCCTGCTAGTCCATCTAATCCATCTATTAAATTCATAGCGTTTGTAATCCCTAATATTACAACACAGGTAAAAAGATAACTAGTCCCGACAGACAGTTCGTAAATACCAAGCATCCCATAAAAAGAGGATATTCTAATACCTCCAAAAAAAACGACTATACCTGTAGCCATTACTTGAACAAAGAACTTTTTAAAAACAGATGTCCCCCCTAAATCATCTTTTAACCCAATGAAAAATAGAACAATTAGCGCTGCAATTATCTCTTGTATCAGGCGGTCTTGGACATTTATTCTAGCAAAAATAGTAAACGCTGACATAAACCCAGCGAAGATAGCAACACCTCCTAGACGGGGTATTAGTCGTTCATGGACCGTGCGCTCGTTGGGTTTATCAAACAGTCTATTTTTTAGCGCAATCTTAATAATAGCAGGAATAGCAAAAACACATACTATCAACGACCATACAAACGCTGCTATTGAGGCTATATACATATTTGAAAAATTAAGAAACAAAGAACGTATTAAAAAAGCTTTTTCAAAAGGTCTTTAGCTTTTTCCTCAGCCTTCTTCTTTACTTCAGCTTTTACTTCTTCTTTCTTCTTTGTTACCTCAGTCTTAACTTCATCTTTAATTACTTGTTGTACTTTCTTTTCCCCTTTTCCCGAACTTATACCTAAAACGGTCGGTTTTGGAGAGTCATACGTTCCTTTCAAACCTATATTAATATTTAGTTTGCCATCTCCTTTATTGAATTTTTTAGCTAGTTCACTTACTGCGCTTGCTGGGGCTTCTGTAGTCAGTTTATAATCAATAGTTCCATCTATACCTTGGTTTCCACTCAAAACAAGGTCTTTTCCTCCTTTATTCATGGTGATTGGGCTAAAGAACAGCCTACCATTTTTTAGTTCTGCTTCAATCTGCTTATCTCCTATTCTGTGCTCTCCCCCTAAGTTATTTAGGCTAGATACTTTACTTACTGCCTTTAATACTTTTAAGTCCTTTACTTTAGCATTCACAACATCTACTACGCCTTCACCATTTATTGTATTATAATCAGGCATCATCTCTTGTGTAAGGTTTCCTGCAATGTTAAAATCAGTAGAAAAATCACCATCCATTTTTTCTGCTGCTGGCACTAACTTTTGTATCGTAGCAAATGCTTTATATGCTTGCTGGATTTTCATATTGTCAATATTCAATTGCATGTCATACTTTGGAGTCGACTTATCTCTTGAATCATAGTTTCCTGATGTTAAAAATGATCCTCCAAAAATATCAAACTTAGTTTTATCAAGTTTAAGCAATCCATCCTGAACAGTTACATCTCCTTTAAATTGATTCATTGTTAAATCAGTATATATTAACTGATCAATTGTTGAATTAAAGGTTAAATCTAAATCAGATGGGATTTGAACTACCTCAAGAGGTTCTTCATCAGTTTCACTTTCTCCTTCTTCCTCTACCATAAACTGGTTCAAATCTAGCTTATCTGATGCTAGATTAAAACTCCCTTTCAAAACGGCCTTATCATTACCTAAAAAATAGTTTAAATAGTCAGTAATATAGCCTGTCACACTTAAGGCGCTCTTTCCAATAACGGCATCAAACGACTTAACTTCTGTCTTAGATGGCGTAATATCTATCACTCCTTTGGTTAATTTATATGCTATATCATCGCCATTCTGTTTATAATAAATATTCTTCATATTCATTTTAGAAATTATATCAGGAATTTTTTCTGATAGCTCATTATAGTCGCCCTTAGCTGATAACTCAGTATTGAATTGACCACTCAGCAGTATGTCATCTAACGGATAGACTTCCGTCACTTTTTTTAAATCTAATGCTGCTTTTATATACGTATCTGTAGATACATTAGACAGCTCACTATTATTATCTAATGTGACTACGGAATTAGAGGTCGCAAATACAGGGTTTCCCGCAGCATTCAAAGAAAACTTCTTTAAATCAACAAGAAATTTCTGGCCTACTTTATCTACGTTTTTTGCGGTAACATCCACATTTATATTCTCTATTGGTAATGCTAAATCTGGGTATTTAATACTCCCATCTAATATTTTAATAGATAGTTCACTCATTGGAAAGCTATTCTCTCCATACAGCCCTTTAAATTGACCGTTAAACGCTAGTTTACCCGTTGTCTTAATCGACTCGTATTCTTTTGTAAATTCAGTAGGGATAACCGATAATATGTTTTTAATAGTCGTCTCTTTCGTGCTGAAATTAGCGTCTAAATCAATATTTCCTGATTCTAATAACTTTACAAATCCATCAAACACTAAGGCTAAATCATTAATTTTTACTGTGTTTTCTTTAAAAGAATACGTGTTTTCTATTAAATTCATCGCCAAAACCATGTCTACAAACAGTCTCTTTCTATCAAAATAATTGAGCCTATTATAGATAACCTGAACGTTACCTACGGCAAGGGTATTTGCTAAATCATACAAGTCTCCATCAATAGATAAGCCTCCATCATAGTCTACATCTGTTAGCGTAGCTAATAGTGGCAATGTTTGATCATGATAGATAATCTTACCATCATTAATTACGATACTAGAGATGTCTAATTTTAATGGCGCAGAAATAGTAGTGTCTTCAATAATAACTTCTGTTGGTGTATAAAGTGCTTCCCAATTTGTATTCCCTTGTGTATTAACTCGAGCTTTAACCCGTGGGGCATCTAAATAAACACCACCCACTCTATATTTCCCCGAAATAATCGACTTTATATCAATCTCAATGCCTAATGATTCTGCTGACAGTAACGTATCTTTTTCAAACTCTGCTATCCCTACAATTCCAAAATTTTCTAAGCTAGCAGTTATATTAGGAAAGTTCTTAAAAATCGAAAGACCAAAGTCTTTAAAGTATACATCTGCGTTTAAATTCTCTTCTGCCAACTGTTCGACTTTTATTTTCAATTCATCTTTAAAAAGATATGGAATAGCTGTAGCCGCAACTAACATAAACAGCAGAATAAAAAAGGAGAATTTTAATAGTTTTTTCATAACTCTTTACTTCATTTTGATGTAATTTAATAATTAATTAGATGCTATTAAAACTATCTGATTTATTTAAGAAATCAACTATCTAAATGATCCCATCCAAAAACCAAAAAGCCATGTTCAAACAAGTCCTCTATTCTATCATTGAGTCTACTCTATCCTTACTTTACCCCCCTATTTGTTCTTCTTGTAGTTCTGTCTTGATTGATGAAGAACAAATCGTTTGTTTAGCTTGTCTCCATACGCTGACTTCTACTAACAAAACCATACCTGATGATACCTTATTAGACATGTTTAAAGCAATGTACCCTTGTCAGTATATTGGTTTTGGTTTTCGCATGACAAAAGGAAGTATTATTAGAAAACTAATACAAACTTATAAGTATGATGGTCAAAAAGAAATTGGAGCCTTTCTAGGCAATTTACTAGCGAATAAATTGGCATTAGACTCCACGTTTTTACCTAATAAATATGATTTTATAATACCTATGCCCTTGCACCCTAACAGAGAGAGGACTAGAGGGTTCAATCAATGCACACTAATAGCTGAGCCTATCGCACAACGTTTCTCCATTGAACTGAACTCAACTAACTGTTTACGTATAAAAGATACGGCTTCTCAAACTCAAAAAAGCAAGGAAGAAAGATTGAACAACATTAAAGGAGTATTTCAAATAGCCGACCCCGAACAATTCTTTAATAAAAATATCTTGATTTTAGATGATGTAATAACGACGGGAGCAACCTTAGAAACACTATGCGCTACTCTATCAGAAGTAAAAGTGGCATCTATTGATATTATATCTGTGGCTAGAAAATAAAAAAGGGGATGACAGTTGCCTATCATCCCCTTTTTGTAAAAACTTAGCCTCTTATTAATAATTAGACCCTGCTCTAATCATGGCACACCTAAACCCGATATGTGCTGTTGCAGAATCTTGTTTTAAGAATCTTCTTGTTCCAGGCGCTAACCAGTAAGCTACATCTTTCCAAGAGCCTCCTTTGTAGACTCTTACATTATCTGTAATTAAAGATTGGAATCCTTTCACATCATAACGAGTACTCCCTCCAGCATCATCTTTTTGCTGATCTAAGAACCCGTTTCTTCTAATTGGATTTAAATCATCAAAATCTCTGAATGACAACGGACGGTACACATCAAATACCCATTCATTTACATTACCTGCCATATTATATAACCCGAAATCATTTGGTGGGTGACTATAAATATAGTCAGTAATCATAGCACCATCATTTAGTTTTCCTGCTATACCTGCATAATCTCCTCTACCTCTCTTAAAGTTAGCTAAGAACGATCCCATGTCTTTTCCATAAGGATTTCTCATAGCATGTCCATCCCAAGGATATAATCTTCTGTGCGTTTGATTCTCATCTAACCACTGTGTACCAATCTGAGCTACAGCTGCATATTCCCACTCTGCTTCAGATGGAAGTCTATACGCTGGTAAAACTACTCCTGTTTCTAGTGGAATTCTTGATGCTCCTGCTGGTACTTCTATGCCTGCATCTTCAGCCAATTTTTTATTTACGACAGATGTTCTCCATGCACAGTAGTCATTAGACTGTTCCCATGTGATACCTACTGTAGGAAAGTATCTAAACCCTGGGTAACGCAAGTAATGATCTACATATGGATCGTTATAAGCTAATGCTGATTCCCAAACAGAAGAGTCTGGAAGTGCTGACTTATAAAACTCTTCGGATGAGTCTCTCTGTATATAGAATAAATACTCTATCCAGTGGATATTCGCAATTTCTGTCTCATCCATATAAAAGGAAGCAACAGTTACTGTACGTTCTAAGTTATCAAATTTACCTAGTAAATCTTCTTCGTATGTACCAAGGACAGTTCTCCCACCTTCAATATACACCATATTTGGTGCATCTGGCTGACCGTGAAAATCACTTACTTGGTATCCTTCTTCTTCATTGTACGCTAAACCCGTAGTCGTACTTGCACTACCAGGGCTTATACTAGTAGGGCTTCCTCCTTTTTTAAGAAAACAAGAAGTCAAGAGAAGCATTGGGGCTACTAAAAGAAACGTACTTTTAGATACCTTTGAAATATAACTCATAACACAACAATTTTTAAAAGCTCATAAATATAAAAATATTTGTTCTATAAATGCAAAAAATAGCACTTATATAAATTTTTATTTTACTCTATTCATTGATATTAACTTACCATCTTAGTTTTTATTGTCTTAATCAGTAGATCTTTTTTTCATACTTGGTGATGAAAGCTATCTTCTTTTGTATTTTTGAATTATCATGTCTCCTGAAGAATTAAAGAAATATACACTTACCCTGCCTACTAAACCTGGGGTTTATAGATATTATGATAAAGAGGG
>JBGCEI010000090.1:0-8903 GCA_045106295.1 Cyclobacteriaceae bacterium
AGGCATTTTTTTTTTTTTTGAAATACTACTACTACGTAAAATATAAACAAATAAAGGGTCTGTAGTAATAGGAAGTTTTTTTATATCCTCATTCTCTAAAAACCAATTAATCTGATTTGATATTTTATCACCATATTTTTCAGCAAAAAAGAAATTTCTAGCTATACCTAGCCGATTTTCAGTGGTTACAGTTGTCTCTCCTAATGCTGTATAAGTTCCAAAAGGGGTTAAAGAGAAGGTTGTAGACCATTCGAACATTTCTTGAACTCTTATATCTTTATAATAATTACCTATTCCTGTAAAATCCATAACATCAATTATGCCGTTTTTAGCAAGTCTTCCACTATTCATTCTAGCATGAAAATACCCGGAAGAACTTGTCCAAGAATTATCTTCAGCTAGTGAATAAGTAAATAAACGTTCATCGTATAATGTTTTCCATTTATTAATTTCTAATGTATCCCTTTTGAAAATAGAGTATAAAAGATTAATGCCATATTCTGCTAATTTCCATGAAGCTGGGTTGTTGAGATAAAACTGAGCTACTGTATCAATATTTGCCAAACTCTCCTGTTTTTCTTCTAAGGAAAGATCATTATATATAATATCTAATGCAATTATTGCATAAAACTGAGTAGCTGCAGGTGGCACATATGCAGCAAATTCTTTATGATTTAACTCCCCTACCTTATTTGCCCATTGGTCTAGCTTTGAAAGAATTCTTTGCTTATACCATGGATGTGGTGAAAGTATATACATTAAACTACTAGAATAAAGAGATATTGAAATATTAGAGCTGTTCCATCTTGTTGAACAATAATCACGAATTTCTTTGAAAAATGGATCTTTAAGTTTTTCTCTTAAATCGGGATAAGTGTCTTTTGTTACAATTAGAAAAGGGTGTTGTAGGTTTTCCTCTGTTCCAAATGCAGTGAACTGGATTAATATTAATAATAAAAGGATATTTTTTTTCACTCTTTATTTGTTAATAATTATTAGTTATAAAGTACAATTATAAAGAATATAGTAAGTAAATCGAATGTTTATAACGGTTATAACGTGTTTAAAAGTGTTTTACTCACTAAGTGAGATTTATTGTCTCGAAGCTTGCTTCGTTGACAAAAAATAGTTCCAATTGAATGCTTCGAGGATCTTTACTAAAAATGAACCCACCCCTGTGCTTCAATAGGAATTTGTCTTCCAGATTCTGAGATAAGAGTCATCTTTTTATCTTCTGTAGTAATGCCAATAGCAGTAATATCAGGATGTGATTTTACTTTTTCGAAATCTTCTCTTGTAAGCGTAAATAATAGCTCATAATCTTCCCCTCCGTTCAATGCTGCAGTAGTACCGCTTATTTTAAATTCCATCGCCTGAGCCACTGTTTCGTGAGCAAGAGGTATTTCTTTATCATAAATAATAGCTCCTATGTTCGACTGTGCACAAATATGCATAAGCTCAGAAGCTAAACCATATTAGCAGATAGCTTAAAGTAAGATTATAGGTCTTTATGGTTTGGGGATGAGTTATCGAGATATTAGTACACACATCAAAGAAATGTACAATGAAAGCATTTCAGCGCAAACGCTTAGTGAGATTACAGATCGTATCATTCCATCAGTAAAGTCATGGCAGAGAAGACCTTTACAAGCTGTTTATCCCATTGTATGGTTAGATGCTATGCACTATAAGGTGAGAGAAGGGGGACAAGTAGTTAGCCGAGCTATTTATAATGTTTTAGCTATTAATAAAGAGGGTAAGAAAGAGCGTATTGGTGTATATGTTTCTGAAAATGAAGGTGCTAAATTTTGGCTTTCTGTTCTGACAGACCTTAAAAACAGAGGTTTAGAAGATATCTTAATTGCTTGTACAGATAACTTGAAAGGATTTAGTGAATCGATCCATAGTATCTTTCCTAAAACAGAAATACAGAAATGTGTAATACACGAAATTCGTACTCAATCAAGTACATTGCTAGTAAAGATCAGAAATCATTCATCAAAGACTTAAAACCTGTTTATCAGGCTGTAAGTCTTAGTGAAGCAGAAATGAAGTTACTAGAGCTAGAGGAAAAGTGGGGTAAGAAATATACTTTGGTTATTCAGTCATGGCAAAATAATTGGGAAGAGTTGACAGCTTATTTTCAGTATGATCAAAGTATTAGAAAGATCATTTATACTACTAATGCAGTAGAAGGCTTTCATCGTGAAATAAGAAAAGTAACAAAAACAAAAGGTGCTTTTCCTACCGATATGTCTTTGCTAAAATTAGTGTATTTGGCTAGTGAAAATATTGCTAAAAAATGGACAGAGTTTAATTTACACTACCCCTGTATACCCTTTACAGTGTTAACTTCAAATCGCTCCATATATCGACTCCTTAAAAAGTAAACCCAGCACTATCTAAATCGGCCCAGAAGTCAGGGTATGACTTATTCACAACCAAAGGGTCATCAATATCTAATTCAGTAAGTAAAGCCAAAGGAGCATAAGCCATTGCCATCCTATGGTCATGGTAAGTTGCTATTGTAGTCTTTTGGGCATTGAACTTAGCGTTTTTGATTTCGATTACCTCATCACCTTCAATAGATACTGTTACGTCGAATTTCTTTAATTCATTAGCAATAGCATCTATTCGGTCTGTTTCTTTTATTCTAAGGCTTTCCAATCCTTCCATTCGGATATCTATTCCTTTCACAGCACAGATTACAGAAATAGTTTGTGCTATGTCAGGGCAGTGAGTGAAATCCCAAGTTAAAGAATCAACGTGTCCTTTTTTGGTTAATAAAACGCCTGTTTCATTGAAAGTAGTGGCTACGCCTAGTTGGTCCATTAGTTCTACTAATACACTATCGCCTTGTAGTGAATCTTTTCGTAAACCATTCAACTGAATGTTAGCTTCTTCAGCCAAAGCAGCTATGCTGTACCAGTAACTTGCTCCAGACCAGTCTGCTTCTATGGTGTAATCGTTTCCAGTGTATTCCTGAGGTGCAATAGAAATACTGTTTCCTTCCCAAGTAGATTCCACTCCGAAATGACGCATTAAATTCAGGGTCATTAAAATGTAGGGTTTAGAACCTATTTTCCCTGTTAGGTTTAATTCTAACCCTTTAGGTAAATAAGGAGCAATCATTAATAAAGCAGAAATGTACTGGCTGCTTACATCCCCACGGATAGTTAATTTATTTGTTCCAGCATAAGTAAATCCTTCAATTTGGTGTGGAGGATAACCATCATTATTTGTGTAAGAAACAGAAGCCCCTAGTTCACGTAACGCATCTACTAAAATGCCGATAGGGCGTTCTTGCATACGTTGTGTGCCAGTCATTAATTTATTTAATCCCTTTGCCGCAGCAAAAGCAGTTAAGAAACGCATAGTAGTACCAGCATCCAGTACATCCCAAGTCTCACTATCCATTTTACTGAGCAATAGCTGCATCGTTTGTGTATCTCTTGCATTAGCCAAACGACTCAAATTGGAAAGGTCTCCAGATAAAGCATTGATAATTAATGCTCTGTTACTCTCACTTTTCGAAGAAGCTAAATCAATGGTGCAATTGACTGTTCCGCTATGTTTTTTTAGTTGTAGTACGTCCATTTTACTAATCCTATTAAAGGCTAATGTAATAATTGATAGCCTCAGTTATTTCTTTTTCGTTAATCGGAATATTTACAATGCCTTTTCCTACTTTTTCTAGTAAAGTGCATTTAATCTCTTTGTTTTCGTTTTTCTTATCCTGTAAAATAGTAGGTAAGATCAGTTCAGCCAAATTTTCTTTTAGCTCTACTTTTCCGTACACAGACAAAATATAAGTTGTTACCTCTTTTAAGTCAGTTTCAGAAATGTAGCCTTTTGTGTGTGAAAGGTACGCTTCTGTAATCATCCCTACGGCAATGGCTTCACCATGCAATAAACGATTAGGAGTCGTTAAATAATGGCTTTCAATTCCGTGACCAATTGTATGTCCAAAGTTCAATACTTTTCTCCATCCTTTCTCTAATGGGTCTTCTTCCACTACCTGTGCTTTGATGTCAATAGAGTGAGGAACTAGCTCATTCCAATTCATTGCCTCATAAGGCGTAGCTTTTATTTTTTGCCATTCATCAGCATCAGAAATTAAACAATGTTTAATGATTTCTGCGTAACCGGAACGGACTTCTTTGACTTCTAACGTATCTAAAAAAACAGTGTCTATTAATACTGCATTAGGTTCTTTGAAAAAGCCGATGTGGTTTTTAAACGAATGAAAGTCGATACCTAATTTACCACCTACGCTAGCATCTACTTGAGAAAGTAGGGTAGTAGGTATTTGAATAAAATCGATTCCTCTTTTGTACGATGCTGCACAAAAACCACCCATATCACCAATTACTCCTCCACCTAAATTAATCATTAATGCCTTTCTGTCTAACTGGGAGTCAGTCATGTGTTGCCAAATGATTTCACAGGTAGCTAATGTTTTGTTTTCTTCACCACTTTTAATTTTTACGACATAAGACCCTTTGATCAGGTGTGAAATTATTGGTAAGCAGTGTTCGTATGTGTTTTCGTCTACCAGTACAATAATATTTGAATAGGTGTGTTTACCTAAGTATGAAGACAAGGTGTCTCCTACAGAGCCAATATGTATTGATTTTTTTTCTAGTAGAGTTGACATACTCATTAATTAAAGTAAAAAACGACTTTGGACAAGAGAGGCCAAAGTCGTTTGATTAGATTTTGTAATTGAAAAGTAGCTTAGAATGCGTTTACAATCGCAGCAAAATCATCAGCTTTCAATGCTGCACCACCAATTAGACCACCGTCTACATCAGCGCAAGCAAATAATTCTTGAGCATTTCCTGGCTTACAGCTACCACCGTATAAGATAGAAGTTTCGTCCGCTACACTTTGACCGTATTTAGAAGCAACGTGCTTTCTAATTACAGCGTGTATTTCTTGAGCTTGCTCACTAGAAGCTGTTACTCCTGTACCGATAGCCCAGATAGGTTCGTAAGCGATTACTACTTTTTTAAATTCTTCTTCAGATAAGTGGAAAAGACTTTCTGTAATCTGAGAGTTTACAAAGTCGAAGTGAATTCCAGCTTCTCTCTGTGCTAACGTTTCACCACAACAGAAAAGAGGAGTCAATCCGTCAGCTAATACTTTGTCTACTTTTTCTTTGATGAACTCATTGCTTTCGTTGAAGTATTCTCTTCTTTCACTGTGTCCTAAGATGACGTGAGAAGCACCAACAGACTGTAACATAGCTGTAGAAATCTCTCCAGTGTATGCGCCACTATCTTTTGTATGGCAGTTTTGAGCACCTAATTTTACTTTTGCAGAACCATTTAATGCAGCGTTTACTGATTCTAAGTTGATTGCTGGAGGACAGATTACAACATCTACGTCGTTAGAATTAGCGACAGCAGAAGCTACTTCTTTTGCTAATTGGCTAGCACTTTTGCTGTCTGTATTCATTTTCCAGTTACCAGCTACTATTTTCTTTCTCATGGGTTAATTTTATTAAGAGGTACTTTTTCTTTTCTAAGAAGCAAAGATACGTTTTTGTTTTAATTTTTTTAGAATCAAAAAGAAGCTATTTTTTTGAGGAAAGATAGGGCGTTGATTAATGTCTTGTTGATTTGTGATTTCTTTTTTTGCTAGTGTTTTTACAAGTAGCTAGAATATGTTTAGATTTGATATAAACCTTTTTTGATTGTTACAGAATGGTAAAGGAATTGTATAGATGAACGAATGTTCTTTTCTTTTTGGTGCTTGGCTTTTTAGCTGGTTAAATTCCATTAGTAAGATAACGGATAATCAATTATAGATATGTCTACTCGATCAAACATAGCATTCCTTTCTAAAATCAGCTTTAAAAAAGTAGCTAATTCTATTCAGCTTTATCTGAGTTATTATCTTTCTAAACTTGTTAAAAAGCCTATTCACTGGGGAATGCCATCGGCGATTGCTTTTGAACCGACTACCTCCTGTAATTTACGTTGTCCCGAATGTCCGAGTGGGTTACGTAGTTTTAGTAGACCAACGGGTATGCTTGAAGAGTCATTGTTTCATTCGGTGATTGATGAATTGGCGCCAACATTGAGTTACCTGACTTTTTATTTTCAAGGAGAGCCGTATTTAAATTCACGTTTTTTAGAAATGGTAAACTATGCTAATAAAAAGAAAATTTATACTGCTACTTCTACTAATGCGCATTATTTAGATTCGGTTAATGCAGAAAAGACGGTTCGTTCAGGTTTGGATAAACTTATTATTTCCATAGACGGTACGTCACAAGAAACCTACGAGGCTTACCGAATAGGTGGGGATTTAGAAAAAGTAAAAGAAGGAACGAAGCATATTGTTCATTGGAAGAAGAAACTGAAAAGTACTACTCCACATATTGTGTTTCAGTTTTTAGTGGTAAAACCTAATGAACACCAAATAGAGGAAGTGCATCAGTTAGCAAAAGAATTAGGTGTAGATCAAGTGACACTCAAAACAGCACAGATATATGATTATGAAAATGGAAATTCACTAATCCCTGAAAATGAAAAATATTCACGTTACAAGCGTAAGAAAAATGGAGGTTACCAAATCAAAAATACATTAAGCAATAGCTGTTGGAAAATGTGGTATTCCTGTGTGATTACTTGGGATGGGAAAGTGGTTCCTTGTTGTTTCGATAAAGATGCTAATCATCCAATGGGAAGCACTTCTAGCCAATCGTTTAAAAGCCTTTGGAATAGTGATTCCTATCAACGGTTTAGGCAGAGCTTATTAATTTCTCGTTCTGAAATAGAGATCTGTAAAAATTGTACAGAAGGGACTAAGGTTTTTGCTTCTTAGAATAATAATAACTAATATTATGGATTATTGTACAATAAATACGTCTGTTATGAAATTAAACTTAATCATTTTCTTATCTGTTTCTCTGTTTTGTTTTTCATGTCAAAATGAAATAAAAGTAGCTTGTATCGGTGATAGTATAACTAATGGAGGGGGGGGAGATCAAGCATCGTTCTATCCAGTTCAAATGGATCTATTATTGAGCGATGATTTTCAGGTAATGAACTGTGGTGAGAGCGGATCGACTATGCAAAATGATGGGAATAAGCCATATTGGAATCAAAAAGATTTACATAATGTCTTTATGTATAAGCCTAGTATTGTAACGATTATGTTAGGTACAAATGATTCTAAAACTGATATCTGGAATGCTCGCAGTTATGAGCTTAGTTATCAATCAATGATTGATACGTTGAAAACATTGGATCCTCAGCCTAAAATCTACCTTTGTACTCCTCCACCTGCATACAGTAGTGCTTGGACTATTAGTGATTCAACAATTCGTTTAGGTGTTATCCCAATAGTAGAGAAAATTGCAGAAAGAAATAATATTCAAGTAATTGATGTATACAATGGGATGACTAATATGTCTGATCTATTTCCTGATGGAATCCACCCTGATAAGGAGGGACGTAAAATTATTGCAGAGATTTTAGTAAAAGGTATTAAAGAATAAAATAACTATATATAGTTTATCTCTTTATAAAGTTAATATCCAATTGTTTCCTGTAGAGTTGAATGGTGTTTTCTAGACCATAATACAAGGAATCACAGATAAGTGCGTGACCGATGGATACCTCATCTAAATGGGGTAAGGATTGGAAAAAGAAGTTTAAATTCTCTAAATCAAGGTCGTGACCGGCATTAATCCCTAAGCCTATTTCATGACCACGTTTTGCACAGGCTAGATAAGGAGCAACAGCACTTTCTTTGTTTTGATGAAAATTGGAAGCGTACTGTTCGGTGTACAATTCTATTCTGTCTGCGCCAACGACTTTTGCTCCTTCTACCATTTTTACCACAGGGTCTACAAAAATAGACACACGAGTTCCTCTTTCTTTTAGTTCTGAAGTGATGTCGGTTAATAGCTTTTTATTAGCAATAGTATCCCAACCAGCATTGGAGGTTAATACACCTGGAGGGTCTGGGACTAGTGTTGCTTGAGCAGGTTTTAGGTCTTTGATTAGCTGCATGAAGCGTTTGTCGGGGTAGCCTTCGATATTAAATTCGGTGGTGACTATTTTGGGTAATTCAGTGACATCTTTTGTAGTAATGTGTCGTTCATCTGGTCGTGGGTGAACGGTGATTCCTTCTGCACCAAAGCGTTCGCAATCTTGTGCTACTTGCAGTACGTTTGGATTATTTCCTCCTCGGGAATTGCGTAAGGTGGCAATTTTATTGATATTTACACTCAACTTAGTCATACAGTAGCTATTCATTATGTTGCTATGTAAAGTTAGGTACACAAAAGGAAATAGAAAACTAATTTTTAGAGTCATGTCATTAAAAACTACTATAGAAGCAGATATTAAGAAAGCAATGCTTGCTAGAGAAAAGGATAAGCTGAGAGCTTTGCGTGCTATTAAAGCGTCTATTTTATTAGCTGAAACTGAAAAAGGAGCTACTGGTGATGACTTAACTCCAGAAAAAGAAATGGCTATTCTTACCAAGGCGGTGAAACAAAGAAAAGAGTCTGCAGAAATTTTTATTCAACAAAACAGAGAAGATTTGTCTGCACCAGAATTGGAAGAAGCGGAAATAATAGCGTCTTATTTACCTGCTCAAATGAGTGAGGAAGAGGTGAAAGAAAAAGTAGCAACTATCATTACTCAAGTAGGGGCAAGTAGCCCGAAAGATATGGGTAAAGTAATGGGGGTGGCTTCTAAAGAATTAGCTGGTAAAGCTGATGGTAAATTGATTGCTACTTTAGTAAAACAATTGTTAGCATAGAGTGAAGATAATTGATGTAGTGATACTTGTGCCTGTACTTTGGGGAGCATACAAAGGGTATGGGAAAGGGTTTATTCTAGAATTGACTTCTTTGATAGCACTGGTAGGAGCTATTTTTT
>JBGCEI010000091.1:0-3313 GCA_045106295.1 Cyclobacteriaceae bacterium
GTCTGGCAGCACTGCATTGAATTTACCTCCCCTATTCTGACCTTGCCAACAATCATCAATGTTAATGTAACTCCAACCATAATTATTCAATCCTTTGTATACAAAAGCATCTGCAATGTCACGTATCTTTTTATCGTTAACTGATTCACTCCAGCAATACCATGAATTCCAGCCCATTGGTGGTGTCAGACATATATCATCACCCACCTTTACTATCAAATATGTACTATCTTTACCATATTCATTTTCTGCCTGAATGCGTAGTTTATATTCTCCCCGTTTTGAGATTTTTCCTGATATTAGGCCTGTTTCTACATTCAACGAAACTCCGTCTGGAAGGTCTTGAGCTGAAAACTGCATAGGACGTTGACCCGATGTCGATACATTGAATAAAATGGGTGAACTAGGTCTTACACCAAATACTTTAGAAGCATTTATTTGAGGCTTGTTTGATTTTTTAGGTGTAAGTATTAGCTTAGGTTGACTGACACAACTAACTTCTTTTATTTGAGTAGATTTAATAACTGGATCAATCCAATGACATTGTATTTCTGGTGTATGAAACCGACCTGTCTTTGTTTCTTCTACTACTAACTCTAATTCTCGAACATCTGTAAAATTCAAGAACACTTCCCTTAGCCCTGAACCTTTAAAACGTGTATCACTACTCCAAAGAAGGTAGCCATCTCCTAAAATATAATAATTCACTCCTATCTCAGTATTTACAGATGCATCATCTACTCCTACTTCAGCTAAAAATAAACCGTCGCTTTTTTTACCTAAATCTAATAGTATTCTGGAAGTAGGATGTACACAGATACTTTTTGTGTACTTCTTACCTGAAACAGTAATTGAATCTCCTAACAAGTTTTTATTTGCTACACTCTTTCCATAATAGGAAGTTGCATTTTCTAAATTTAGGGAATTAAGGTGAATTTCTTTTTCACAGGAAGAAAAGATAATAAGTAACAAAAAAATGGTAGATATTAAATTGAGTGTATAACTTTTCATATATATGAAATTTTTAAACTATTGCTTTGGTTCTACTTAAACGATACTTCTCATACACCCAGTTTGGCTAATCACTAAATATACTTCGATATTTCTTAGCAACTTTTCCGTCTTAAGTTATGGATTACATTTCAACAATATCCTTGTTCTAGTTTAAATAATTAAGTTGAAAACGGTTAAAAACCGTTCGAGAAAGAAAATCAGAAAGTATACGAAAAACAAACAGTCTTTCCGTACTGATGAGGCGGTAGTCAAATCAGTATTCTTGGCTTTAAGAGAGACTGCAAAAAAATGGACTATGCCAATCAGGCATTGGGGCATAGTCCTCAATCAATTTTTGATTATCTTTAAGGATAAATTGAAAATTCAATAAACAAAACTCACATAGTTTTTAAGATACTGTCCTCAAATCACTTTTTTCCGTGTATACTAACGTTAAACTCAAAAAACACAGGGTTATATTATACTGGGTAATCTATTAAGTGAGCATTCACCTTTTTTTGAAACCATTTATCTTCAGATTTTTTTAACCAAGTACCTAATTCCCTCTTTAAATGAGCTAAATCATCAGTTGGTATAGTCTCAAGACTTAAGCTATTCATTTGATAAGGATCTTTAATTAAATCATAAATCTCTATTTTACCATCAATGTTTACTTGATAAGTATATTTATCTGTTCTCAATCCTTTTCTTTTAGGGTTTAAATACAAAGCAGATTCTGGTTTTTGCTGTTTAGACTGATCACCTTTAATAAAAATGTCCGAATAATCATTTCCTTGAACAGTAGAAGGAATGTTATTTTTTAGCCCCATCAGACTAAGAAGTGTTGGCATTATATCTGTGGTTCCCAATAGAATGTCATCTAGTCTATGATCTAATAATTTAGGAAAACGTACCATAAAAGGCACTAAAAAAGACTCATCATAAATATAGTTTTTAGACATTAAACTATGGCTTCCCATCATCTCTCCATGGTCTGAAGTAAAAACAACGATGGTATTTTCTACCTCTCCAGCCTCCTCTAACGTTTTCATAATCTCCCCAAAGTAATAATCTATACTAGTTATATGTGAAAAATAATACTGTGCATCGTTGTAACTACGGTCTTTTTTGCTCTTTGCATACTTAGTCTTCGGGGAATATGTTTTGGGGTATGGTGCATGAGCGTTTTTTCTGTTTAACAAGACATCAGATTCTTTCTCTTCATAATATTTCCCGTAAACATTTTCCTCTACATCTTCTATTTTTGAATATGGACTATGTGGTGGGTTGGGCGCCCAAACCATACTAAAAGGCTTATTAGCATCTCTTTCACCGTGTTTATTTCGAATGAAGTCTTGTATGACTTTTGTCTCGTATTTAGCTGAAAACTTCTTAGGTCTATGCATATCTCCATCTTTTTTACCATTTACATATTTAGGCAAGGATGAGTAAGCATAAGCATCATTATGGGTATTATTAATAAACTGAAACCAAAACTTATTACCATGCCTTGATTTACCCGGTGGAATATATGTATCAAAAGAATTTGCAAAATAACCTCCTGGGTGTTCTAAGGAACCTACATAGTTCTTATTTTCGTCGAATAAAGCTTCTGTTTTATGCCAATGTGTTTTACCCACATAGGCTGTTTCATAACCTGATTGTAATAAAACATCGGTAAAGCATGTAATATCAGAATGTAATGCTTTATTTCTACCTGTTCTACAATTATAACCTTCTATCCCATTTTTACTCGGAAACATACCCGACATTAACATGCCTCTGTGAGGACTACATACTGGATGTGTACTTGTAGCTTGTGTTAATACTAAACTTTCCTTAGCAAACTTATCTAATGAAGGTGTAACTACAGGATCACAAGCAGTTGATAGTGCCCCCTTAAAACCTTTAGTCCTCCAAAAGTTCATAGCATGTAACCTCATTTGGTCAGGAAAAACATATAATAGATTAGGTTGCTTTTTAGTAGATAATTGAGAACTAGATAATATAGAAGGTGCTCCTAAAATTGCCCCCGTAGTAAGTCCTAAATTCTTGGTAAATTTTCTTCTATTCATTTTATAATACTTGAATTCAAGTTATAAGTGCGAGACAATTTAAATAATACAGGGCTATAGCCCTGTATTATTTAAAGCCAAATTAACAATATTTGTCTTGCATGAAAAAATACAATCAATTGACCTCTCTTCAAAGATATGAAATTGAGGACTTATTATCTCTATCAACGAAAAAAACAGACATCGCTGATCGATTAGATGTTCACGTCTCTACTATTTATCGAGAGATAAAACGTAATGCTGAT
>JBGCEI010000092.1:0-5293 GCA_045106295.1 Cyclobacteriaceae bacterium
CTGCTGACTTTTGAAATATTGATCACAGGTACCACAGTGTAAGAATTGCTCTTTAAATGTTCGTAATTCATTCAACTCTTGATGGACCTGATCAAGTAGTATCATACCTGCATCCGTATTCGGTATGTTAGCATTATCTCCGCAGAGGTGCTGGATTCTTGCGAATACCTTTTGCAGTTCAGTAGTTTCTTCTTGCAACTCTTCCGCAGCATGACTAGCTAGGTGTTTCTCTTTTGAGACCGTAAACAACTGTCCTAGCAGAATAATCAGTACAGAGAATACTGTGCAGTAGAGTAAACTCAAACATACATCTTTGAAATAGTCTAATTGTGTTGCTTTGGACAAGTTTGGAATAGTAGCCCAATCGTAAATTGTTTGATGCAAATCAAAATGAAAGAAACTAATTACAAAGACTAAGGCAGAGAATAACCACTCAATCCATTTAACTCCCAGTATGATTCCAACAATGACAATCAGATCAAAGGTGATGTTTACTAAATAAACCATCACTTGAGAAATGCCTCCGTGCTTGTTTTCCACCCATCCATATTCAGAAGCAAGATGAGTAATATTATTGTACATGGCAATGCATACTAAAAAGAGTATCACATAACCAATGGTTGATATTTGTTTGAGTTGTTCTTTCATAGTTTTTAGATTTTCTTGATATAACCTTTTTTTTATTGTGCTGTCGTCATACGACTCACACGACCGACGATCATCAACTGTGCCACTCTTGACTGTTTACGAATCTATTTACAGAAGTCAAAAACATCGTTTGAGATATATCAGACCATTTTTTAGTGGTTACACCGATGATCCGAAGAACATTTAGCCTCTCGTCTAGACACTCTTTGACTGCTGCCAATCAAGGCTGGCTATACCTGCATCTCCATTGACAAATCCGTCATTAATTGTAAGATGTACTTGTTTTGTTCGCAGGCTTTAATCAGCTGCTTCGTTCGTTCATCAATGTAGTTCGCAGTTAAATCCCAAGTAGCAGGGTAGCCTTTGTACATGAGTACTCCATTCTTTTGATGTAAACCGTATTTATAATCCTCTATTGGGATATGTGATGCTTTTTGAAACGATGCGTACTGATTCTTCTTATTTACAGAACTAAACTGCTGCTGATAGGCCACATAATCAAACTGCACTAAGAAATCAGCTATATCCAAGCCCTTTTCTTTTTGTAGAGGAGAAGCTAACTCCTCTAAGAGCGTAGAAACTTGAATACTCGCCGCATACTCAAACTGTTTACTTTCTTTTTTCCAGATAGAAACAGCCGAAGGACGGTTTTCTACTGGTGCAGATAAATCAGGAAAAAGGATAATATGCTTATTCGTAAGAATATCAGTGTATTTACTCGCTTTCAAACTTTGTAAACTGCCACAAGCCAGCCAATTGTATTCAGGTAAATACACACTTGCAATAATGGCAGTCTTCTCACTTTCTACTATCGCTACAGGCTTATTTCGATGTTTACGAAGTAAATGTTCTCCAAAAAGACATTGCACCAGATTAAAATCAGGAATAGTCGTATGCAACCAGTATGCCCCCTTACTTTTTATACGCTTGCCTGTCTTCGCATCATAGCTCATGATCTTCCCACTGCGTACCTTATTGAATTGATCTAGCTGAAAAAAGATAGTTTGTTTACGGTCTCCCGTACCTATGTAATAGGCTCTAATTAACTCAGAGACTATTTTTTCTCCTTCTCCATGCGTATTAAATAACTCATGTAAATACTGAAAGAATGGATTAGCACTCAACTGCTCACTATAAGGCAAACCAATTCGAATGTGACTTAAGAATTTTTCTTTAGGAATGTATGAAGCAGGACTAGTCCTGTTTTTATTATTTACTACTCTTTCTCGATTCATTAATTCGCTACCCAGCGTCCGGGTTTCGCTGTTAGGCGTCCTAGCATAGCCACATTTAATGAGTCGGTCACATCTTCCAAACTGTTCTCCTGCGTAATTATTGCCTGACTGCGTATCGATGTATCGAGTAAACGTCTTGCGCTTATGCTGACAGCTTGGACACTGGAAACGACTAGCTTTGCCAGAGTACGGTTCTAATATGTAGCGGTGCGTACCCATTACGATAGCCTATTAAACGACTGTTTACAAGTAGGAAATAGAGAATAAAGAGCTTGAGAGCCATTTTCAATGCTAAATAGTACTAACCAACTTCTCACTAAACGGTGAAAGTGCGTACCAAAAAGAGAGTACTCAAAGTACGCAGGTACGCAGTAAAATATCCTTCCTGTTCTTACCTGTCTAAGACCTACAAAGGTGTAAACAGAATCATATACACCTCCTAAAAACAGGGTGTCAATAGAATAAAAGCACTTTTTCCTGTTTACACTATGGGAATCACTTTTAACCCTTTCTCTGTCATTTCTATCTTTTTGAACTGAATCATTCTTTTCTCTTTGCCAAAAAGTACGCACTTTCAGTTTAAAGTGTACTTCGTGCGTACTTTTAAAATCGTTGACAAAATTGTAAACCCTATTTTTGAGTTTGTAAAGCTGTTTTTGTAAAATGAGAACTACAAAAGAGGTGCGTACCTGCGTACTTTGGTGCTTTCCCGTATGGTACGCACCCTGATGATTGTACTGGTTTTTATTGATTGTCTTCATCACCTGCTTTTTTAAACCACTTTCTAATCGCTCCTTCCGAAACGTGGAAGACTCGAGCAATCTCCCTATTGCTTTTCCCTTGTTTACGTAACTCCTGTGCTTCTGATAGCCGTTGTTCTTGATCCAATCGATTGTATTCCTTGAGATGTTCTCGTTCATCCCCAAACTCTAAGAATTCAAAGCGTAAAAAATTATGCGGTTTATTTACTTGACAGACGATTACATTTCCTGTATCATATAAATGTTCCGTATTCCGTTGTTTGATCTGTTTGAGGTAACGAAGATTTGTTTGAGTCACACTCTCTCCAATAGCAAAGCTGCTGTCACAGAAGTTGATCAGCATCTTACTTCCCTGTAAATCGTTTCTATTGATTGGTTTACTTAAATCTCTTTTTGGTGTATGAGCTAATACTAGTATAGATAGGTTGTACTTACTTTTAAGTGCCTTAAGATGTTTCATTAAGGGGAGAGCTTCTTTTGCTCTCTCTGTCTCATTACGTAAGTACGTCATGTTATCAATAATGAGAACCCTAGAGTCTAACTTCTCAATGATCAATTCCAGGGACTCATTCAAATACTCCTCAAATGATAACTTCTTAGGGATTTCCGCTTCTGAATTAATCTCTGCTCTAATGAGATTGTCATCGAATGGATAATGGTCGTTATAATTTTTAGAATACCTTCCTTCAAATTGCTTATCAGATAACTCAAAATCAAAGTAGATGACTTGTTGTTTTTCAGCTTCTAGTTTGAAACCTACAATGGGAATTCCTTTACTGATACTATTGGCTATTTGAACAGCCAAGATTGACTTTCCTACATTGGTATCCGCAAAGAGAATACAGATTTCCTGTTCATACCAAAACTCACTGAATAACATTTTAGGAATAGGTCTTAGGTTACTTTCTTTCATCCACTGCATACTGTTCATGTGAGCAAAGACACCGCTGCACCTGTCTTGTTGTTGGATATGCTTATTTAGTCGATTAATTTCGTTTTGCATATCCTTAGGATCTAGCTTTCCTTCACTCATTTTTTTATTTTTTTTTTTAGTTTAATGCTGATAATAGCTTTTGTGCTGTTTTCGACCAGACCTCCAGTAATTCCAATGCATTCTCTCTAGCGATTCGAATATCTTTATGGTCTTCTCCTTCTAGGTATACATCTTTGAAATTGTGTATGGCTATCCCCATTTCTTTGGTTGCCTGGCGGTAGTCACGTATTAATTGAATCGATTGCTCTGAATTACCCATTATTTAAAAGGTCATTCATCTGATCCTCTCGCATTCTTTCTTTCTCTTTCTCTTCTGTAGCAATAGAAATAATGGTGTCGTATATCTTATCATAAGTAATACCACGCATCGGTTCTCCCTTAATGAATCTATTAACACTTGTCATGCTCGTTTTACTTTTTGTAGCCAGGTTTCTCATACTTCCAATTGGAGCTTCATGAAGTAGTTTGATTATTTTTTCATGTTGCATGCTGTTTATATCACTTTTACTATTTGTTTTTTGTTCCATAAGGCTGAGAATGATTGAGTGGTAACTGAATTTCTATAAAGCAAAAGTAATTAAAATAAATTATTATAAACACAATATGTTTTATTAATAAAACATATTGTGTTTATGTAGTTTCTTTTTTATTTTATTTATGCTTACTTTTGGTTTGTAAACAGAGCTATTATGGTGTCATAGTATGTTTATCGTGTTTATAAAACTCAACCAAAATGACTCGTATGTCAGAGATTAAAATCAGTGATAAAGCAAAAGAGAAGTTAAAACCTATTGATTTACGCTTTCTAGAAGCGGTAGAAGTCATCAAAAAAGAAGCGGTATACCGAGACAAAGAACCGAGTAGTGACATGAGCTTTCAACGTATGATTGAAGCGAATACCTCTACGATGACTAACATTAGAATAGCAGGACGTTCGGTCACCGTTCAGCAATTAATTAAAACAGCGATTGTTTTTGGTATTGACTTTAATTGGTTTGTACGAAAAGAAGCTCCTTTTTATTACCAATTGGATAAAGGAGGGAAGAAAGTTTCTTTTGAGAATGTTGGACAAGCGTTTAGCGCTGACAATATCAATAGTGATGGATTCTTTGGGAATGTTCAGTTAGAAAAAAAGGAAGGAGAAGTCTTCTATCAACAGGGATCAGGAGGCAGTACAGAAGGTTCTTTATTAGTAAAAGAAAATGTCAAATTAAAAGAGGAGTTGACTTTGTGTACATCAGCTTATGAGGGACAACAAAAAGAAATTCAACAACTTAAAGAATTACTAGCAAATAAATCAGAACAGGCTGACCAATTGAAAGATAGAGTCATTATTTTACAGGAACAGCTAATTAAAAAATAGCGCATGAATCAACTGAACGATCAAAATCTTGCTCAGTTAAGAGAATTTATAGCAGAAAAGCCTTATCATTCGGTAAGGCTTTTTTTTGATCAGCACGGAAACGTAACATTCATAGATGGAGTAGAAAGAATCAATCAAAAAGAGAATGTAAACAGTCTGTTAGCAGAAGAAGAATATCAGGAATTGACTATCAAAGTACGGAAAGGGAAGACTCGATTTATTGAGCGTAGAATCAAAAGAAAAATAGGTTAATACATCGATGTTTAACCTAATTAATGACCATAGTAAGGCA